>VSPF01000001.1 GCA_009775195.1 Muribaculaceae bacterium
GCTGTATGAGCCAAATGAGTATGTCATGGACTGCAAAGAACTATCGTAATCTATCGGGCCGTCAAGCTACTGAAAAGATATTAGAACGCGCCCATAATAGAGAAATATTTTTTGCACGGCTCGTAAAGATGCTGCAAGTTGTGAGAGAACGTGGACTAAGGCTAATACTCGAAAACCCTTATAGTTTGCAGACATTCCTTAAAAGCGGTTTTGTTCAGCCTCCTTCAATAGTAGATACCGATAGAACAAGGCGTGGAGATTACTTTGTTAAGCCAACCGCGTATTGGTTTATAAATTGCGAACCCACTCATGGCTTTACTCCGACTACGCCCAAATTTAGAAAAAATATCATGTCGGCAAATCCAAGTAAAGAAGCTGGGTTATGTAGTGAAGAGAGGTCTATGATTTCTTCTGAATACGCGAAAAATTTCATTTGCGACTTCGTGTTAGGCATGGAGCAGCCGTCAACTCAAAAAACATTATTCGATTTATAAGAGAGTATATAAAGCAAACGACATAAATTACAAACAAAGCCTTGGGCGGCTTAGTAAAACCCACCAGTAACAACATGAAAAAGTACATCGGTACTAAACAAGTTATGGCTGCTCCCATGACCTATGGCCAGGCCTACAAAGAAGGACTTATCCGTGAAAACGCTTACGTCGAAGAATACGACGAACGCCCCGGTTATCTCGTAGAATACGCAGATGGCTACAAATCATGGTCGCCGGCCGACGTGTTCGAGGCAGCCTACAAGGTTGCAGAAACACCACTTGACCGAGTGAACATCGAAATTGCAGACGTCATGTCACGCGCAAACAAACTCGGCGATTTCATCTACAATCGCAATGAAGGCAAGGACTTTCAGGCTATGCCTCTCGGCACTCGCGCATTCCTCGTGGCACAGCATCAGACGATGGGCGCATATCTGACCCTGCTGTGCCTGCGTCAGTCCTGCATGGAAGGAGGCGAAGAATGCCGCCCGTGGGGGCTGTCCTTTGAGCAAGTGCTTCCTATGATACGAGAGGGCTATGCCGTGCGCCGCGAAATCTGGGGCGAGAACGGCAAAATGGTGTTCAAGCAAGTGCCGGCCCATATCACGGCTGACATTATCCCAAAAATGCAGTCGCTCCCAGATGAGGCCAAGCGTCTCGTGTTGGCCGCTGGCGATCACATAGACTATGTTTCGCAGTGCCTCATATTCGACCCCGGAAGCAGCACCGCAAATTCGTGGTGTCCGTCAGTAGATGACCTCTTCGCTCACGACTGGCAACTCGTATTCTAACATTCAGAGGTGGAGGCATGGCTATACTCTGTGCTTCCACCTCATCGTAAAAACGCAGCTTATGGAAATACTTGATTTAGTCCTAAAGGGCAAATGGTATGACATGATAAAGGCTTTGGAAAAGCCGGAAGAATACCGCGACACATACTTTTGGAGTGCAAGGCTCCTGAATGTCGACAGAGAGGGCTACGGCTACTTCTGCAAAGCCTGTCATGGCGATTTTGAGGATTTGGCTAATAAATGTAATGACTCGCTCAAAGAGTTTACCCAGTTGCTCAAACAGGCAATCGCAGACGGATATTTTGAATATCGACATTACGACGCTGTGCGCTTCCACCGTGGCTATACCAATATCACAATGCTATTTGAGTTTAAGGGAGTAAGTATAGGTACCGGTAATCCTCTCTGGGGAGCAGAACCCGACAAAGAGTATTTCGTAATCAAGTTAGGGAATAGGATACAATGAGAGTTACAAGGTTTTGCTCGCTCAATGAGTATCATAAGTTCATATCAGGGGAAACTCTGATTAACACTACTGACCATTACAACGGCGGCAAAGGAGGTTCTATCTCTGTTGGCTTCTGTTTTACTGAAGATGAACCCCATACAGCGTGGAGATACCTCAAGGGCATAGTATATCCTGAAATCTGCATGGTACTCGATATCGACAACTCTCTACTAACTCCGTCGTTTGGCAAGTATGGCGATTACTCCAATGGACAGGACGGCACTCACGCTTGCCTCAAGATGGAGTATTGCCTAACTCAATACTCCAATAAAACGGCAAAACTCGTTCAGACCTTGACACAGGAACAGTTTGCTACAAGTCCTGAAGAATTGCTCGCCATTCGACTGCTGATGTTGACAAACTATGAATTAGGAAAAGATTAAAACTTATGGAAGAACCCCAAAAAAATCCAGTCCTCGGAATGAGGTGCGCAAAATGCGGTGCTGTCTATATGGCGCAGGCGCTCGCATATCCCATATCTCCAGACGTAGCTGAAATGATAGCGGAGTATGTTCGGAAAGGTGATGAACCTTTCATCTCTTACGAGGGAGTACGGCTCGGTCAATGCACCTGTGATGATGAAACAGCAGACCCTGAAACGCAGGGCTAATCTGCTCTACCGGCTACGAAAACACGGCATCACAGCCGACACTAAACAGAGAGTAATCTTTATTCCCTATGGAGAGTCGCCGTGGAAATTTCCGCAGGTAGGTCGACTTAGCAGGGAGTTTTATTTCAACATTCAATTCATCATAACGTAATGAAGAATACCCCCAAACACATGAACAGCGAGGACGTGGCGGTGCTGGCTTTCCACCACTTGCGCGGTACTCGCAATCTAAGCAATCGAAATGTAGACTGCTTCATAGAGGGCTATAAGGCTTGCAATGACCCTCTCGTGCATGACTTTGCCAAGTTCCTTGAACGAGAAGGCAACTACTATCTGAAAGAGTATGCTGACCGGCGCAGAGAGTCCTGCGGCTATTCCGGTCAACCTTTGACACGCAAGCATACTGAAGAATTTGTCGCTGCGGAGCAACTTGGAACACTCCTGTTGAAAGCAGCCAAGTTAATCCGTGAATATAAAATCCTGAACTGACCGCCATGCAGTATCTCCAGCCATACGTTTATCAGGTTATCAGAGAGGTAATCGAACAACGAAAGAAAGATAAGAAGGCGCCGTATGTGGCGATCAGGAATGATGTTCACAGTAAAATTATTTCTGAAATCATGGAAACCATAGGAGAATTGGAGTCTGCCGGTCTGGTAGCCCATAGCCACAATGTCAATGGGATAGAGTTATATCGTGATGTAGCCGAAGATGATAATTCCACACTCCAAAACTTGTAAATACGATAACGATAATAAAAGTTAAAATTGAGTTAAGTTGCGGATTTTCAAGTAGTTATATTTGTGTATATGATAATTTTTTGTTAGTTTTGTACTATCAAAATAAAACATAACATCAACAAATAAACGACATGAAAAAGTTTTACGTCATCAAAAAATCTGCCGGATATGCTGTTAAATCATTCCGCGAGGTAACCTCGGCCATTAGTTATGCTGCTCAATGCTGCAAGGCTAACAAGAACAACAACTATATGGTGTGCGTATATCAGAGTGGTGTACTTGTCGAAATCTAATCATTATGGCACGTTCAAGTAAAAACAAACCGGTTCCAGCAAAAGCCCGTGTGAAAGTCTTTACCGAAATGGGTAAGTGGTGCCTGTTTGAAATCAAAGGACTCAAGGAGGGGACGGTTCTCTCCGGCATATTCAATCCAATTAACAAAGCATTCGATTTCAAGTGGAAGGGTGAAGATGCAATGTTGTGGATTGGCGAGAATGCAGAATTGGTAGAAATTCAAAAACCTGTGTCTGACAAATGAAAAAGACAATATATATCATAATCCAAGACTGCTCCGATGATTATGACCGCAGTGTGGAGGTAAAACCTTACGGCTCGCTTGATGAGGCCAGAGCAGAGTTCAAAACTCTTACTGACAATCGGCGAGTCGATGCAACTAATTTGGGTTGGAAAATCGAGGAAGATACTCCAAATTGCTTTTCAGCATACGAGGACGGTTGTGAGTGCATCAATCATTGCCACATAATATTTCAGAGTTCAGAAATCAATATCTAAGATATGTTACCAAAAACGAAACAAGAGCCGGAAATGAAAAAGTTCTACTCGCCGGAGTATGGCTTTCTTCATGCCTGCAAAAAGGACGGCTCCCTGTGGTATAATCTGACAGACCTATGCCAGACACTCTCGATGCTGTTGAGAGAGGCCGAGGCTCTTGTCAGAACGACCAGAGGACAAATCAGAGAGTTTAATGTCCGGCGACAAAAAATCACCTCCTGTAATCGTTACATAGATCAGGACGGCCTGTTGACCCTCCTAATCGAATGTCGGAAAAATCAGGCAAACGGATATCGCAAGTGGATAGATGGTGTGGTAACACATTCTCTGAACAATCCGTCGGACTCGCAGGAGTTGGAAGAAATTCCAGTTGACAGCGAAATGACCTCTTACGAGGTGCGACTGGCGTATATCGACCAATACCGCAAGAAGCAGAGAACAGGTAGGTCAAAGTCGGCATCTGCACGGTCGGCCCAGATGCAACCCTCACTATTTCCACAAGGCAGAGTGCGCCGTGAGGACGTGCGACAGATATGCTCTCCGGCGCAATCACAATCTCAATCCTCTAAACCATTCGTGCCGGCCGACGGCCATATGACGGTCGAGGATTTCTTCAGGAAAGAAATGGCTTATCCTGAATTTATCTTTCATTTGGACGGTGCGCTCAAATCAGCCCGTCAATATATCAGAACCCTCTCCAAGAAGCAACAGAAGATTGCACAGCAACACATAAACGTACTGACAGTGTTCCGGGGAATGTTGAAAGGGAACGCTGAAAATCTCCAATACCAACCAAGCGAGGCAGCTTGCTTATAAGCAAATAAGTTTTAAGAATGTGCATGACACATTCAGGCGTACCTCAATGAGTGTGCGCCTTTCCTCCAGCAAGGCTTACGCTTCAAGTTCAGAAATCAACTGCTCCATACTTTTGTCAGAGGCCACGGCGTCGAAAACTCTGCGTATGGCTTTGTCGGCCATTCTCTTGTTGACCCTGACATAAAACGATAAGGCCCTGTTAGAGGGTAACGGCGAGTCGCCAATGCAGTATTCAATTACCGAGTCCTTTATCATAAGTTCATTGGCGATCTGCGAGAATGTCTTACGAGCTGAATAAAATATCAGTTTTTCAAACCCGATTTTCGCCCTAAGTTTTTTCAGGTGGTCTGCATTGATATGTTGGATTGAGCGCTCGGTCGTAAAGTTGTTGAATTGCAGTTTACCCTCGGCGGTCAGGTATTTGTCGAGAATGGCTCTCGCCTCCGGCTGTATGGTGAACTCTGTTGTATCGTTGGCATCGCGTCGCTTGAAAGTCTTTTGTCTGATGAAACTCACGGAGTCTTTCGTTAGGTCGAGCCGCAGAATGTCAGCCAAGTTCATGCCGCATAAATAGAAACTCAACATAAAGAGGTCGCGGGCATAAACCTCCCACTTGTCAGTAAGTTCCATGTCGCGCATTTTGCGGAGTTGGTCAAGAGATAGAGCAATATCCCTGCGGGCCGATTTGACGGTCTTGTAGTCCAAAAAGGGATAAACTTTATACTTGACATATCCATGCCGGATAGCATACTTGACCAATCTCTTCAACGACTCCATGCGCATACCGACAGTGGTCTGTGAATAGCCTAACTTTTCCAAGAACTTATGATAGGCTACCACGTTGTCGTGGGTCAGTGTGCAGAGAACGAAATCTTTTCCGGCGTATTCAATGAACCGCCTTATCCCTTGCTTGAAGCCGGCCACAGTTGATTTAGACCATGCGTGTTCTCGATTGGCAAGCATATCTTCCGAAATCTGCTCGACGGTCTTTAATCCTGTGTTCTGCTCTTGCCGTTTGGTGAGCATATTGACCAGTTGGGCGCAAGTGTAGTAGTCGATGTCCTCCAATTCATCACACGCCTTATAAAAGTCATTCATGCGTGTGCGGAGTTGGAGATTTATGTATTGAGCATTCGGCACTCCCACTACATTACCGTTTTTCAGGTTCTTTGGACTGGGAACCGTGAAGCGGGTAGGTATGTAGCGAGTCTGCGAGTTATGGCTGACGGCAATCCTCAATTTGTGGGAGCCGTCGGCCAGCACTTTTAGTGGTAATATGACTATTCTGATATTCATAATTCCGACAATAAAACGACAATAATAAGCCGTCGGTTTAGTGCCGGACAACAATCTGACAACCGAAAACCCTCCAGATGTAGGGGTGATTTTTGCCTATTACTCTGAATGTCAATATAGTTAGTTGAAATTAAGCCAGTTGCGGAGGCTAACGCAGATACTCGTAGAGTATCTCCATAATGCCGCAAAGTTACGAAAAAATTCTATAATCATTCAGTATGCGCAACCGAAAGGGTGTAATTAGTCTCATAAAACAAACTTTTTATCTAAACATTTTGTTGATAGTACTAAAAATAGTATCTTTGCATATCATTTCAAATTGACTTTAAAATGAGTAAGAAAGAGAAATTGATTGCAAGGCTCCTAAGCCGGCCTAAGGACTTTCTATATGACGAGGCTAAAACACTTCTGCAATATTTTGACTTTATAGAAAATCACAAAGGCAAGACTTCAGGTTCGAGAGTGGAGTTTATAAGAGGCAACGACACAATCTTACTTCACAAACCCCACCCTTCAGGGGAGCTTAAAAGCTACCAAATAAAACAATTAATAGACTTTTTAAAAGAATTAAAATTAATCTGACATGGGAATGTTAAAATACAAAGGATATACAGGCTCAGTAGAGTTTAGCAACGAGGACAATTGTCTTTATGGCAAGGTGCAAGGCCTCCATGGGACCATTATCTCTTACGAGGGTACTACTATTGATGAAATTCGCTCCGATTTCGAAGGTGCAGTAGATGACTATCTTGCAAGTTGCGAAAGCAGAGGCATTACTCCGGCAAAACCATATAGTGGGAAATTGGTACTCCGTATTCCATCAGAACTACACGAAAGAGTGGCAGCTGCAGCAATAGCCGCAGGCACTACTATAAACGATTTCATTAACAAGGCGCTCACCAATGAAGTCGACAATCTAACGATTGTGGGATAACAAACGTCATTAGTTCATCCCAGCCACACCAACCATTGACTCAATGTGACAAATATAGAAAAACGAAGAGCAATATCAGCTGACGCTTAAGCGTGTAGTGGAGGAACTAATAGAAAAGCATCGATACGAAAAAACCTCTATTAAAAATATAATTCAATGTAAGTTTGGTAAAAAAGAGAAAAAATCACTAACTTTGTAACGAGTATGTGCGGAGATGTGTATATCTCTGCCCATTATTCGCACCAACACGTTTTAAATAAACTCATTACATATCTCTGCAGCAATGCTAAAACGATTTTTTATCTCGATGCTCGGCACTATGGCCGGCTTGTGGGTGGCACTATTTCTATTGTTTTTCGCCGGGATGCTCGCCCTGGGCATAGCCATAGGCAAAGGCAGCGGCGACAGCATGGTAAAAGTTGAAAAACACTCGGCCCTATATTTCGACCTGTCCGGCGAAGTTGCCGAGAGGGTGCAGCCTGCCGATTTCATGCAACTGTTGCAACAGGCCGAAAACAACACACCCACACTCGAGGATATGCTCCTGGCACTGAAAGCCGCTGCCGACGACGACAAAATCGAAGGCCTCTATCTCAACTGCTCGGGCGCAGCCATGGGCATGGCCGCCCGCGAGGAACTGCTCGAAGCCATATACGCCTTCCAGGAGTCGGGCAAATGGGTATACGCCTATTCCGACAACTACGGCGAGGGCGACTATATGATTGCCACCACTGCCGACTGCGTAGCCCTCAACCCCGTCGGCTCTATCGACATACACGGTCTTGGCGGCATGTCGCCATTCTTCAAGGGCCTGCTCGACAAAGTCGGCATAAAGATGCAGATTATCAAAGTAGGCACATACAAGAGCGCCGTAGAGCCGTTTATACTCACATCGATGAGCGAACCGGCAAAAGAGCAGATGCAGCAGTACCTCGACTCGATATGGAGCTACATGTCGGCCACCATGGCCGACAATCGCGGCCTCAGCGTCGACAGCATACGCGCCATGGCATCGCAGATGATTTCTACACGCCAGGCCGAGACTTTTATCGCCGACGGCCTCGCCGACACGCTGGTTTACCGCCGCCAAAGCGACGACATATTGCGCGACTACCTCGGCCTCGATGCCGACAAAGACCTACGCCTCGTAACCCCGGCAGACTATCTGACAGCCAAGAACATCATCAACGACAAAGGCGGCAGCGACCACATAGCCATATTATATGCCATAGGCGACATTTCTGACAGCGGCAAGGAAGGCATCGTAGGCCCCGACATGGTGGGCAATATCGTGAGCCTTGCCAACGACGACCACGTAAAAGGCATGGTATTCCGCGTCAACTCTCCCGGCGGCAGCGCTTTTGCCTCGGAGCAGATTTGGGAGGCCCTCGAGTATTTCAAGAGCAAGGGCAAGCCCCTATATGTGTCGATGGGCGACTATGCCGCATCGGGCGGTTACTATATAAGCTGCGGTGCCGACTCAATCTTCGCCGACCGCACCACCATCACAGGCTCAATCGGCGTCTTCGGCATGATACCCGACCTCTCGGGCCTCGTGACCGACAAACTCGGCGTGACATTCACCACAGTGGAGACCAACCCCAACGCCGCCGGCATCAACGGTCTCGAGCCGATGACTCCCGCGCAGCACGCCGCCATGCAGCAGAGCGTCGACAATATCTACGAACTCTTCACGAGCCGTGTCGCCCAGGGACGCGGACTGAGCCAGGACTATGTCAAGAGCATTGCCGAAGGCCGCGTATGGGTAGGCACATCGGCCCTGCGCCTCGGACTCGTCGATGCCATAGGCTCGCTCGAGACGGCAGTCTATGCCATGGCTTACGACTTAGACCTCAACGAGACCGACGTGGTGCGCTACCCCAAGACCGAAAGCAACATCTGGGAACAGGTAATACGCCAGGCCGGCGGCATCGACCAGCTCAAGGCAGCCGGATATGATGCCGAGACTATGCGCTATATCAACACCGTGCGCCGCATCACCACCGCCAACCCAATACAGGCACGCATCGAGCCGATAATATTCAAATAAGCCTGACCGGGGTATTAGTTATCAGAGTCGAATTCGAACTGCGATTTAAATGAACTGATGAAAAACAACAGCATACTGTCGAAAATTATACTGTTGCCCTGCTCCAAACTCTACGGAGCAGCTACATTTATGCGCAATAAATTTTTTGACTGGCACATACTCAAAGAAGTCGAGTTCGACATACCCGTAATCGCCGTCGGCAACCTCGCCGTCGGCGGCACAGGCAAAACCCCTCACGTAGAATATATAGTAGACAAGATGCGCCGCAACCGCAAGGTTGCCGTACTCAGCCGTGGCTACAAGCGCGAGACTCACGGCTTTGTAATGGCCGGGCGCAACTCTATGCCACGCGACATCGGCGACGAGTCATACCAAATCTATCGCAAATTCGGCGGCGAAGTAATCGTGGCCGTTTGCGAAGACCGCGTACACGGCATACGCGAACTGCTGCGCACAAACCCGTCTATCGAGATGATAGTGCTCGACGACGCCTTCCAACACCGCTATGTCAAGCCGACAGTATCGATAGTCATCACCGAGTACTCGCGGCCGGTCTACGAAGACGCGATGCTGCCCTACGGGCGCCTGCGCGAACCGGCACGCGGGCTAAACCGCGCGAATATGGTAATCGTGGGCAAGTGCCCCGACACCCTCAAGCCCGCCGACTACCGAGCCGAAATCAACCACTACAACGTCATGCCGTGGCAATACCTCTTCTTCTCGCACATCAACTACCAGCCCCTCGCCCCGGTATTTGACGACGTGGCCACGTCGGTGCCCTATCTCGACTGGCTCAACGAGGGCGACTCGGTATTGGCAATAGCCGGCATCGGCAACCCAAGGCCGTTTATAAAGCATATCAAGAGCTATCAGGCCAAGGTGAAGGTCGACATCTACCCCGACCATCACCAATACACCAAGAAAGATATCGACCACATACTGGCGCGCTACAAGCAGCTCAAAGGCTGGCAGCGCATCATCATCACCACAGAAAAAGACGCTGTGCGCCTGGCCGCAAACCCCTACTATCCCCACGAGCTACGCGCCGTGACTTTCTATCTGCCCGTCAAGGTAGAGTTCGAATACCCGGTGCAGCAACCGACATTCGAAGAAGCCATCGAAAAGGTAATACGCGAAAAAATGCGTTCGCGTCAGCAATAAATGCCCTCAAAACCGAACCCGGCCCAATGCGCCGGTGTTAATCTGAAAGTAACAAACATAAAACAAGCTACCCCTATGCTCGAAAAAATCAAACAAACCGCCGACTTCCTGCGCCAGCGCGCCGGCGAGATGCCCAAACTTGCCATCATCCTCGGCACCGGCCTTGGCAACCTTGTCGACCATATCGAAGAAAAACTCTATATACCCTACTCCGAAATACCCAACTTCCCCGTCTCGACCGTACAGGGCCACAGCGGCAACCTGATTTTCGGCAAGATGGGCGGCAAGCGCGTCATGGCCATGCAGGGCCGCTTCCACTACTACGAAGGCTACGACATGAAGGCTGTCACCTTCCCCGTGCGCGTTTTCAAGGCCCTCGGTGTAGAGACACTCTTCGTCAGCAACGCTGCCGGCGGCATGAACAAGGAATTTAAAGTAGGCGACGTGATGATTATCACCGACCACATCAACCTCT
Source organism: Muribaculaceae bacterium (assembly GCA_009775195.1). Lineage (GTDB taxonomy): Bacteria > Bacteroidota > Bacteroidia > Bacteroidales > Muribaculaceae > CAG-873. The sequence continues at coordinate 10,668 of VSPF01000001.1, forward strand.
TCCCCGAAAATCCCCTGCGCGGCAAAAACCACGACGAACTCGGCCCGCGCTTCCCGGCAATGACCGAGGCTTACGATAAAAAACTGGTGGCTCTCGCCGACCAGATTGGCACCGAGAAGAGTCTGCGCCTGATGCACGGCGTATATATCGGCACACCCGGCCCCACATTTGAGACTCCGGCCGAATATGAGTACTTCCGTATCATCGGCGGCGACGCCGTGGGTATGTCGACCGTGCCCGAAGTCATTGTCGCAAACCATGCCGGCATGCGCGTGTTCGGCCTGTCGGTAATCACCGACCTCGGAGGCAAAGACATCACCGAAGTGCCCACCCACGAAGAGGTACAGAAAGCCGCAATCAAAGCCCAGCCCACTGTCGAAGCCATCGTCAAGGAGATGGTAGCACGCTGCTAAAACTATGTCAGAAATATCTTCATTAGGCGAATTCGGCCTTATCGACCGCCTTACCGAAGGTCTCGAAATCACAAACAGTTCAACCTCGGTAGCCGTCGGCGACGATGCCGCCATACTCAACTACCCGGCCGATAGCGACATACTCGTCACAACCGACCTACTGCTCGAGAATGTGCACTTCGACCTGACCTACGTGCCCCTCAAGCACCTGGGCTACAAGGCTGCCGTGGTCAACTTCTCCGACGTATACGCCATGAACGGCCAGCCCCGCCAAATCACGGTGTCGCTCGGCATATCGAAGCGCTTTACCGTAGAGCATATCGAGGAGCTCTATGCCGGCATACGCATAGCCTGTATGCAATACGGCGTAGACATTGTCGGGGGAGACACCACCGCCTCGCACCAGGGCCTGGTAATATCTATCACGTGTATCGGCGAGGCTCCCAAGGGTAAGGCCGTGCGGCGCAACGGTGCCCGCGATACAGACCTAATCTGCGTCAGCGGCGACCTGGGAGCGGCATACATGGGCCTCCAGTTGCTCGAACGCGAAAAAGTGGCATCGGCCGGACAAAAAGATTTCGAGCCCGACTTTGCCGGCAAGGAATACCTCGTAGAGCGCCAGCTCAAACCCGAGGCCCGCCGCGACATCATCGAAGAGTTGGCAAATGCCGGCATCGTGCCCACGGCCATGATGGATATAAGCGACGGACTTTCGTCAGAACTTATACATATATGTAAGGACAGCCACACCGGGTGCCGCGTGTACGAAGACCGCATACCTATCGACTACCAGACCGCCATAATGGCCGAGGAACTGAACATGAACCTCGTGACGGCCGCTCTAAATGGAGGCGAAGACTACGAGCTATTGTTTACCGTACCACTCACCGACCACGAAAAGGTAGAGAAATTAAAGGGTGTCAAAGTCATCGGCTACATCTGCAAGGAAGAGCTCGGCTGTGCGCTTGTCACTCGCGACGGCGGCGAAATACGCCTCCGCGCCCAAGGCTTCAACCCCCTCAAAGAAGACGAAACCCAGCAAGAAGACCAAGCACCAAATTGACAAAAAAAACAAGAGTTGTGTCAAAATGAGAAGTCGTCGGAGACGACGCTTTTGTGGTTAACACCACCATCATTGGTGGGGACTGACTAAAATCTCTAAGACAAAAGACCTCGCAGAGGTCGCAAACGACATATTCCCAGCCGATTGCGACCTCTCCGAGGATTATTATCAATAACAGTTCGGCCGGCGCGTGGGTGCATGCCATATCTGAACTACATCCATGTTAGCCCCAGTATTCCGAACGGCACGTAAAGTGTTGTGTGATGTCGGTAAACACGAAAGTAGTAGATTATTCATCCTTGACCATATTGAATTTAGCTGAGATTTCGCGCTGGTCGATGGCTTGGCGCAGGTTGAAGCGGCGTCGCTGGGTGAGATAGCCGGGCTTTTCGCATGTTACCTCTATCTGGACGTTCCCGGAGTTTTCGAGAGTGAGACCACGGATGTCGAAGCTCTCGGTCGACTCATATGGTGTTGTGCCAAGGTATGTCGAATTGGAGTTGTGGACGTCGGGAGTAGAGGAAATCACGCGCCAGTATACGTCGCAGCCGCGAGGTGCGGATTCAATGAACCAGCGGATAATGGTGTTTTCAAGGGCTGTGTCGCCATTACCGTGGACCTGCTGGAGCGGTGCCTGCTGAGCGGTTCGAGGAACACTGAGTTTTGAGGCAATAGCTTGCCAATTGAGTTGTGACAAAGCGCGGACATACGCGGCATTGAGAGCGGAAGCCACGCTTTGATTGCCGACCACAGTGTAGTTCACGGAAACCGGGGCCGCATTGAATAGGATTTCATTGGCCGGACTCACCAGAGAATAGGTGAGTTCAATTTCCACCCTTGGCGGCATCCGCAAAGAAGCGTACACAAATTTGGTGATATCGACACGGAGAACCCTGTCGTTCTGCGGGTCCAGCCCAACCATGAAACCAGACGCAGAGGCATATTGTCGCAATCCGATTAACGCATAGTTCTGAACCGACGGATTGGGAATTGCCCTTACGACATCCATTACAGATGCATCTGGAGCCGTTACGGCAAAGTTGAGCCCGTATGTCATACCGTTGTACCGGGGCAGACTGGCTGGATTGGAGTAGTTCAAATCAATTTTGGACGTTCCAACCAGGGTGGACATTGGCCTGCTTGAACCGCAGGAAGAAATTACGATTGCGGAGATAAGTGATGCTGCCGCAAGCAGTGATTGAAACAAACGCATGGCTTAGTCGTTTTTGAGTCGGATAAGTTTGGCACTCACGGTAGTGGAGTAGACGACAGTCTTGCCATGGCCCTGGGTCATGCTCTGGGTGATGGGTTCGAGAATTCCGTCAGCATTGAGGCTATGTACCTGTGCTATGATTTTGGAGATAGCCACACGGCGGGCGAATTCCTCTCCGTTGGGCAGGGTGGTTGCCGGTGCACGATATTCAGATTCGAAATACCCCAAAGCTGCGACTCCGGAGAATTTATTAAGCGACCATCCGCTTTGGTCATTGAACGAAAATTCATAGCTAAAAGAGCCGGCCGGGTCTTCGATGCGTACATTATTAGCATTGTACGTAACCTGGACATCGGCAGTCGCCGACACAGTATTTATTACAGTGTAGTCGGAGCGCTTAAGGTTCAGTGAGCTGAATGGTACAGCGGAAGCCGTGCTGACGGCATGGGGGATGACAAGAGTTGTCGGTTTTGACGAGCCGCACGACGAGATTATCATAGCCGAGAAAATAGAGGCGGCAGCGAGTAAAGTTTGAAAAGTTCTCATGGATGAGTGGTTTTGAAAATGATTAGCTGCGAGTCCCGGCAGGAGAACTAAACTGAGGTATGGACACAAAAAACGTGGACTCGAACTTTTGTTTGTTTCTGAGGTATCGCCAAACACCGTGCAATCAAACAAGTAAAAGCCCACGCTATAGAGCGTGAGCATTAACTTTTACTCTTGATTGCTTCTATAAAAATTTGGCGATTTTCAGAAACAAGAATAAAGCTAACGCTTTTTATTTATGTCCTTGATAAAAATTTACTTCATTGGCAAAAATATTTGTTCGCGGCAAATTTAATAAAATATTTTATGATACACAACAGCACGTATAAAAAACGTGTTCAGCCGGTGTGGGTGCGCGCCATATCAGAACTACCACTCCATTAAACTATAATATGCAAGATTCCCATGAAAAACAAAACTTTTAGGGGCCAGTCGAAATATCGGTGCATATTAGGGATTATCAACGATAAGAGCTCGACCCGTTTAAACAACAACACCCCCGGGAGATTGGAAGGTCTCCCGGGGGTGTTGATTTCACTATGGCGGGTCAGTCTTGATATGTTGCCATCTTTGTTACCGATATCTTGGCAGCGAAGACGTCGGCAACGCTTTCGGCCACTATGGCGAGGGCGACTGAAGGATGTTCGGTCGCTATGCGCTGTATTAGCACCTCGGTGCGCTTCTTGTCGGTCTCCTCGCCCAAGGCTCCGCCGAAAAATACGGTGGCATCCCCTGCTGTCACATAGTAGGCTATGCCCGAGCCGGCATCGAAGGCCTCAACGTTGATACCCTTGCCGGCAACATCCTCTATGCGGTCGCCGGCACTCATCCAGGCTATGGGCATATCATCGTGGATTTCGCGTGTGGGTATGTCGTTACTCAGCACATAGACGCGCCTGTGCGACTGGGCCATATTGAATATGTCGGTGTCGAAGGTATAGCGGTGATTGTGGGTGACGAAGAATACTACGGCTTTTTCGGGTTGTTCGCGCAGGGCTTTCTCTACATGGTGGCCCTGGTCGCGGGTATAGTCGAAGACAAGTATCGAATCGGGTAATTCGAGCATGTAGCCCGAACGTTCGAGTTTAGTTATGTGCATGGTTTGTGTGTTTTTAAGTTTTTAATTGTATTACTGATTAATAAACACACGAGACCCGGCTAAGGTTTATAAAAACACGATAGAACGATTGCACAAGTGCGAACATATCCCAAATAGTGGCACCAAGACATTAAATAATGTTAAATATCAAAAAGCGGTCAATTTGCCAAAGAGTAGAATTTAAGGAGCGGTGATTTTTTTGTAATTTTGCATTTTGAAACATGCAGCATTAGAAAAGAATCAATGTCTACCACAAAGAAAATTCGCACAGCCCTTGTCTCGGTCTACAACAAAGACGGCATCGGCGACATCGTAAAGAAACTTCACCAACTCGGAGTAGAGCTGCTCTCGACAGGCGGTACACAGACATATATCGAAAGCCTCGGCATCCCCTGCAAGGCCGTAGAAGACCTCACCGGCTATCCGTCAATCTTAGGAGGCCGCGTAAAAACCCTTCACCCCAAGGTATTCGGCGGCATACTCGCACGCCGCGACAACGAATCTGACAAAGCAGACTCGGCCAAATACGAAATAGCACCCATCGACCTGGTTATCGTCGACCTCTATCCCTTCGAGGCCACTGTGGCATCGGGAGCAAGCTTCGACGATATCATCGAAAAAATCGACATAGGCGGCATCTCGCTCATCCGTGGCGCCGCCAAGAATTTCAACGACGTTGTCATCGTCGCTTCCGAGCGTCAGTTCGGACTACTCGAGGGCATCCTCGACACCCAGGGTGCCGAGACCACTCTCGAGCAGCGCCAGCTCTTCGCCCGCGAGGCTTTCGCCGTATCGTCGGGCTACGACTCGGCCATCTACAACTGGTTTGCCGGCGTAACGCCCGTAGAGCCGGGTAAGGAATCGGCCCTACGTGTAGCCATCGACGGCGCCAAGGCCCTCCGCTATGGCGAAAACCCACACCAGGCCGCTGCCTACTACGGCAATTTCGACGCCATCTTCGACCAGCTCCACGGCAAGGAAATCAGCTATAACAACCTGCTCGACATCGACGCCGCCTGCGCCCTCATCGACGAGTTCGACACCACCACCATGGCCGTGCTCAAGCACAACAACGCCTGCGGCTGCGCCAGCCGTGGCACCGTGGCCGAGGCATGGGCCGACGCCCTCGCCGGCGACCCCGTGTCGGCTTTCGGCGGCATCATCATCACCAACAGCAAGGTCGAGGCCGATGCAGCAGCCGAGATGGGCAAAATCTTCTTCGAGGTCATCATCGCCCCCGACTATAGCGACGACGCCCTCACAATACTCCAGCAGAAGAAAAACCGCATCATCCTTCGCCGCAAGGCCGTAGTCGCCCCCGGCAAACGTATGCGCACAATACTCGGCGGCATGCTCGTTCAAGACAACGACAGCAAGCTCGAAAGTCCCGAAGAGCTGAAACTCGTTGCCGGCGACAGCCTTAGCGACCAACAGGTAGCCGACATGCTCTTTGCCAACAAGCTCGTAAAGCACAGCAAGAGCAACGCGATTGTCCTTGCCCGCAACGGCCAGCTCATCGCCTCGGGCGTGGGTCAGACTTCGCGTGTCGACGCACTCAAACAGGCCATCGAAAAGGCCCACAGCTTCGGCTTCGACCTCCACGGTGCCACCATGGCATCCGACGCCTTCTTCCCCTTCGGCGACTGCGTGGAAATCGCACACAAGGCCGGTGTCGACAATGTAATCCAGCCCGGCGGCTCTATCCGCGACAACGAGTCGGTCGACTACTGCCGCGCCAACGGCATGACCATGGTCATGACCGGCTTCCGCCACTTCCGTCACTAATCACGACGGGTTAAAAGCCTCCCCTCTACACACAAGATTAACAGACAAGAAATGAGATTATTCTCTCTTACCAAAGAAATAGCAATCGACCTTGGCACAGCCAATACGATTATAATACATAACGACAAAATCGTTATCAACGAGCCGTCAATCGTCGCCCTCGACAACCGCACCGACAAGCTCATCGCCGTAGGCAAGGAAGCCCACCTGATGGAGGGCAAAGGGCACCCCGGCATACGCACCGTGCGCCCCCTGCGCAAGGGCGTCATCGCCGACTTCAACGCCGCCGAGCTGATGATACGCGGCCTCATCAAGAAGGCCAGCACCAAGAACAACTGGTTCTCGCCGTCGCTGCGCATGGTCGTGGGCATACCCTCGGGCTCGTCGGAAGTCGAAGTACGCGCCGTGCGCGACTCGTCGGAACATGCCGACGGTCGCGACGTCTACATGATTCACGAGCCTATGGCCGCAGCCCTCGGCATCGGCCTCGACGTAGAGGCCCCCGAAGGCAACATGATTGTCGACATAGGCGGCGGCACGACCGAAATCGCCGTAATATCGCTCGGCGGTATCGTCAGCAACAAGAGCATACAGGTTGCCGGCGACGACCTTACCGACGACATCCTCAACCACATGCGCCGCGCCCACAATATCAAGGTAGGCGTGCGCACGGCCGAACAAATCAAGATGCACGTGGGCTCGGCCCTTACCGAGCTCGAAAATCCGCCCGAGGACTATGTGGTACACGGCCCCAACCTTATGACCGCGCTGCCCCTCGAGGTGCCCGTAAGCTATCAGGAAATCTGCCACTGCATCGAAAAGACCATATCGAAAATCGAGGCAGCCGTGCTCAGTGCCCTCGAGCAGACACCGCCCGAACTTTACGCCGACATCGTGCGCAACGGTATCTACCTTGCCGGCGGCGGCGCATTGCTGCGCGGTCTCGACAAACGTCTGATTGACAAAATCGGCATACAGTTCCACATAGCCGAAGACCCACTGCTCTGCGTGGCCAAAGGCACAGGCGTGGCCCTGAAGAATTATCAGAACTTCTCATTCCTGATTAGGTAAAAGAGAGGGGGCAGGCACGTGAACGAACTTGTCGCCTTTCTTATCCGTCACAGCAAGTGGTTTGTCTTCACCTTCCTGGTGGTGATAAGCTGCATGCTGCTTTTTCGTGACGACCCCTACCGCCAGCACCTCTACCTGACCTCGGCCGGACGCCTTGCATCGACAGCCTACAAGAGTGCCAACAATGTGACCTCGTATTTCAACCTCCACGACATCAACGACGACCTCAACCGCCGCAATGCCGAACTTCAGACCGAGATTGTGCGCCTGCAGCAGCGCATCGACCTGATGACAGAGCAGGGATACAAGGACACCATGACCGTAGACTCGGGCGTGCCACACTTCGAGTTTATTGTCGCCCACGTGATTAACAACAGCGTTGCGCACCCCTACAACTACATCACTATCAACAAAGGCAGCAACGACGGCATCAAGCCAGAGCTTGGCGTGGTAGACCGCAACGGCGTTGTCGGCATCGTGAGCAACGTAGGGCCGTCGAGTGCGCGAGTAATATCGCTTCTCAACCCGCACTTCCGCCTGTCGTGCAAGCTCAAGCGCACCGACTACTTCGGTTCGCTTGTGTGGGACGGCAACAGCCCCGACGAGGCCATGCTCGAAGAGTTGCCCAGGCATACCGTCTTCGCTGCCGGCGACACTATTGTCACCAGCGGTTACTCGGCGGTATTCCCGGCCGGTCTGCCTGTCGGAGTAGTGATTGACGACGATACCGACCACAATCAGAACTTCTTTACCCTGCGGGTCAAGCTGCTCACCGACTTCACCACCCTGAGCAACGTACAGGTCGTGGTCAACAACCATGCCGACGAACTGCGCGCTCTTACCGCCGGAGAAGAAAACGACTCGAAGAAGAACCCCTTCGGCACCTAAGCCAGCGACACGACTATGACAAAGTTTGCAATAAAATATGCACTGCTGTTCCTATTGCTTGTGCCGGCACAGGCGATAGTGTTCAACCACCTCATATTGTTCGACGTGGCCGTGCCGGTGGTGTTTATCTACCTCATAGTGATGCTGCCTGTCACCATAGGCACCAACCTGTCGACCTTTCTCGGTTTCCTTGCCGGCCTGAATGTCGACATGTTTTGCGACACTCCCGGAGTCAACGCCCTATGCGCCACCACGCTGGCATTTGCCCGCAAACCGGTCTTCCATCTCTACGTGTCGATGGACGACGACCTCGCCGGCCGTTCGCCCTCGTCGCGCACGATGGGACACGCTGCCTTTATGAAATTCCTTGTCACCATGACCACCATCTATTGCGCCATGGTCTTTACCGTCGAGGCATTCCAGTTTTTCAACTTCCGCCTGCTCCTGCTGCGCATAGTGGCCTCTACAGCCTATACATTTATCCTCCTCTACGCTGTCGACTGCCTCAGCCTCCGTTCGCGCGAGGCATAGTGGTCAGCGAGGCACAACACCCAGCCTCCACGTGAGAAAAAACTATAATTTAGAGAAACGCAAATATGTCATCGGCGGTTTCATACTGCTGATAGGCTTGATATACCTGGTCCGTCTGTTCGACCTGCAAATCAACGACGAGAAATACAAAGAGTCGGCCGACTCTAACGCCTTTCTTAAAAAGACGGTCTACCCCTCGCGAGGCCTCATCTATGACCGCAACGGCGAACTGGTGGTATTCAACCAGCCGGCCTACGACGTGATGATGATACCGCGCGACGTGCAGCCCTTCGACACTGTCGACTTCTGCCAGACTATCAACATCACGCCCGAGCAGTTCCGCAAGCGCATGACCGACATGAAAGACAAGCGCCTCAACCCGGGCTACTCGTCGTACACACCGCAGCGACTGATTTCGCAACTCTCGGTCGAAGATTACGGACGCCTGCAAGAAAAGCTCTACCGCTTCCCGGGCTTCTTTATCCAGAAACGCATACTGCGCCAATACAAGACCCCGACGGCGGCCAACGTACTCGGCAACATCCGCGAGGTCAACCGCGACGACATAGAGCGCGACCCCTATTACTCGCCCGGCGACTACACCGGTGACCTCGGCATCGAGAAGAGCTACGAGCCGTATCTTCGCGGTGTAAAGGGCGTAGAAATCCTCATGCGCGACGCGCGCGGGCGAATACAGGGCCGCTACGAGGACGGTGCCAACGACGTAGAGCCAATCTCGGGCCGCGACCTCAGGCTCAGCCTCGACATAAAGCTGCAGCAATATGCCGAGTCGCTCATGGTGGGTAAACGCGGTGCCGTGGTGGCCATCGAACCGGCCACGGGCGAAATCCTGTGCATGGTGTCGATGCCCAACTACGACCCAACACTGCTCGTCGGCCGTCAGCGTGGCGAGAACTATAAGAAACTCGTGCAAGACCAGTCGTGGCCGCTCTTCGACCGCGCCCTGATGGGCGCATACCCTCCCGGCTCGACTTTCAAACCCACCCAGGGCCTGATATTCCTGCAAGAGGGCATCATCGACCTGCACACCACCTACCCCTGCCACGGCGGCTATATCAACGGCGGCCTGCGTGTCGACTGTCACTCCCACCCGTCGCCGCTGCCGCTAATACCGGCCCTCGGCACATCGTGCAACGCATGCTTCTGCTGGGTTTTCAAGGCCATGATTGACCGTCGCAGCAAATACGGCTCGTCGGCAAAGGCATTCGAAGTATGGAAAAACCACCTCGTATCGATGGGCTACGGCTACAAGCTCGGCGTAGACCTGCCCGGCGAAAGCCGAGGCTATATCCCTAATGCCAAAGTCTACGACAAATATTACAGTGAAGGACACTGGAGCGCCAACACCATCATATCGGTTTCTATCGGCCAGGGCGAAATACTCGCCACGCCGCTACAGATTGCCAATCTCGGGGCCACCATCGCCAACCGGGGCTACTTCATAACGCCGCACGTCGTAAAAGGCATACAAGACACCGTGATAGACGAAAAGCTGCTCGAGAAGCGTTATCCGACCGTCGAGGCCCACTACTACAACGCGGTGGCCGACGGCATGCGCACAGCCGTTACAGGTGGCACCTGCCGCCGCGCCGCCATACCCGGCATCGAGGTCTGCGGCAAGACAGGCACGGCCCAGAACCCCCACGGCAAAGACCACTCGGCCTTTATGGGCTTCGCGCCATATAAAGACCCCAAGATTGCAGTGGCAGTCTATGTCGAGGGCGGCGGCTGGGGCGCGACATTCGGCGTGCCCATCGGCAGCCTCGTGATGGAAAAATACCTCACCGGCACCATCGCCCCCGAACGCCGGTATATGGAAGAACAAATGCTAAATATGACACTCTACTATGCCGCTCCCAAGAAGAAATGACCCGTCATCGACTTTCCGCCACCTCGACTGGCCCACGGTCATCATATACCTGATTATGGTTTTTGCCGGCATGGTGAGCATTTATGCCGCCTGCTACAACTTCGACAACGCCTCGATGTTTGCCGACACCGAGTTCTCGGGCAAACAGTTGCGCTGGATTGGCCTGTCAGTAGGCCTCGGCCTTGTCATACTGCTCATCGACGCACGCATGTACGAGACCTATGCCTTCCCCATCTATGTGGCACTGATGGTGCTATTGGCGGTCACGCCGTTTTTAGCCGAAGACACAAAGGGCTCGTATTCGTGGATAAAATTCGGCGGCATGAGCCTGCAACCGGCCGAATTTGCCAAATTCGCCACTGCGCTGGCCCTGGCGAAACTATTTAGCGGCTACCATTTCGACCTCAATGCCAAGTGGACAAACTACGTCAAGGCCATAACTATCATAGTTGTGCCCATAGTGCTAATCTTGCTCCAGAATGAAACCGGCTCGGCACTGACATTCATGGCCCTCTTCTTCGTCCTCTACCGCGAGGGCATGAGCGGCCTCGTGCTGTTTGCAGCCTTGTTTGCCGTGGTAATCTTCGTGGTAGGCATCAAGTTTACCGAGACTATGATTATGGGTATGCCGGCAGGCCAGTTCTATGTGCTGTTGATGATTATGATTGTCATGATAGGCATGACGGTGGCATACTCGCGCCGCTACGAAGTGGGGCGCAACCTGCTCGTCTGGTTTGCCGGTATCGGCCTGGTCGAGTTTATACTCACGCTCTGCGGCATTGCCGTGCCCGGCCTCATTGTCAACATTTCGGCAATAGGCATAGCATGTGTCTACATCGTTGTCGAGGCTGTGACGCTGCGCCGCCCCAGGCTCTACGTATCAGTCGCCACTGCCGTATTGTCAATCGCCTTCCTATTTTCGGTCGGCGCGGCCTTCGACCACCTGCAGCCGCACCAGAAACTGCGCATACAGGTAGCCCTCGGCATAGTCGAAGACCTCCGCTCGGCCGGCTACAATGTCAACCAGTCTAAAATCGCAATTGGCTCGGGCGGCTTCTTCGGCAAAGGATTTCTCAACGGCACCCAGACCAAGCTGAAATACGTGCCCGAGCAGCATACCGACTTTATCTTCTGCACCATTGGCGAGGAAGAGGGCTTCGTGGGCACGATGATAGTGACCCTGCTCTTCTTAGGGCTAATCTTGCGAGTCATCTCTATCGGCGAACGACAGCCCACGACCTTCGGCCGAGTCTATGCCTACTGCGTGGCCTCGTATTTCATATTCCATTTCTGCATCAATATCGGCATGGTCATAGGGCTGTGCCCCGTCATAGGCATACCGCTGCCGTTCTTCAGCTACGGCGGCTCGTCGCTATGGGGTTTTACAATCCTGCTCTTTATACTGCTCAAAATCGACGCTTCGCGCAAGAACTATCTCTCCTACTAATCAGAACGGATAGCCTATGGCGAGGTGGAACGCCAGCGATTTGCCAAACGACTTCATGTTGTAGTAGCCGCTCTTGCCGGTGTCATAAGGCGCGTGGATGCCTATGCCGAGGTCGCCACGGATTACAAGCATACTGATGTCGAAGCGCAGGCCCACGCCCGTACCCAGGGCGAGGTCGCGGAAAAAGGTCTTGCCGCGCAAGGTGCCACCGGGCCGCATAGGGTCGTCTTTGAGCAGCCACACATTGCCCGTATCCACAAACAAGGCTCCATGAAGGGGGCCGAAAATCGGGAAACGGTATTCGACATTAGCCTCGAACTTAAATGTACCCGTGCGGTCGAAATAATCTTCGGGTTGCCCCGGAGGTGCCTTGTAGCTGCCCGGACCGATTGAGCGCACCGTGAAGGCGCGGATAGAGTTGGCACCCCCGACATAGAACTGCTCGGAATATGGCACCTGCGTACTGTTGCCGTATGCATGGGCGGCACCCACGGCGACGCGGCTTACAAGCCAGTTGTCACCCCCGAGGCGGCGCCCCCACACAAGCTGGGTCTGACCCTTGACAAACTGCGAGAACGGTGTGCCGAACAAGTCCTTGCGGCCATTTTTGCCACAAGCCCTGTAAATCGCCCAAAAAACATTGCCGGCCTCCTGGACTGTAAATTGCCAGTTGAGCGTGTTGTCGCGGCCAAAAGCACGGTCATAGACATAGGTATAGGCCATCTGGGGTATAAACTGGCTCATGAAACTCTGGGCCACGGCAGGGTTGGCGGCCATGATTGAATCGAAGTCATGGGTCGTATGCATCAGATTTGTATATGTCAGTTTGAAGAGTGTCAGGGTGTTTGACACATAGCGTCGCAGGCGCCAGTCATAGTTGACAGAGGCATTGAACTGCGCCATCTTGAAATAGTGTGGCCTGTTGAGCAGGTCGGCATTTAGCTGGAAGCGCGTCCAGTTGAGATTGTAGCGGCTGCGCGGTATAAATTTCGGAGCTAAGAGCCGAGGGAAGGCAAGCGACCCGGTAAGACCGACCTCGTAGGAGTTGAATATGCTGCGGCGCCCATGACCGGTCTGCCACTCGTATGTGCCGGTAAGCTTGACCGACAACTGTTCGCCGCCGCCAAATATATTTTTATTGGTCACACCGAATGTAAGGCCCGGGCCGATATAGCTGTTCGACTTCGACGAGGCATTTACCTCGAGCGAGGTTTCGAGCGGTGCGTCGAAGGTGGCGAAGACATCTACATTAAGCTTGCGTGCAGCCAAATCGTTGGTGTCGGGATATGCCTCTATGTTGATGGTGTTGAATATGCCGAGCCGTGCGAGGTTAGCCTGCGTGCGGTCCATGTTCCTTACCGAGAAGCGTCGTCCGGGACGGAAGGTGACATTCTCGTCAATCAGCTTTCGCCGCAGCCTCGAAGGCATCATCTGGATAAGCGTGGCGCGCTTCATCTCTACGGTATCGGGGGAGCCACCGCCCTGGTTACGGGCGATATGCACAGTCACCTTGCCGGTGGTATAGGGATTGAGGGCAAACTTGGGAGTGTTCGACGCAAGCATCATCTTAAGCTCGATTTCGCCCGGATTGGCTATACTGTCGGCAAGATACTCTATGAACTCCGGCCTGAAGAAATAATAACCACGGTTACGGAGCGAGTTGGTAATACGGGTCCGGGCAACCGACAGCGAGTCGGTCGAGTAGCGCGGACGCACAGCAGTGAGGTATGAGTCCTTGCGCGCAAGCGAATCGATAAGCGCGCCGAGCGCCGTAGTGTCGGGCAAAAGCCTTATATTGCGTATAGGATATCCCGGGCCGGGCACAACGTCGTAGTGTATTTTCGCCTTCTTACGGTTCTTGCCCTGCACGAGGCTATATGTGGCCGTGCCACGGAAATAGCCGTTGTTGTCAAGGATTTGCTCTATCATGTGTGTGCGCACCTCGGGACGGACATCAGACACCAACACCGGCTCCTCGACCAGCTTCTCATAGAGCCAGTGCCGGAACCCGCTTTTCGGATTTGGCCAATTGTTGTAGACCCACAGCCCCAGGGGGAAAGGATAACGCCAGCCGACCAATTTCCAATAGTTGTTGGGGGCCACGTCGACAGCCGACTTTATCGACGAAGCCATTGCTGCCGGCACCTTCATACTGTCGGAGGGCGCAATCGTGATGCCCTTGACACCGGTATAGAGGATTTCGTCGTCGGGAATACGGCGTGTGGTCGAACACGAAGCCGCCATGAGCACCGCCATGACGGCGGTGTAAACTAACAGATATTTTTCAATGCGTTTCATCGACAGTTTCGTTTTTTAGGTTTTCACGTTGTATACGGCGTTCCACAGCCTTCGGTGTGAGGAACATGTCGCCGAGGCGGCGCAGTTTGCGACGGTACACGAAGCCCACGCCGGTCTGGGTAATCTCGCCCTCGAGTATGCTCTCGTAGCCTGTATGGCGGAACAGACGGACATACATGGTACGCTGGGCATTGAGGAAGTATTCAAACGAAATATCGTTAATCAGGTTTTGCGAGAAGTTCTCGTCGGCATTGGCATCGGTAGAGTAATTGCCGCCGACCACGATTTTGAAGCGGTCGTTGAAGAGCGATTTCGACACCTGGTAGGAATAACTCATCGTCTGCGAGGTATTGCCGTCGATAGTGCGGTCGTACTGGTCGATACCAAATGATATGTCGACACCCTTGATGTTGTTTGCCGCCCACGAGTTGACCTGCGACTCGAGGAACGAGAAGAGCGGGTTGCCGGCAAGCGAAGCATCGCCCTTTGTGCCGGGGCCGGTGTATACATTATAGAGCAGCATATTCATGGCCTGGTTGGCGCGTTGTTGCGGCGTCATGCTCTCGAGTTCGTTGGCAACGGTGATATCATCGTTGGTCGACAGGTCGAAGGCGACATCCATCTGGTTGAGCGTGCCGGTCACAGACAAGCCAATATCGAAGTTGACCAGTCGCGAGTTTTGGCCCGTCTGTGTCACATTGGCCTTTACCACGTCGTTGGCGTGGATGTTGAGGGTCGGGTTCATCATGTCGCCATTGAAAGCTACATAACTGCCGCGCACAAAATTAAATAACTTCTCGCTCATGAAAGGCGGCGAGTAGCGCACGAAGCCCTTGTCGAGATTTATACGGCCCGACAGGCGTCCGTTGTCGAGCGGCGACATCTCGAATGTCAACTGGCCGTTGCTCTCTACCTGGGCGCGGTTTTTGCCGTCGGGCGACAGGTAGACATTGATTATATTGCCGTCCTGCAGGGTAAGGTTGGCATCGAGCATCATTGCCATGCCCGACTGCGCGAGCGAGTCAGCGGCGACAACCGCTGCCGAATCGGTGAAATTGACAAATTTCACCATATCGCCGACCGAGCGGTTTGCCAGCGTCGTTGTCGCGCCGGGTATGACATAGGTGATGTTGGTGCCCGAATTGACACTAAGGTCGGCATTTACCATCATAAAGCTCATTGACCCTCGGGCAGTGGCATTGAGACTTATATAGCCCTTGCCGAATATGTCGGCTCCCTTCTGCAGCCTGTTGCTATTGACTATCATCATGTTGTCGGCCTTGAGGGCGAGGTTGAACTTCATGTTGTCGAGCGAGGAAATATCGACCGTGCCGTTTACATTGAGCGGATTATCGTTGCAACCCTTGATGCTGAAATTGTCGAAGCTCACGAGCCCGTCGACAACCTTGATTGGCGTGGGACTGAACATATATTCGGTGCCCGTCATGCCCAGCCGCACGGCGGTGGAGTCGAAATCGAGTGTGCCGTTGAATATAGGCGCATCCTCTGTGCCCGAAATCTTAAGGCTGCCGTTGAGCATACCCGACATACGCGCCACATTGCCCGGAAGGAACGGATTGACCGTGGCAAGGGGGAACCTTATCATCGAGAAATCGAGAGCGAGAGGCGATATGGCCGTGCTGTCGTTGAGCGCACCCGAGAGCGTCATTGTCTTCACTCCGTCGACGAGCACGTCGGCATCGGCCCTGATTGTGCCCGACGGGGTTGCGGCGATGTTGAAATTTGTCTTGAAATCGGCAACCCTCTGCTTGCCATATACAAAATTGGTAATACCGGCACTGCCCTGCCCGACAAGCATCCCGTCGTGACGGTTGAGGCGCATATCGGCATTGACATCACCCTTAATCGGCGGGGCGAAAGGATTTACGGCAATCCAGTCGCTCAGATGTATGTCGGTGAGCTGGAGCACGAGGTCTTCCTGCAAGTGCGAACGATGGGTCGTACTGTCGGGATGCTCGGTATAAATTGCCAGGGCACTATTGCCACCCTTCATGCGCAGGTTGGCATCGATATGGCCGGTAGGTATGTTGTAGCTGATAAAATTGTCGGGGTTCGCAGACCATGACTGATATGCGATAATGGGGCTGTAGGGCCGCACATGCAGCGTGAGTGTAGAGTCCGCAGCGTCGCTCTGCGCGGCAAGGCCTATTTCGTAGCCGGTTACGCCCTTGAGGTTTTGCTGCTTAAGACCCACGTGGGCATATTTACCCTGTATGACGGTCTTGAGGTCGACGCGATGCCATTGGTCGAGATTACCGGGCCGATTGCGCACCCCGGCATCGAGATGGAAGTGGCCACGGTGTTCGCCCCCGCCGATAAATATCGAGTCGAGCAACATACTGCCCGTATCAAAACGCTCGACAGAGCCATTGATGACGAGCGTGCTGTCGTTGGCAACGCGGAAGTCAAACGAACGCACCGACATCTTCGACGGCGCCAGTATGTCGTTGACCAGGTTTGAGCGGCCTCCGTGCATGTCGAGGGCAAAAGGCGGCAGGGTGCTACACAGCGTGTCGGCATCGAGGGTGTACACGGCAAGCTGTTTGCCCAACAGGTCGGAAAAGGCCGTAAATGAAGACATGAGGCTATCAAGAGCGGCCGGCGAGCGGAACGAAGCATCGAGGTCGCGATTTTTGACAGTAAGGTAGGTAAGGCTGTCGGCGGCATCGAAGCGCGCGTTTATGTCATTGAGCGCAATCGTGCCTTCCGCCCTGCGGAAAAATACATCGCTGACATTGACAACGGCCTGTATGTCGTTTTTGCCCGGGCCTATGACGGCATTGCCTTCGAGGGCGATTTCGAGCGAGGCAGGCTCCTGCATGAATTTCAGCGCATAGAGGTCGATATAGCTGCCGTCGAGGCTTGCATTCCAGTTATACACATTGCCGTCGAGATTGCCGTCGGCAAGAAGCGAAAACTCGGCCGAGGGGTTTGCAGACTTGAGCGATACGGTGGCGTGGCCGTTGTCGAGACCGGCCTTTGCCTTTATGTCGGTATATGCCACACCGTCGTACACGGCGTTGGCAACATCAATATCGGCATCGATTTTTGTCGATTTTACAAAGGGGTCGTATCCACGGCCGGTCACATGTGCCTTGGCAGTCACCTGCTCTACCCCCAAGAGGGGCATAAAGGCTTGCACAGGGAAGGTTGAGGCCGTCACGTCGGCGCGATAAGCCTCGGCATCGCCGTTCCACCGTGCGTCGAGCCCTATGCGGCCACCTTTCGTAACGGCGGTCAGACGGCCGTCAACTACACCACGCTTCATGGCAACATTGCCATCGAGCGTCATCGGCGGTATGCGCAGCATGGCGGCGGTCTCCTTTGCCAACAGCTTGTTTTTGAAACTGTTGACATTTATAATATTGCCCCTGAGCTTGATATTTCCGCCAAGAGCTACGGGGTTCATCATATTTTCGACATTGCCCGAGGCGTTGAGGGTAACACAATTGTTAAGCAGCAATCGCGCATTGTCGATTACGAGATTGCCCGTAGTGCCCGACGCACCGAGTGTAAGCAATATATCGTCGGCAGCCGGTATAGCAGCCAGGTAGGGCGTGAAAGCCGGGAACATGTCGGCCATATCGCCCGGTGCAAAAGCTCCGTCAAGGTTTATACCGAGGGGGAGCGAGGGGTCAGACACCATGTCGCCCATACCCATCACGCCGTCGAAGCGCACATCGGTGCCTCGCGGTGTGGCAAGGTGCACCTGCCGGAAATTCAAGGCGGCAGAATCAATGTCGAGTGTGCCGTCGACATCAAGTACAACACCACAGCGTTCGCGACCATGGAGTTTCAAGGGGAGTCTTACCGTAGTGGCCTGATTATAAAAATCATGCAAGGCCAGGTCGATACTGTCGAGACTTATATACGTGAAATCAAGGCCGGGCAGCGGTGTCACCCCGGCAGTGGCATAGAGGGCGTCACCACCGTGAAAATCGATGCTGTCGATTGCGACAGTCCACGGGGCAGAAGTGACCGTATCTGACGACGCAGCCAGCGGATACGGGCCCGAGGCCGCGAGCATGGCCGAGTCGGGCACGATATAGCGCGCACTGAGGCCGCGACCCTTGAAGGATGCGAGGTCGATTTTCTGATTGAAAAGGTCTACGAGGCCGTCGCGCAACTCAGATGCGGCAATGTGGGCCGACAAGGTGTCGATTGTCGGCATCATGCGCATGGTATAGGTGAAATCGTCGAGGGCTATGCGGTCGAGGGCTATGCTCATGCGCGTAGGCGGTGCCGGCGGGGTCGGCGGCGCGGTATCGGTATTCATCACCATAGTCAGGCGACCGCCGCGTATAAGCCCGTCGCCGACCTTTATAGCCATGTCGGCAAGTTTTACCGATGCCGGTGCAAGGGCAACGCTGTCGGCGGCAATGTTGAGAAACAAGGCCGAATCAGGCACACCCATGCGATATCGTACGCCCGACACTTCAGCCCCGGATATTACCGCTTTGCCTGCCAATAAGGGCAATACATCAATCTCGGCCCGCAGCGACGACGCTGCCATCATGGTGTCGCCGTAAGAAGTAAGGACAAGGCCGCCGGCTTCAATATCGAGGGGGAAGTCAAGGCGGAAAAAATCGAGTGACAAATCTGCTGCGGGAGTGGACAGTTTGGCAACGACAGCCCGGCGCGCTTTATCCTGGGCCCAGTCGGAATATAGAAGTGCCACCACACCGCACAACAAGAGTACGACTGCCAGGACGGTATATCCCAGCAGACGTACGATGTGTTTGATAATACTCCAAGCTTTCACTTCAAAAATAAGTTGTGTGATGAATTTAACTTAAAACGGCTCGGAGAGTGTAAAAGTTCGCCTTCCCTATTTATTTTTTAGCTGTGTCACCCTTACCTTGGTATTCTTTATTTTGTAAGGTGCGACCGCCTCGACCGTCGCCCGGGCCTTGTCGGCCGGCACGGCGACATAGGCACAGTGGTCCCTGACATCGATACGTCCGACCTCGCCCGGGGCGAGACCGCCTTTGGAAATAAGGAAACCGGCTATGTCGCCTCGCGATATTTTCTCTTTCTTACCGGCATTGAAATAGAGTGTCGATACACGGTCGGCGTGTTTTGGCTCTATTGCCGCGATTTTGCCGGGTTGTGCGGTCGCATAATCCGGCAAAGTCTCCTTTTCCGAAACTATGACGTATGCTTTGCCCAGTGTGCCGCCCAGACGCCCCGTGCGGCCATTGCGGTGCGCCCACGCCTCGGGCGTAGACGGCAGGTGGTAGTGCACCACGGCATCGACACCCTCTATATCAAGACCGCGCGCGGCAAGGTCGGTAGCCACCATCACCGGTGCCGTACCGTTGGAAAAAAGTATCAGCGCCCTCTCGCGCAAATCCTGGTCAAGACCGCCGTGATAAAGACACGACGGCATACCCAGCTTCTGCAAGTGGCCGTAGACACGCTCGGCAGCTTCGCGGTGATTGACAAAGACTATGGTCTTGTGTCCCGACAGGGCCTTGAGGAGGTCGACCACGGTATCGAGTTTGTCGGCGGCAGGGCTGTCGATTTGGAAGACTTCTACCGGTTTTTCGCCGGTCTGCGTGCCGTCGCTATAGTCGAGCACGTGCTCTACCTTGCCGACAAAGTCGGGTATTTCGCCACTTGTCGCCGAGGTCAGCACAAGGCCCGACACATGCCTCATGGTGGCAACTATCCGCTTCATGTCGGGGGCAAAACCGAGCTCGAGGGCCTTGTCGTACTCGTCGATTACCAGGGTCTTGGTACTGGTCAGGTCGAGACGGCGACGGTTGATATGGTCGAGTAGACGCCCGGGGGTACCCACGACTATGTCGGGATTTGCAGCAAGACTCTTAGCCTCGGTCTCGAAGGAATGTCCGCCGTAGAGGGCGGTAGTCTTATAGTCGGGGGCAGCCAGCGGACGGACGGTATCATAAATCTGAAGCACCAACTCGCGCGTCGGGGCTATCACAAGAGCCTTTACGCCCTCCCCGGACGGCCCGCTCATCGACCTCAACAAAGCTATGGCGAAGGCAAGTGTCTTGCCGCTGCCCGTGGGGGCCTGGAGCAACACCCTTGCCGGTAGCGCGGTGCGGGCCATCTCATCCTGCATAGGCAGCAGGCTGTCGATGCCAAGGGCTCGACGTGACCGCTCGAGTATGGTCTTCAGTTGCATAGTGTATCAGAGATTGTCGTTGATGATTTTCTCGAAGTTCTCGGCAGGAAGGAGTTCGCCGGTGCCGATTTTCTTGAAATACGTGCCGTCGGGCTTGAGGAAGAGCACGGCCGGAATTGATTCACCCATCTGGTATGCCTCGAAGAGATTACCGAGCTTGTCGACATCGACAGATATAAATGTCACCTTGCCCTGGTATTTGGCAGCTAACTCTTCGAGCACGGGGGTAAGCTGACGGCAAGGGCCGCACCACACGGCATTGAAATCGACAACGGTCAACTGCTCTACCTTGACACCGGGAGTAAGCGCGGAAGCATCTTCGAGTTCGATTACCTTTCCGTCTTTTGCCACGGGGGCGTATTTGGCGACCGAAGGTTGCTCTACGGCTGCTTCTTCAGTTTCGGTAGTCTGGGTCGACTGGTTGCCGCCGCACGAAGCAAGCGCGAATGCGGCAACAGCCATTAAAAAAATCTTTTTCATAAACAGTTTTATTAATTTCGCATGTTCACATAAATACGACAGCAACCATGCCGGGTTAAAGCCCGGCACGGTTGTATGTTAAACGCTCAATAAGGCACGTAAGTTTAAGCGAGGGCGGCGTTTGTCTTGTGCACGGCGGCAGCGCTGGCAGCGAAGAGGGCCTTTTCCTCGTCGTTGAGGTCGAGCTCTACAATCTTCTCGATACCATTGCGGCCAAGGATGCAAGGCACGCCTATGCAGAGGTCTTTCTCGCCATATTCGCCTTCGAGCAGGGCCGAGCAAGGCAGCATCTTCTTCTGGTCGCCGAGGACAGCGGCAACGACCTGGGCAGCGGCTGCGCCGGGGGCATACCATGCCGATGTACCCAGGAGCTTTGTCAGTGTGGCACCACCGACCATGGTGTCGGCAGCGACTTTGTCGAGCTGCTCGGCAGGGATGATTGTGCTTGCAGGGATACCACGGTAGGCGGCATAACGCTTGAGGGGAATCATGGTTGTATCGCCGTGACCGCCGATAACCATACCCTCGACCTCGTTGATATTGGCATTGAGGGCGATGCTCAGGAAATATTTGAAGCGTGCGCTATCGAGTGCGCCGCCCATACCGATGATGCGGTTGCGGGGCAGCTTGGTAACGCGGTGAATCAGATATGTCATGGTGTCCATAGGGTTGGAGACGCACACGATGATGGCGTTGGGCGAATGGGCAAGGATGTTCTCTGTAACCGAGCGCACGATGCCGGCATTTACACCAATCAGTTCTTCGCGGGTCATGCCGGGCTTGCGGGGGATGCCTGAAGTTATGACAACGACATCAGAGCCCTCGGTGCGGGCATAATCGTTTGTGACACCCACAAGGCGGCTGTTGAGACCGAGGATGTTTGCGGCCTGCATGATATCCATGGCCTTACCTTCAGATACACCTTCTTTGATATCGAGGAGAACGACTTCGTCGGCAAGCTGGCTTGTCACCAGCACGTTAGCACATGTTGCGCCTACATTACCGGCGCCTACGACTGTAACTTTTGACATAGTTGAAACGTGATAATATGATAGTAGTGATTTATTAACTATTACAGTGCCGGGGCGCATACGCGCCTCGACACTGCAAAGATAGATATTTTCTACATTTTAAGCAAACTCAATGACCGAAATAGTTGTCGAGGTCGGATTGCGAGGGGTTGTGCGACACAATCTTGCCGTCCGGGTCGATAAGCACCGAGCCGAGACCCTTGTCGAGGCCGTAGCTGTCGATGACGGCACGAGCGGCATCGCCGTCGAGGTGGTACTGGGTGCTGCCAATCAGACTGTCGCGCCGCATGATTTCGCCAAAAAGAGCCGGAGACTCGTCGAGATTGACACTCAGCAGTTTTAAATCGTTGCCGGGATGCGAACGCAGCCACGCCGTGTACTCGTTGGCGGCCTGACGCGACATGGCATCGGTCGATTTCCAAAAATTAAGCATCACGTAATTGCCCGACTGCGCGGCAAGAGTAGTTTCGGGCGCACGGGCCCCCTGCGACGGCAGCCACAGTGCCGGCGCCTGCCGGCCGATTGAGGTTCGATATTGTGAATCAGCATATCCCACGGCGCACAATAGTACCCCGATAAAGATTGCCGTAATAATCAATGTCTTTTTCATCGTCTGACGTTCCTTTCAATAATAGAACGCCGACGAAGCCCGGTTTGTTTATCAATGCTGGTATTGCGAGTTGATTAACACCGAGTTACCTTTGTAAAACTCGGGCGACAGCATCTGTGGGAGTGTGGCATCGGGGTGGTCGGCGAGATATGCGCTTACGATGCGGTAGCCTATATAACGCCCTACACGGCCCGGGGCGCCAGGCTCGACCACCGACACCTCGGGCGAGGGCGCAACAAGCCGGTCGGCAGTAGACTCGGAGGTGTCGTAGAGCAACTGGCGATGTATGATACTGCGCCATATCGAACCCTCGTTTTCTTCGAGCCACCGCATCTGGGCATCAGTATAGCCGAGAGCGTCACCCAGGCTGCCATCAGGCACGAGCGACATCTTGGCATGTGTAAGCACACCCTCGTATATCATACGCGAGAGGGCCGTGGCATCCCCGCCTTCGAGAGAATAGGGATAAGAGGTCGCAACCAGGGCCTCGGCAAGGTCGTACGGCAGAGCCTGTGGTGTCTTGCCAAGCCGCATATACACAGGCCAATGACTGTAGCCGGGATAATCGGCACCAAGATAATGGTTGAGGGCGACAAGCATCACACTGTCGACAAAAAGCACCGACTCAGGACGTCCATAGACGACTGTTGCATACAGCCTGCGCGGCAACGCGAGCCCCTGCGACTCGGCATTGGCGAGTATGCCGCCCAAAGACCGGGCCACATAGGCGGTGTCAGTGAAGACCGAGTCGACATCGGGAGTGAAAACCGACACGGCCTGCGACGACATCCAAGCCTCGACAAGCTCGGGAGTAAGCGGCTCTTCGCTGACCGTGCGCATAAATGCACGCAGCACTGTGCTGTCGCTATCGGGCACATGCCCCGAAGCAATATATGAGTATAGCGGCACCACTTCGGCCTCGGGCGCATCGGCCTGGCGGCTGCTTTTGCTACAAGCCACCACTAACGATAGAAAGATAAGAGGAAGGAGACGTTTCATATCTATGAAACACTTATTGTTGCTGCTGGTTGCCCGACTTATTCGATTTTTTAGATTTTCCGTGCCAGCGGTGCTTTTTCTTTTGGGCACCACTCTCTTTGTCACCGTTAGGCTTGGTATGCGGCCTGCCTTTGCGCGACCCCCTGGCCCGGCTGTCGCCGCGATATTGCGGAGCCTCGCCAAACTCGGCAGGAATTTCTTCGCGGCGAACTTCGGAACCAAGGAAACGTTCGATTCCGGCCCAGCGCTGCTGGTCGCGTTCGCTGACAAAGGTCACAGCCTTGCCGCCGGCACCGGCACGCGCCGTTCGGCCGATGCGGTGCACGTAGTCCTCGGCTTCGTGTGGCACGTCGTAGTTAACGACCATGGCGATATCGTCGATATCGATGCCGCGCGACAATATGTCGGTAGCGATGAGTATATCGATACGGCCGGCGCGAAAAGCAAGTATAACCTCTTCGCGCGCCTTTTGGTCGAGGTCGGAGTGCATCTCGGCAGCCTTCCAGTGGCTGCGACGCATTATCTGCGTAAGCTCTTTTACCTTTTGTTTCGACGATGAGAAGACAATCACGCGCTTGTCGTGGCCTTGTTCGAAAAGGCGTTTCAACAAGCCCTGCTTCTGACCTTCGTGGCATATAAATACCGACTGGTCGATTTTTTCGGCCGGTTTGGAGACTGCAATCTTGACTTCCTTGGGGTTGTGGAGTATACTTGCCGCCAACTGCTGGATTTTGCCGGGCATCGTGGCCGAGAACATCAGGGTCTGTCTCTCTTTGGGCAGTTCCGACACGATGCGCATGATATCGTCGGAGAAACCCATATCGAGCATACGGTCGGCCTCATCGAGGACGAAATATTTCACTGCCGACAGGTCTACATACCCCATCTTCATGTGCGCCAAGAGGCGTCCCGGAGTGGCAATTACCATGTCGGCGCCCTGGCGCAGGGCGTGCTGCTGACGGGCAAACTCCTTGCCGTCGTTGCCGCCGTGTATGGCAAGGCTGCTAACGGGGATATAATACGCAAAGCCCTCCATCTGGCGGTCGATTTGCTGCGCAAGCTCATGGGTGGGAACCATGATTACACACTTGACTTTAGAGTCGGCCTCGGTATCGGCAAGAAGGTCTATAATCGGCAGGAGGTATGCCGCTGTCTTGCCAGTACCGGTCTGGGCACAGGCTATCAGGTCGTTACCGTCGAGTATCAGGTCGATACTCTGCTCCTGGATGGGGGTGCACTCTTCGAAATGCATGGCATCGAGAGCGTCAAGAATATCATCGGAAAGGGCAAGCTGGTCAAAGCGCATGGTTGATAATGGTTTTATTTAGTTACTCACAAGTCTTAGAATAGATTTGATGGTCATGTACGAGGCTGATTGCAAATACAAGTGGTATACAGGTTGCAGCCTCTATATTTTAAGTCATCAGGTACTGACTTATCAAAAGTCATTCGTCGGTATCGTCGTCAAAATCGAAATCAAAATCCCAACCGTCATCGCCGATGCTCTCGGTAAAGCGCGATAGTTCGCGACCCTCGCGCTTGGTGGGACGTCCGAGACCTTTCTGGCGGTCTACAAAGCCGGATATTTTGACGACTTCGAGCAGGTCATACTCTGATTTTGGTGTCAGGTTTTCAAGGTATTCAGGTACGAGGCGCGCACCAAGGCGGTTTTCGGTAAGGGCCTTCACTCGGAAGGTAAATGTGACCGGCGGCTTGCGCACCTTTATTATATCGCCCACCACTATTGTGCGCGAGGGCTTGACAGCCGGACCGTCGCCGACCGACACACGCCCCTTGCGACATGCGTCGGTAGCCACCGTGCGTGTCTTGAATATCCTCATGGCCCACAGCCATTTATCGATACGTACTTCGCTCTTGGGCATATTATATATTTAAGTTTCGCAAGCTCACTTAAATGTTTAAGGGTTAAAGGTTAAGGTTTATGAACTGTCGTTTCAATTCTTATCTCAACAAATATTTTAGCTGATAAGCTCGTTAAACTTTAACCTTCAACTTTTCGCTTGCGAAAGTTGAATTATTTATTATTAAACTTGCACATAGCCGGGCCAAGGCCGGCGAGGACTGTCTCTTTTATTGCTTCGACGGCGACGGGTATGCGCTCGTCGACAACCTTGCGGTCGTCGGCGGGAAATTTGCCTAACACATAGTCTATCTGGCATCCGCGAGGGAAATCGCCACCGATGCCGAACCTCAGGCGCGGATAGGCATCAGTACCCAGCATCTGCGCAATATTCTTCAGGCCATTGTGCCCGGCGTCAGAGCCGCGAGCCTTGATGCGGATAGCGCCCAGAGGCAGGGCGATGTCGTCGACAACGACAAGTATGTTCTCCACATCTATGCCCTCCTGGTCTTTCCAATATCTTACGGCATTGCCGCTGAGATTCATGTAAGTAGAAGGTTTGAGAAGTACAACCTGCTGATTTTTAACGCGCCCACGGCCTATATCGCCATAGCGGCCTGTAGAAAAAGAAATATTGGACGCCTCGGCAAAGGCGTCCAATATCATAAATCCTATGTTGTGGCGGGTGTCACGGTATTCATCACCGATATTTCCCAAGCCTACAATCAGGTGCTTCATGCTGTCAACACGAACTTGTTATTACTTGGCAGCAGCGGCGGCAGCACCACGGGCTGCACGTGTGAGCTGTACTGCGCAGACAACAGCGTTCTTTGCATTGACGAGTTCGAGACCGTCGATGTGGATGTCGCCAACGGCAAGTGATTTGCCGAGACCGAGGTCGTCGACGTTGATTACGAGACGCTCGGGGATAGCGGTGTAGATGGCACGAACCTTGAGTTTCTTCATCGAGAGGTTGAGCTTACCACCGGCCTTAACACCGGCAGCGTGGCCTTCGAGTTTGACGGGTACTTCCATCACGATTGGCTTGGTATCGTTGACCTCGAGGAAATCCATGTGGAGGATGGTATCCTTTACAGGGTGGAACTGGAGGTCTTTGAGGACGGCCATGCGTTTCTCACCGTTGATATCGAGTTCTACAGCGAAGATGTCGGGAGTGTAGACGAGTTTGCGAACAGCATCGTTAGATACAACGAGGTCGGTTGTAATCAGGCCCTTGCCATTGCCGATTTCTACGATTTTCTCACCGGGCTTGAGGGTGCCGGCATAGGGAAGTTCTACAATCGCGCCACCATTGAGCACTACGGGGATAAGGCCCTGGTTGCGAAGGGCTTTAGTCGCCTTCTTGCCCAAATCTACACGAGGCTGGGCTGCAAGTTTGAAAAGTTCCATTGTAATGATTTGTGTTACTCAAAATTAAGTATTGCTCCTTAATTTCCCATCACACGGGGATGCTAAAAAGCAAGTAGAGCCGCGAGTGGGACTCGAACCCACGACCTTTTCGTTACGAATGAAATGCTCTACCAACTGAGCTATTGCGGCGTTGCGAAAATTGCGCTGCAAAGTTACTGCTTTATTTTTAATTTTGCAAATATAATGCCAACTTTGTCAGAAATATCACAAAGACAAATATTTAAAGCGATACTTTGGCCTAATTATTTTTTTGCTCGAGGCCCAACAGGTATTGTTTGGCAGGGAGGCCGCCGGCATAGCCTGTGAGGGAGTTGTCGCTGCCGATTACGCGGTGGCATGGGGCGAAAATCGATATGGCGTTCGCCCCGTTGGCATTGGCAACGGCCCTGACTGCATGAGGCATACCTATGCGTGAAGCTAATTTGCCGTAAGAAATAGTTGCTCCGTAAGGTATTTCGAGCAATGCCTGCCATACCTTTTTCTGAAACCCGGTGCCGGTGAGCAACAAGGGGATATCGAAACGTCGGCGCTGCCCGGCAAAGTATTCGTCGAGCTGCAAGGCCGCAGCATCGAGTAGCGACGATGTGCCTGTATGGAAATCAGCAGAGAGAATTCGTCTGAGCCGTTGTTCATTTTGTTCACGGTGTTTACCATGCACCCAGTCGCACAAACACAAACGATTGGCAAACGCCCCCAACACGAGCCGTCCGCAAGGCGCGTCATATTCTTTCACTACTATTTCCATAATTGCTAAATTCTAATGTACAAAAGTAGTGAATATCTACTAATGCCGGCTTGATGACCGGAATAAAAATCTGACACCGAGGTTGAGATTGAAATTCAGCGGCTTGTCTTTATAAATGGTGCGCAATTGCGACCCGTCGTCAAAATAATAACTTATGCCGGGCTCGACATATATGCCGACCGACTTGACTATATTGCACTGCACACCGGCCGAAGCATTGACCGAAAACTGCCACGGCCTGTCGGATATACTTTCGTCATTGCCACCATTCTTGTGATTATCAATAAAATAATCACAATCGAGTGTTGCAGCGACACACTTTTCGACGAGTCCGCCACCTGAAGCATAAAAATCTAAGGACTTCCAAGACCAAATGCGGTATTTCACATTGAGCGGCAAGCCGATATAGTGCAGCCTTTGAACTGCCGAATAGTAATGACTGCCACTACCCTCTTTTATATCAGATGTAAGATTTGTGTACGACAAACCGCTCTCGATACCGAACCGGTCATTTAGATTGTAGACCACTGATATACCGGCCCGGACGGGCAGACGATGCTTGATATCCGAATTGACGGCCTTACCCTGGTTAAACAGCAATATCCCCAACATCGGGTCGTCGCGCCACTGTGAGTTTTGAGGGCCAACACTGTTTAAAATCGCGTTATAACCCGACTGGTTATTAAACAAAGCGCCCGTACCGCCCGATGTGTACATAGACAAAGAAAAACTGCCACCATTATCTCGACGATTATGTTTGACAGCCGCAATATAATCGCCAGCAGTGTCCGTAATGTCCCTGACGGTTTTAATGTCCACAGTGTCCACGGTGTCCTGGGCCTCATTAACCGTGGACACAGCCACCGCGTCATTTTGACAAACCGAATCTTGTGGCATTACAACACCTGAAAGCCCGACAGCCTTATCATGACGGATGAGATTTCCGACAGCCCTGTCCGAGGAAACCTTGGTTAAAGGCAAGTTCCCCGGGCCGGGTACAGTCGGCCGATATGATATCATTTCGGGGGCGGCTAACTTTGGCAAGGCAATGTCGTCGCGCATCAGATAGACAGCCGTAGAAATTACGGCAACCAGCATGGCGGCAACAGCCACCGACCGCCTTACCCATACCAATATGCATTTGCGACGAATGTCGCTGCCCTGAGCAGCCTCGATAGAAGCCCATAGCTCGTCGGGCTCGTCGACCTCATAATCCGACATCCGGTCATGAATCTTATTTAGCCACTCATCGCTCATATTGATATAGTCTTAGAATTATTATAAAGCCTGATTTTCTCAGCCAACATAGCCTTTGCCCTGTGTAGCTGCGATGCCGAAGTGCTTTCCTTTATGCCCAGGAGCGAGGCTATTTCTTTATGGCTCCGGTTCTCTACAACATAAAGGTTGAATATAGTGCGGTAGCCGTCGGGCAAGTCGCGTATCATCTGAAATATAAGCTCCGAGGGCAGAGAATCTATATCAGGCTCGTCAACGGGCAAATCGTGTTCGTTTTCGGAAATTCCGACAAACTCTATGCGGCCGTTACGGCGCTGGAATTTAAGTACTTCGTTTACTGTCACCTTTGTCATCCAAGCCTTAAGGGAACCTCGGCCTCGATAATCAAAAGAGGAAATAGAGGAGAAAATCTTTAAGAAACTATCTTGCAAAACGTCTTTAATATCCTCGTCATTAAGAATATAGCGAGAGCATACGGCGGCAAGGTAACGGACATAATTTTTATATACCGTCCTTTGCGCCGTATTATCGCCCAGCCTTACGAGGCGTAGAAGTTGTAATTCACTGTCAGTCTCGTCAAGTTCCATTCCTCTCGGGAATCATTCTATCGAGCGTGAGAACCTGATTGATGCTGCATCAATATCTTGGTGCACGGGCCTCATTTTCAGGTCGAACTCGGCGGTCTTGTCACCGTCGAAAGATTTCCATTTGAGTTTTATTTTCACATCGTCACCGTTGGGTCGGGGCAGATTGTTGAGGTTAAAGGCAATCAGCGCATCGCCCCATTCGCCCCAAACATCATCATTTGCATCGTGACGAAGTTCAAACTCATACGGGTCGTCAGGGTTGGTGCCGGTCAACAGGTTGACATAGTGATTCGTCCCAGATGTGCCCCAGCGTGTGCGTATGCGCAGGGTGATATAGCCGTCTTCTGCAACGGTAACCCAGTCGCGGATAATCTCGATAGGGTCGTTGCCATATACTTCGTCGTTACGGTCGGCAAGGCTCTCGACCGGCAGTTTTGTGCGTATGCTGTCGAGCCAGTTGACATGTACACGGCGAATACCGCTACCGACAACTTCATCCGAATAATTGACAAGCGCACGGACTTCTTTGTCGCCAAAGGGCGATTTCTTCATATTCGCCGGCTCCAACTGAGTGTTGTTGTCGAGTTGCATGATGAAGCTGCCGTCGGCGTTGGGGCATACTGTTACGAGCGCGGTGGGCATGCGCGACACATACGAGTCGTCGTCATCGAGGCACGACGGAAGCGTCAACATACCAAACCCGAGGATAGGTAGTAGAAAATTACTAAATTTCATTTCAATAAATTTAATCGGTTGTTCTATTATATCAAATCCCGGAAAACCGAAAACCTTGCACCGACGACAAAAAATTTTTCACATTGCAGTCAAAAATTTAGCCCCACCGTGATGGCGAGGCTAATGCCATTTTCGAATCGAATTATTATCAAACAAGACGAAGGGCGGCCAATTCCACGCCAAGTCGGTGAATACCAGCCTCGATTTTTTCAAGCTGCTTATCTGATATAGGGGTAGCGCCGCTGCGATACTGGCGCATAAGGCTGTCGTTGATGCCGAGATACCGACCGAGAGCACTAACGTTGAACATCGAGTAATACTCGAACAGCGATGAAATATCAAAACGGAACTCGACTTCTTCAGAGAGACATTTTGGCATTTCATCTCCGAATTCTATATAACTCTCCTTGACCTCTTCAATAGAATTAAAGAAATCATCTTTTGCTTCCTTTACAGTGTCACCGGTTCCGATAAGCTGTACTTTGTCTCCAGTGGTGTTATAAGCTATGTATGTGCCGTCTGATTGTTTTTCAATACTTACTTTCATATCGACTTGGTGCTATTGGTTGTGAGATAACATTATTGAATAAAGTTTGAGGTGCATAATCTCCTCGCTTATATTAGAAACCTAATTGCTTTTTCAAACTAAGCATTAGGCCTTTCCTTATTTCTTGTGAACCATGACGCTCGACTACCAAACGCTCACCGTTGTCATTGACATAGATATCATGTTTCTTGCCATGGGCATAAAGTCTATACCCCTTATCGGTGGCGATTTTAATTAGTTCTTTCCATTTCATAGTGCCACAAGTTTTGCGGTTATCACCTATGCAAAGGTATAACGATTTCGTGATACCACCAAATTTTTAGGCAAAAAAATAACGAAAATGCAATTTTTGGAGCAGCACTAAGCAGTTGCAAAACCGAGTATAGCCTATCTATAAAAATTCTTCAGATGGGTGTAGAGCGAGTGGAGGGGGAGGCCCATTACGTTGTAGAAGCATCCGTCGACACGGGCGATTGCCGCCGCGCCTATCCACTCCTGTATGCCGTAGGCCCCGGCTTTGTCGAGAGGGCGGTAGCGCGCCACATAGCGTGTGATTTCGTCGTCGGTAAGCGGGCCGAATGTAACCAGCGTGGTTTCAGAGAATGTATCGTTCTTGGCACCGTCGAGCGACATAAGTGTCACTCCGGTCACGACTGTATGTGTCGCATTTTCGAGTTTGTGCAACATCTTGGCGGCTTCGGCCTCGTCGTGAGGCTTGCCCATTATTGCACCGTCGGCAATGACTATTGTATCGGCAGTGATAATGAGTTCGCCGGGGGCAAGCAGGTCGGCATAAGCCTTAGCCTTGAGCTGCGACAAATATGCCGGCACGTCGGCAGCGGCCATGTCGGGCGGATATACCTCGTCGACATCTCGCGGTGTCGCAATCTCGAACGACGGCAAAATCAGCCCTAATAGTTCGCGGCGACGCGGCGAGTTCGATGCCAGCAATACATTTACACCGGCATACGCCTCGCTCGGCAGCGGCGGCAAGATTGCCGTATGGTTATCGGGACATGTACCCGTGTGAAAATCGAGATGATGTGTTTCGTTATTCATTTTCCATAAGCGCGTTTGTCGGCAGCCGGCCACGTGCCCTGCGTCTTCATTACTTCCTCTATAAGCTCGCGGGCCACGCCGCAACCGCCGTTGACGGTCGATATAAACCGAGCCACGGCCTTCACATCCGGGTCGGCATCGCGTGGGGCCACGGGGAGACCCACATGCACCATGGGAAGGATATCGGGTATGTCGTCGCCGCAATATGCTACCTGTTCGGGCGAGAGGCCGTTCTCCTCCATCCACGAGCATAATACCGGCAACTTCTCGATATGGCCAAGGTATATATCGTTGAAGCCGATGAGTTCGAAGCGCTTGCGCACCGGCTCGGTATCGGCTCCGGAAATGATAGCAAGTTTTAGACCGTGGCGCAGGGCCTGCACCATGGCATAGCCGTCCTTGATATTTGCCATGCGGCGCGGATTACCGTCACTGTCGATTGGCACCGTGGCCGGCGACAGCACACCGTCGACATCAAAGGCGATACCCTTGATTTTTTTCAGGTCATAGTCTATCTTGCTCATTTCAGTGTTACGTTTTGAGATTTTACAATATATTGCGATAAGAGTTCGTAAACACGGCGTTTGTCGTCGGGCAGCGCATGTGCATGCTTTGCCATCACGGCCTTGTCGCCACGCATGGCCGGCCCGGTCTGGGCCGCATGTGGCCCGGCTATAAAGGCTTTTGCGACCGTCGCCTCGACAAGCGGACGCACCGTGGCAAGCGGATAGTCGGCCTCGCCGAGTATGTCGTGAACCATCTCGAGGAGTATGTTGACAAAGTTCGACGAAAAAACACCTGCTATATGCAGCACCTGTCGCTGCGACGCATCGGCATGATGCACGGTATCGGAAATGACGTTAGCTACCGAGTCGACCACGGCAAGGTCGGCGGCAACGGAAGCCTCGGTAAAAAAAGGCACCGTGTGCATGTCGACATACACATCGCGCGAGAAAGTCTGCAAAGGATACAGCACGCCGGTACGCGGACTTATGACTGCAAGCACCTCTTTGGGCACCGTCCCCGAGGTATGAAGCACTAAGGGCTCAGACTCGAGATGGCCAATAGCCCCGGCAACGGCAGGCAGGGCATGGTCAGCCACGCTTATTATGACCAAGTCGGGGTCATAACCGCGCAGGGCGGCATAGTCGCCATAACCGTCTATATTGTTTTTATGTGCAAGCTCGGCAGCTCGCCCGGAGTCGCGGCTTATAATAGCACAAATACGGCCGCCGAGGGCTTCGGCAAGATGCGACGCAACATTGCCCGTGCCGACAAGCACTATCCGGCTGGGTATCATAGCTCGTTGCGCCAGGCACCGATATGCACCTTCTCCCACTTAAGTTTTGCAGGGTCGACAGGCTTGCGAGTCTCGGCAGAATAGCCGAATGTCATCACGCACTCTACACATATATGCTCCGGAATACCGAGGAGTTCGCGGACAACTTCCTCCGACGGCGTTCCGTCGGCAGCCTGGCGACCGCGCACCTGCACCCAGCACGAGCCTATGCCGAGGTCGGCGGCCTGGATATGCATCATTATAGCGGCGACGGTGGCATCTTCGATATAAGCCTCGCTCTGCGTCGGGTCGCTGGTAACGACTACTGCCAGGCGGCAATCCTTAATCGAGGCGGCGTACGAAGGTTTGAGGTCGCTCAGCCGGGTAAGCATATCGCGGTCTTCGACCACGACAAACTGCCACGAACGGGCACTTTTAGACGAGGGTGCCAACAGTCCGGCCTCAAGTATAGTCTTGACATCGTCGGCCGGGAGGGGCTGGTCGGTATAGCGTCGTATGCTGTGACGCTCGAGAAATAACTCGTGTACGGTCATATTATTTGGGGGTTAAAGGTTTAATCTTCAGCAGCATCCGGGGCAATGCCTTTGGGAAGGGCCATATGCAGCCATAGGAACGCTATGACTCCCGACAGCAACGAGCCGCATACGATGCCGAGCTTGGCATGTGCCAGCAAGTCGGCCTGATGCGGTATAGAGGCATCGAACGACAGCGTGGCAATGAATAGCGACACAGTGAAACCAATGCCGCCAAGCATCGATATGGCCGACATCATGCGCCAGTCGGAGTGTGCCGGCATAGGTGCAAGACCGAGTTTGACGCAAAGCCACGAAAAACTCAATATGCCCACAAACTTGCCTATCACCAGGCCGCAGATTACCGCCAGGGAGATACTCTCGAAGATTGTGACAGGGTCCATGTCGAGCAAGAAGATGCCGGCATTAGCGAAAGCGAAGAGGGGTATTATAAAGTAGTTAACAATGGGGTGAAGGCTATCCTCGAGGTCTTGAAGCGGCGATATTACCTTGTCGGATGCCGACTCGACTTCCTTTAGCCAGTTCATCTGCTCCTTGTCGAGAATCGAACGGCGCACAAGGTCCTGCGGCTCGTCGTCGCTGAAGTGCGCGATTGACTTACGGATAATCTTGATATATTTCATCGGGGCGAAGACCGGAGTCGCAGGCACGCAGAATGCCACCAATACGCCGGCGATGGTTGGATGTATGCCCGAATTAAGGAACAAGAACCATATAACGCCACCGATAAGGAGGTAAAAAATCTTGCTCTTAATCCGCAGTGCCGACCCAAGCAGCAACACACCTAATAGTATGGCCGCATAACCGAGCAGGGCCAGCTCGATATGCGTGGAATAGAAAATCGCTATAACAATGATACCGCCGATATCGTCGACAACGGCAAGCGTGGTAAGGAATATCTTGAGCGACAGGGGCACACGCTTGCCGAGCATGGCCAGCACACCGAGAGAAAACGCGATATCGGTCGCCATAGGTATGGCCGCACCACCGGAATAGTCGGTGCCACGGCTCATAAAATAGAAGATAACTACGGGCACAATCATGCCGCCGAAAGCACCCACGATGGGCAACAGGGCCTGTCGGAACGACGACAACTCGCCCACGAGCACCTCGCGTTTGATTTCGAGTCCAATCGAGAAAAAGAAGATTGCCATCAGGGCATCGTTGATAAACGCCAGCAGCGTCATCGGTTCGCCCGAGTGGCTGAACACGTTGAAATCGCCAAGTTGCAGGCGCACTTCCTGGTGCCAGAAATCAAAGTAGTAATCGTTGATGCCCGGAATATTGGCAACTATCAGTGCCAGGACAGTAGCTACAATCAGTATATTGCCGCCACTGGCATGTCGCCTGAGCGCCTGCCTGGCCGAGAAAAAAATGCCCTTGTCGAATACCGATTTTTCCTCAGTATCCCACGTAGGCCGCGACTTATGTCTAAGCGATGAATTATCTGTCATGTAATTGAGTTTTCCTTAAAACAAACCTGCCACAATTAAAGTTTGCAGCCTCGTGGCTGCAAAACATTTTACAATTTACTGTAACCGAGCATGTCGAAGTACTCCCAGTAGAGTTTGTCGTCGACGTGGTCTTTGTCGATTTTTGAGGCGAGGGTGAGGAATGTGCGCTGGGCCATGCGCAGCGGCAGGGGCACATCGGCCATAGTCTGTTCGATTATAGGGCGGACACGGGCCACATATTCGGCCGCCTTGTCGTAATTGCCGGTCTTGAGGAGCGACACAGTATAGACAAATGCCATCGAGGCACCTTTGAGAGGCGTCTGCAAGAGGCTGTCGAGTATATCGGTATGCGAACCGAGACTCACCACCTCGCCATATTTACCGAGCGCAAACAGCGACTCCATCCAAATCGAGTAATACGGCTCGAATGGCACCTCATTTTTAGCTATGGCGCTCACCAAGGCATCGACAGCGGCATGGGCACCGCGCATATTGAGTGTCGAGGCAAGGCTCTCACAATCGAGCTCGGCGATTTCTTCGTTCGCGGCCTCCTCGAAAAAGCGTTTGAGATATGGCTTGCTACCGGCGCTGTTGCACATTAGCAACTGCCTTATGGCGCGCGCCGTAGCCGGCTTGCGGTCGAGGTATGCCTTTATTTCCCTTATGGCACCGTTCATATTGCCCAACTGTACGAGCATGGCGCAGTAGGCATCAGTATAATCAAAGTCGTCGGGGTGCTGGTCTTTTATGCGCTTGAGGGTTGCAGCCATGTCGCTGAGGAGATATGGCGCCGAGGTGTACACGGCGTCGGCCAGGCCGAGCATGGCTACGGGGTCGTCGGCGGCAAGGGCCTTGGCCGAGTCGTAGGTCGTGCGGGCATCGTCGCGACGGTCGAGACGGGCCTGACCACGGAACAGCATTATCCAGTAATGGGTCGTGAACGGCTCGAGCTCAATCAGCTGGTCGGCAACACGGACGAGGGTCTCGTTGTCGTAGTTATTGTCAGCCTCGCGCGCAACCTCGTAGAGCAACGCGGGCTTGAAAGGCACCTTGGCGGCTATTTCGTCGAGGTGTGCAACCAGCCATGAGTATTGCCCCAGGTCTATGGCAAGGTCGACAAAACGTATGATTTCTTCGTCGCCAAAGGTCTCGTACTGGTGCAAAATATATTCGAGCGAAGCCTCGGGGTCGTCGGCCGGCGATGTCTCCATACGCGCGATGTCGAAAAGCAACGACGACTCGTCGGGATTGTCGGCCAGATACTTGGCTGCAGCCTCGGTGCGCTGGTCGGTGTCGTCGTCGGAAGTGTCAAGATAGAATAGCAGACGACGCTCGTTGAGGCCGTGGCTCTCGGGGTAGAGCCGCGCACCGCAAAGCAGGGTTTCAAGCTGCACATAGTCGTCCTGAAGGTCGCCGGCATAGTCGAAGAGGTCGACCAACTCGTCCTCGTCGAAATAGCGTTGCGACA
Source organism: Muribaculaceae bacterium (assembly GCA_009775195.1). Taxonomy (GTDB): domain Bacteria; phylum Bacteroidota; class Bacteroidia; order Bacteroidales; family Muribaculaceae; genus CAG-873. The sequence continues at coordinate 47,161 of VSPF01000001.1, forward strand.
CAGGCTGCGACAGCGATGCCTTGAAACGTTCGTATAATTCTTGTCTCGGATTTCTTTCTTCGTCCATCGGGCAAAAGAGAATTGAAGTTTATAAGTTTGTGAGTTTATAAATCGTTAACTTATAAACTCACAAACTTAAGAAAGATAATATCACGCTTTCTTCTGCACCTTCTCCCAGGTGTCTTTGAGGGCGATGGTGCGGTTGAAAACGGGGTGTTCGGGAGTCGAGTCGTAGTCGGGTGTGAAGTAGCCGATGCGCTGGAACTGGAATTTCTTGCCACGCCCGGCGTTCTCGAAGATAAAGGGTTCGAGCTTGGCGTGCTCTACGACGACGAGCGACTCGGGGTTGAGCATCTCACGGAAATCGCGGTCGGGCTCGGCGGCAGGGTTCTCAACGTCGAAAAGACGGTCGTAGAGACGCACCTCGGCATCGATGGCATGTGCTGCCGACACCCAGTGGAGGGTACCCTTGACCTTGCGCGATGCACCGGGCATACCGCTGCGACTCTCGGGGTCGTAGGTGCAGTGTATGGCGGTGATATTGCCGTCGGCATCACGCTCTACGTTGTCGGTGCCCTTGATGATATATGCACCCTTGAGGCGTACTTCCTGCCCCGGGGCGAGGCGGAAGAACTTCTTGGGAGGATTTTCCATGAAGTCCTCACGCTCGATATAGAGCTCGCGCGAGAAGGGCATCTCGTGCACGCCGCTACCCTCTTCTTCGGGATTGTTCTCCATCGTCACGGTCTCAACCTGGCCTTCGGGATAGTTGTCGATGATGAGCTTGACGGGGTTGATAACGGCCATCACACGTGTGGCTTTGCGGTTGAGGTCGTCGCGCACGGCGTGTTCGAGCAGGCTCACACTGTTTAGTGCCTCATATTTGGTATAGCCGATAGTGTTGATGAAGTTGCGGATAGACTCTGGCGTATAACCGCGACGGCGCATACCCGAGATGGTCGGCATACGAGGGTCATCCCAGCCTGCAACAAGACCTTCCTTGACAAGCTGTAGCAGCTTGCGCTTGCTCATCACCGTATAGGTGAGGTTGAGGCGATTGAACTCTATCTGACGTGGGCAGTAGGTATCGTCGGCAAGCTCTTTTACGAAATATTCGTAGAGCGGACGGTGAGGCACGAACTCGAGGGTACAGATTGAGTGTGTCACGCCCTCGAAGTAGTCGCTCTGCCCGTGGGCAAAGTCGTACATGGGGTAGACTTTCCACTTTGTGCCTGTGCGGTGGTGGGGAGTCTTGATTATGCGGTACATAATCGGGTCGCGGAAGTGCATGTTGGGCGACGCCATGTCGATTTTGGCGCGCAGCACACGCGAACCCTCGTCGAACTCGCCCTCGTTCATGCGGAGGAAGAGGTCGAGGTTTTCTTCGGGTGTGCGGCTGCGGTAGGGGCTGTTCTGGCCAGGTTCGGTGGGTGTGCCTTTCTGAGCTGCTATTTGTTCGCTTGTCTGGTCGTCGACGTATGCCTTACCCTCTTTGATGAGGCGCACGGCGAGGTCGAAAAGCTGTGGGAAATAGTCGGAAGCATAGTATTCGCGGTCGCCCCAGTCAAAGCCGAGCCAGTGTATGTCCTCGCGTATAGAGTCGACATACTCCACGTCCTCTTTAACAGGGTTGGTATCATCGAAACGAAGGTTGCATGTGCCGCCAAATTTCTCGGCGACACCGAAGTCCATACAGATGGCCTTGGCATGGCCTATATGGAGATAGCCGTTGGGCTCAGGCGGAAAGCGTGTATTGAGCCGTCCGCCATTCTTACCGGCGCGCAGGTCATTGTAAACCTCTTCTTCCACAAAGCTCAGGCCCTGTGGTTTCTCATTTTCGAGGGTTGCGTTTTCTTCTGACATATTATGTGATTTGTTGGATTATCTATTTTAATTTACGGCTACAAATCTGACGCATCGAGGCGCTTGCGGTAGAACACGAAGTCGCGGCCCAGGTATTTCTCGCGCACGACGGGGTTTTCGGCCAGTTCCTCGCTGGTGCCCTGGAAGAGGATGCGTCCCTCGAATAGCAGGTAGGCGCGGTCGGTGATGCGCAGTGTCTCCTGGGCGTTGTGGTCGGTGATAAGTATGCCTATATTCTTGTCTTTGAGCTTATAGACGATTGACTGGATGTCCTCTACGGCGATGGGGTCAACTCCGGCGAATGGCTCGTCGAGCATGATGAATTTAGGATTGATGGCAAGACAACGGGCTATCTCGGTGCGGCGGCGTTCGCCGCCCGACAACTGGTCGCCGAGGTTCTTGCGCACCTTTTGCAGGCGGAACTCCTCAATCAGGCTCTCGAGCTTGTCGCGCTGCTCTTCCTTTGTCATGTGAGTCATCTGGAGCACCGAGCGGATATTGTCCTCGACACTCATCTTGCGGAATACCGACGCCTCCTGGGCAAGGTAGCCGATGCCGTTCTGCGCACGTTTGTAGACGGGGAACTTAGTGATATTAAGGTCATTGAGAAATATCTGTCCCTCGTTTGGCTCGATAAGGCCCACGGTCATGTAGAAAGTCGTAGTCTTACCGGCGCCGTTAGGGCCGAGCAGCCCTACAATCTCGCCCTGGGTCACGTCGATTGACACGTGGTTTGCCACCGTGCGCTTGCCATATTTCTTGACCAGGTTGTCGGTGCGCAGCACCATCTTGTCGTCGCTTCGCGAGGTATCCCCGGCCACCACTTCTTCTTCGACCACGACCTCGATATCGGGCGCAGGCTGCTCGTCGGGGCGGCGGTCGGTCAGTGGTGCGAAAGGTGCAGGCACATCCTGCTGTGTCTCGTCGCTGTTACGGTGTCGCCAACTGATACCCATATCTTATAGAGCGGCAGGGGTTACGCCGCGCATCACCGTGCCTCGGTGGAGGCGGCTTTCGATATAGTCTGTAAGGAGGTTGATAGCCACGGTGTTGCTGCCGCCCTGTGGAACAATCAGGTCGGCATAGCGCTTCGACGGCTCGATATACTGGCAGTGCATGGGCTTGAGAACGTCCTGATAGCGGTTGATTACTATTTCGGGAGTACGGCCTCGCTCTATGCAGTCGCGTGCGATGACGCGAATCAGGCGGTCGTCGGGGTCGGCATCGACAAAGACCTTGATGTCGAGCATATTGCGCAATGTGGGGTCGGTCAAGACCAAGATGCCCTCGACAATTACCACATCGGCAGGTTTGACCTCTACGGTCTCGGGTTGGCGAGTGCACGTGAGGTAGGAATAGGTGGGCATCTGTATGGTATGCCCTTCCTTTAGCTGCTTGAGGTGTTCGACAAGAAGCGACCACTCGATGGCTGCCGGTTCGTCAAAGTTGATTTTAGAGCGTTCTTCGGGCGGTATGTGACTCGAGTCCTTGTAATAAGAGTCCTGTGGCATCACAGCAACCTCTCCGGCTGGCAGACTGTTTATAATCTTGTTTACCACCGTAGTTTTTCCCGAGCCGGTACCACCGGCAATACCTATAATCAACATATACGTTTAGTTAAAGCATTTCTAAACTGCGAAATTACAAAAAAATGCCCACACGTGCAAAAATAAAATTTGACTCGTCGATGAATTGCGAAATTATGCAAAGCAACCGTAAACCAATATTTTTTTTGCTTATTACATATTTTATTGTAAATTTGCGAGTAAGAACCAATACCATACAACTATGCGACTACACTTGTGCTTGATTATAGTCCTCATGCTATCGTTATGTTCATGCGAGCAAAAATCAGAAGAACCAATCGATAATGATATTTCCTTTGACGAAGTATGCAACAAGTTAGACAGCGTGTTATCGAAGGGTATGCCTACCCTCACCTCTGATATCGAAAATTTCGCACGCACACTGCCCGGATACGAAAAAATAGAAGAAAAAGAAGGTACGGCATATATCTATTTCACTAACGAGCAAAAATATTTTATCGACCTAACCGGTGCCACACAAGTCAACATGGGTTTAGACGATGAGATTGACGACGATGCCCTTATCGACAGTATCGATTCTTTGACTGGCTACACAGAACCGGCGCAAGATATAGAAACTAATTCAATCAAATCGGCATACAGTCCATCACGTGCGTCAGGCAACAATACTTCGGTATCCCTTATGACGAAACGAAATATCCTCCTCTGGAGCCCGATGCAACTAAAAGGCGACGGATTTTTAAATCAATTCAACAAATTAGAAAATTCATTAAAACAAAAATTCCCCGATTTAACAGTTACAAAAGTATATGAGAACGGCAAGCAAACAGCAAGCACGATATTAAACACAATCGAACTATTTTCAAAATACAGTTTGGTATTCATCGCCTGCCACGGCACACCCGACGGTGAAATCGTAGTGCCACGCTACCCATACCTCAAAGACTACAACTTAGTAAAAGGCTACGCACGAAACTTTGAGAATGACAAGGATGAACCAGTCTACGTACTCGACAAAAAATGGATTAGCGAAAAATTACCCGCAACGCTAAAACGAACTGTAATATGGACATGCATGTGCTTTGCAGCCAGCGACAATGCTGTATTCCGTGACTTGTGTTCGAAGCGCGACGTTGCCGATTTTTATGGCGGTTCTCAATCGGTAAACGCTAAAACATCTCTCGGATTTTTTAGAATTTTTATAACCAACTGGTTTTACGGGCGAGGGTCAGATGTCGCCCTTAACTCCCTGCGCAAACCGACTCCCTATAATTTCCTAAACCTTGACAACAAAAATGTAACCGGCAACTGGGTACCACTTTCTTCGGGATACCATGCCTTATATTATGGCAAAATATCACCACAAAAAGCTTCCAACGGTCCTCGCGTAAGGGCTGTGGTTGGCAAAGATTGGCTTAGGCAGAATTTCAACAATTCATCGTCAAGAGCTATGGATAGTAATTTAATGGGTATCGAGTTAACCGACGAAGAAACCGGAAACACATCAAAACTTTATTTCAATGCCTCAAATGTGCATAGTGTCTCAGATAATCTAAGCAAAGATGAGCAAATTGCCAACGTAGTGTTTGAAATGAATACCGACAATCTCGCACCTGGATCATATAAATACCGTTCTTTTGTCGACGTACCCGAAGAAAACACTTCGATTATTTCTGATAAATACGAATCTTTAGTTATCGAAGATTATGGATTGACAAATCCTATCAGAATATATACCCGTGACGACCTTGTAGAATTTATTAAGTCATTCTATACAAGTTCTTCACGATTTGACAATCGCGATGTATTACTTATGAACGACATCGACCTCGGAGAACTGGTTATTAAAACCACGCCCGACGAAAAGCTCAAAAGCTTCAACAACATCTTCGAGGGCAACGGACATACCATATACCGTACATATCGTCATACTTATGAATACAACAATTTTCTCGTTCCCAGCCTCGGGAACGATGGTATATTGCGAAACTTCACTTTGAACATCTCAGCACCCGACCTACGCTGTCCTCAAGCATTCAGAGATGTTGTCGTTGAATACAATTCCGGCATTATCGACAATTGCGACATCGAAATCAATGCCATAATAAATCACGACAAGAATGAAAACTGGCAGTATATAGAGTGGCTATATGGTTATACCAACTATGGCATCATCAAAAACTGCGATGTACGCGGCACAATAAACGGAGCCTCTACCGGCGGACTGATATGTTACTGGAACGGGCTGTTCACTTCCACCAGTACCGGCTTCAGGCATCAAGAGGGCAAAATCATAAATTGCAAAGTAGATGTAAATGTCGACACTCCCGCTTCATTTTGCGGCATTACAAGCACTAACAGCGGACTGATAGATAGTTGCTATGTTTCAGGCACAATGAACCTACATGCGTATATAGGCATCGCATCGTCAAACCACGAATATCGTGCCGGGTGGTACATGCCCACCATTCGTAATTGCACAAGTCGCTCTATTGTGAAAGCCTCATATACAGCTTCGGGAATCTGCTCATACAACAGCGGTCAGATAGAGAATTGTACAAATTACACCAGTTTGGCTACCTCTACCCAGTGTTGCGGCATAGCATTGCATAACGCTTCGAGCTCCATTTCCCAGGTGCCTCGGATAACAGGCTGCAAGAACTACGGTAATATGTCCGGTCTATCAAGTATCGGAGGCATAGCCTGCCTGTCGCGTAGTTTTGAGGATGACCACGAGGGCATAATAGAAAACTGTATTAATTACGGAACTATAACATATCATCCGACATACAATTACGAAGAAATCCATCCAAACTATCCAAACAATCCGGATTCTTGGCCAAAATTCAGTCAAATATCACCTTATTGCATTAAAATCAACAACACCAAAGCGGGGAAAGTGATATTGAAAGACGGATATCAGATGAAAGAGATATAAGGCTGTAATATACTGATATCAGACAGGTTGCCCTGCCTTTTCCAAATTAAGAAAGGCAGGGCAACCTGTCTGATGCGTTACTAAATCTTTATCCGCACTTGCTGGTGCCGCACGAGGTACAGATGAGGCAGCCTTCCTGGTAGACCAGGGTTTCCTGGCCGCAGTTGGGGCACTTCTGTCCCTTGGCGCTGGTACCGTTGGGCAGGTATTTTTTGAGTGCGCGCTCCACACCCATCTTCCATGTGTTGATGCTCTGCGAGTCGAGTTCGAGACCACCTACGAGCTTGAGCACCTGGTCAATAGGCATACCGTAGCGCAAGACACCCGATATGAGCTTGGCATAGTTCCAGTATTCGGGGTTGAACTTGTCGCTGAGGCCCTCAATCGTGGTCTTGTGGCCGCGCTTGTTGCTATACTGGAAATCGTAGCGTTTGTTGCCGTTCTCGTCGATGGCCTTTATGATGCGCCCGTGAGTTACGGCCTTGGGCAGGAAGAGACCATCTTCGTCGTCGGCAAGGCCGGTGAAGATTTCGTAGGGGCGGCCGTCGACAAGGCCGACAAAGGCAATCCACTTCTCCTTGTTGTTCTGGAAGCGCACCACGTCGGCCTCGAGCTCGGTGGGACGTTTGGTCATGATAGGCTCGTGAGTGTGCTGTTCTTTCTTCTTGTTCTCCTCGAGTGCCAGCAGCACGCCCGAGCGGCAACCGTCGCGATATACCGTGCAGCCCTTGCAGCCGGCATGCCATGCGTGGCGGTAGAGGCTCTCGACGGCCTCAACACTGATATCCTTGGGCAGGTTGATGGTGACAGATATAGAGTGGTCGACCCACTTCTGAATGCGGCCCTGCATGTTGACCTTCTCCATCCAGTCGATTTCGTTTGCCGTGGCACCGGCGTAGGGCGAACGTGCCACAAGCGCGTCGAGCTCTTCCTGGGTGTAGTTCTTGTCGGTATCGATGCCCTCGTGCTTCATCCAGTCGAGGAATTTGGGATGGTAGACTATATATTCCTCGAATGCGTCGCCGCTGTCGTCGACATAGTCGATACGCACCGACGGGTCGTTGGCGTTGATTTTGCGGCGGCGTTTATAGACAGGCATAAAGACCGGCTCGATGCCGCTCGATGTGCGCGTCATAAGGCTGGTAGTACCAGTGGGGGCAATTGTCAGGCAGGCGATGTTGCGGCGTCCCTGGCGCGCCATCTTCTCGTAGAGGGCAGGGTCGGCCTCGGCTATGCGGCGGATATAGGGGTTGGCGGCTTCGCGCTCGGTGTCGTAGATTTCGAAAGCTCCGCGCTGCGCTGCCATCTCGACCGACTCGGTATATGCCGCCAAGGCAACAGTCTTGTGCACCGATACCGAGAAATCGGTGGCCTCGGGGGTACCGTAGCGCAGGCCCATAGCGGCAATCATGTCGCCCTCGGCGGTGGTGCCAAGGCCGGTGCGGCGTCCGCGCAGGGTCTTGGCCTTGATTTTGAGCCACAGGTCACGCTCGGGGGCCTTGACCTCTTCGGGCTCGGGGTCGCTGTCGATTTTTGATAGGATGAGGTCGATTTTTTCCATCTCGAGGTCGATGATGTCATCCATTATGCGCTGAGCCTTGCGCACGACAGTGGTAAGTTTGTCGTAGTCGAAGCTTGCATCTTTGCCAAAGGGATTGTTGACAAACGAGAAGAGGTTGATGGCCAGCAGTCGGCACGAATCGTAGGGGCATAGCGGGATTTCACCGCAGGGGTTGGTCGATATGGTCTCGAAGCCGAGGTCGGCATAGCAGTCGGGCACCGACTCGCGGCGTATGGTATCCCAAAACAGGACGCCGGGCTCGGCCGACTTCCAGGCGTTGAACACAATTTTCTGCCACAGCTGCGAGGCATCTATATCTTTGGCCACCAAGGGGCTGTCGCTATCGATAGGATATTGTTGGCGATATGTCGAGCCGCTTTCGACTGCCTGCATAAAGCTGTCGTCGATGCGTACCGACACGTTCGCGCCCGTGATTTTGCCCAGCGACACCTTGGCGTCGATAAAGCCTTCGGCGTCGGGGTGCTTGATTGAGACGGTGAGCATCAACGCTCCACGACGGCCATCCTGGGCGACCTCGCGTGTAGAGTTGGAATAGCGCTCCATAAATGGCACCAGTCCCGTCGAGGTCAGGGCCGAGTTCTTGACGGCCATGCCCTTGGGGCGCAGGTGGCTCAGGTCGTGGCCCACGCCGCCGCGCCGCTTCATCAATTGTACCTGCTCCTGGTCGATGCGCATGATGCCGCCGTAGCTGTCGGGCTTGCCGTCGAGACCGACGACGAAGCAGTTAGACAGCGACCCGACCTGCATGTCGTTGCCAATACCGGCCATGGGGCTGCCCTGTGGCACAACGTATTTAAAGCCGCGCAGCAGCTCGAAAATCTCGTCCTCGGTCATGCCCTCGGGGTAGCGGGCCTCGATTCGGGCCAGTTCGCGTGCGAGTCGGCGGTGCATGTCGTCGGGGGTAAGTTCGAAAATATTACCATCTGAATCTTTGAGGGCATACTTGCTTACCCATACCTGGGCGGCGAGCGCGTCGCCGTCGAAATACTTTAATGAAGCCTCGTAGGCTTGGTCGTAAGTATAAATTGTTTTAGGTGTCATTGCGTAATGTGTGATGCGGTCGCAAAGTTGGCTAAAATTTCTGACATTGCCAACTTTCGCGTGTTAATATTGCCGCGATTGTTGATAACTTTATTCGACGTTTACAAACTATCGTCAGAAGGTTAAAGGTTAACCCTCCAGCAGCCATCTCCAAGCAGGGACCACATGTATTACCGCACCGCTGTCGAGCTTGATTTCCTCGTTGCTATCTGCAGTTATAATCAACAAATTATCACACCCTGTGACATCGGCTGCCTCGACAAGGCCATTTATCTCGCGCCGACGTGTCTCTTCGTCAGCCATATTCCATGTAACCTGTATCAACTGGTTTATATCCACGCCTCTCTGCACTACGAAATCACACTCGCCTTTGCCTTGATAGTAATATATTTGGTCAATCGGAGTGCGCCGACGGTATAGTTGGAGAAACACGGTGTTTTCGAGCTTCTTGCCGTCGTCGTCGCTTTGAGGCAGCAACACAGCATCGCGTAAACCATTATCGATGCAGTAATATTTCGGCTGTGAATTCTCTATTTTTTGCAATGATTTGCTGTAATTGGCAATACGGATAAACATGAAAATATCACATGCATGGCTTGCCCAGTCATAGAGGTCATCTTTGCTCACTTTGAGACCACGCGACTTTATGTCGTTGTGTATAGCCCGTATTGAGGTGGGCTTTGTCAGATTGGCCATAATACGCTTGAGATAGTAGCGGAGCACTTCGATGTTTGACAGGCCGTAATGCTCTACCAAATCTCTCAGTAACATAGTATCAAAATAGGTCTGCAATATTCTAGCCTTCTGCAGAGGGTTTTGTGTAAGTACCACTTCGGGGAAACCTCCTTCGTTATTATAATCGAAGAACGCATTGCGCAATTTAGCAATATCCGACTCTAACCAACTATCAGTTTTAATATCCTTGAACTCGCAATATTCACGAAAAGACAAGGGAAATGTTTCTTCCTCTTCAGGCCAACCTCGCAACGCTGATTTCAATTCGCTACTGAGCATAGTCGCATTACTGCCACTAATATATATGTTTTTAGAGTAATGCTTATAGAGACGCATCACAAAGTACTCCCAATTTTCGATTAACTGTATCTCGTCGAAAAACATATATGCTGTCGACAAATCTATGTCGGGATACATTTCACGGTAGGCCTCTATAATCAGGTCGAGTTGGTCAGAAGTCATGCGGACAAGCCGCTCGTCATCGAAACTCACCCAGAGAAAACGTTCTCGCTCCACACCCGATGCAATGAGCTCGTTTACAACAGCTTCCATTCTCGAAGACTTGCCGCAACGCCTTACGCCTGGTATGGTGATAATTTTCCCAGCATTGACCGGGAGTGGCTTTTCACGCTTTTTCAAGTCAGTCGGAAACTCGGCCTGACGCATTGCTATTTGGGTTTTGAGATACTGTTTATCCATAGTGTCCTAAATTTGGGGACAAATATAGCGATTTTTGTCCTAAAAAAAAGGACAACTTCACGAAATATTCAAAAATCTCAATAAAACTTCGTAACTTTGCAGCCGCAAAAAGGAGTTTCAGGCTATGGATTTTTCTATCAGCAAACAAGAAGGTACGATTTTCCCTATACTCGTCGCAATCAGCTTCGCCCACCTGCTCAACGATATGATGCAGTCGGTGATACCGTCTATCTACCCCATTATCAAAGACGAGTACGGACTGTCGTTTATCCAAATCGGCATCATCACGCTCGTATTCCAGATGACCTCGTCGATACTGCAGCCGCTCGTCGGCCTCTACTCCGACCGCCATCCACACCCGTTCTCACTATCGACCGGCATGCTCTTTACCTTTGCCGGCATCATATTGCTGTCGCTGGCCAACAATTTCGGGCTGATTATACTGGCCGTGGCCGTCGTGGGCCTCGGGTCGTCAATATTCCACCCCGAGTCGTCGCGCATCGCCCAGATGGCAGGGGGCGACAACAAGGGGCTGGCACAGTCAATCTTCCAAGTCGGGGGCAACGGCGGCAGTGCCGTGGGGCCATTATTAGCCGCGCTGGTCATACTGCCATACGGCCAGGGTGCCATAGCGTGGTTTGCCATAGCCGCCCTGGTGGCAAGCGCTACGCTCTACCCCGTCGGGCTATGGTATAAATCACAGCTCCACAAGGCCCGCAAGGCCAAAGCTGCTGTCAACGAGGCCGTGGCGCGGCTGTCGGCCCGGCGCATACATTGGGCGATTGTCATACTCTGCGTGCTCACCTTCTCGAAGTACTTCTATATGGCCAGCATGACGAGCTACTTCACCTTCTTCCTGATTGGCAAGTTCGGCGTCGACATACGCACCTCACAGCTGTGCCTCTTCGCCTTCATGGCCGCCGTGGCCGTGGGCACGGTGCTCGGAGGCCACATAGGCGACCGCTACGGGCGCAAATATGTGATATGGGGCTCAATCCTCGGGGCCGCGCCTTTCGCCCTCGCCCTGCCCTACGTGGGCTTTACAGCTACAATAATACTGGCAGTCATCATCGGCCTGATAATATCATCGGCATTCTCGGCCATACTCGTCTATGCCACCGAGCTAAAGCCCGGCAAGGTAGGCATGATGGCCGGGCTGTTTTTCGGCCTCAACTTCGGCCTCGGCGGCATAGGGTCGGCATTCTTCGGATGGCTGGCCGACTATACAAGCATCGAGTTCGTATTCCGCGTCAGCACCCTGCTGCCACTACTCGGTATCGTCACCGCCTTTCTGCCCAACATCGAGCCTCGGGCAGCGTCGCGCTCAAAATGATAAAAGGAAACATAAGTACATAGCGACAAAAATATAAGAAGCAATTATTCGGCAAGGATTATTGCTCTCATATAAATCGCCAATCGTGATTGGCGATTTATAACTGTTCGGGAATCCATTTTTACAACCACCATGTTAAAATTCTCAGCGGAGAAAAAATGCAAATAAACGATTAAAATACATTGCTCGAAGATAGAATCGTCAGACATGGTTGACGATTTGGATTCGTTCCAGTCACAATTTGCACATTCTTATACACGGACTTTAACCTTTACAAGCCAATTCATATCCACTAAGGTCGTTATCTATGTATAAACGAAACAGAAGGTGCCCGGGGACGGACACCTTCTGCCACGTTTCAACTATTTATTTATGAGAACCTCAGTCACTGTATCACTACACCGGCTGAAGACGAGGGATGCTTTTGCAGCTCCTTTTCCTTTCTTCTACTTAGCATAACGCATCACCCCTCTTTTCGGTCACGGTTTTATGCTAAAAGTCGCTAAATATATTTGCCGTTGTATAATATTTCGCTATCTTCGCATCAACATTTGACCACACAGCGATGAAGCTCTTCAGATTTATCATAACGGCTGTCCTTGCAGCCTGCAGCCTTGCCCTTGCAGCCCAAGAGAGCAAACGCGAATTTCGCGGGGCATGGCTCAACACCGTGTATCAGACACAGTATAAGCGACACAGCACCGAGCAGAACAAAGCCTACCTCGTGCGCCAGCTCGACAGCCTCAAGGCCATGGGCATCAACGCCGTCATCTTCCAGGTGCGCGCCCAGGCCGACGCCTTCTACGACAGCCGCTACGAGCCGTGGAGCCGCTACCTGACCGACGGAGGCAAGGCCCCGGTACCTTTTTGGGACCCTCTCGAATTTATGGTAGAGCAGGCCCACCGGCGCGGCATGGAGCTGCACGCATGGCTCAACCCCTACCGCGTGACCACCTCGGCAAAGCAAACCGTGCCCAAGGGGCACATCGCCCTGCGGCACCCCGAACGCTTCATTCGCTACGATGGCAAGCTATATTTCGACCCCGGGCGACCCGAAAACCGCGAATACATAGGCAAGATTGTCGACGACATAGTGGCACGCTACGACATCGACGGCATACACTTCGACGATTATTTCTACCCCTATCCCGTCAAGGGTAAGTCCTTCGCCGACGATGCCTCATATCGTAAATATGGCAAGGGCATGGCACGCAACGACTGGCGCCGCCACAACGTAGACCTGCTCATTGAAGACCTCCACCGCCGCATATCTGCCGCCAAGCCCTGGGTGCGCTTCGGAGTAAGCCCCTTCGGCATCTGGCGCAACAAGACTTCCGACCCTCGCGGCAGCGAGACAAGCGGGCTGCAGAACTACGACGCCCTCTATGCCGACGTGCTGCTATGGGAAGAAAAAGGCTGGGTCGACTACCTGCTGCCGCAACTATACTGGGAACTCGGCCACAAGTCGGCCTCATACCTGACCCTTGTGGACTGGTGGAACAAAAACGCGGGACAAAAACGCCATATCTACGTGGGACAGGATGTGAAACGAACAATCGACAAGAGCGAACTATGCAACAAAGTATCACTCACGCGCCGGGCATGCAACATACGCGGCAACTGCTGGTGGCCGGGCTACGAGCTGACCCGTAACACCGGCGGCGTGGCCGACTCACTCGCCGTGCAATACCAGCACTACCCTGCCCTTGTGCCGCAATATCCATGGATTTTCGATGGTAAGCCACATACCGTAGAGGGCCTGAAGCTCGGGCAGAAGCGCGTCATATCGTGGTCGGCCCCAAAGCCGTGTGGCAAGGCAGCCGACGTGGTGCGTTATGCCATATACCGCTTCGACAATCTCGACGACATCGACATAGAGCGCCACGACGCACTGGTCGACATCGTAGGCACCAACGAGTTTACCGCACCACAACCGGGCTGCTATGTAGTTACAGCCATCGACAGGGTCAACAACGAGTCAGAGCCGTCTGCCCCCGTAGTCATACGCCGATGAGAGAAGCCCTCACCGTAATAGTGCCCGTCTACAATGCCGCAGCATATCTCGATGAATGTGTCGGCGGCATAGTGCCACAGCTATGGCCCGGCTGCAGGCTGATACTCGTCGACGACGGCAGCAACGACGGCTCAGAAGCAATGTGCCTAAAATTCGCATCTGCCCACCCAGACATTATCGAAACTGTCAGAACTGACAATGTGGGCGTTTCCGAGGCACGCAACATCGGCATTTCTATGGCCACCACGCCCTTACTTGCTTTTTGCGATGCCGACGACACCTACAACCCCGGCGCGCTCGGCCTTATGGCCGACATAATCGGGCAGTCGCGGTGCGACATAGTTGTCGGCAGCTTCGGCCGCAAGCCACGCCACATGACGCAGGACGCAAAAAGCTATCGGTGCGCAGCGGCAACCGAGGCCCTCGTCGACACTCTCTACCAACGCCCCGGCTGCCACGAGAGTGCGTGGGCAAAGGTCTACAGGCGGTCGCTCTTCGGCGACGACTGCCGCTTTGCCAAGGGCCGACGCTACGAAGACCTCGAAATAGTGCCCCGCCTCTACCTACAGGCCACAACTATCGCGTTTACCGACGCTCCGGTATATTTCTACCGTCCCAACCCGGTAAGCTTCATCAACACCTGGGCTGACTCGCGTGCCGATGCCGTCTTTGCCACCAAGAGCATACTCGCCTACGTGACGGCGCATTGTCCCCAGGCCGTAGCGGCGGCAAAAAGCCGGCTCTTCAGTGCGGCATACAATATCTTCGTGCTTGCCGTGCGCCACCACCGCCCCGGGCTCGCCAACTCCTGCTGGCAGATTATCAGGCAGCTACGTCTATCAATCATATCCGACCCACGCACGCGCCTAAAAAACAAAGCCGGAGCAACCCTGTCATACCTCGGCAAAAAAACGACAGCCCTGATTACAAGGCTGTCGCTTAAGCCATGATTAATCTTGATTATCCATGATTAATCAAGATTAACGAAATTTCGGTTAGTCCGCCCGGCGGTTCTTATTCGTTCCCCATTTGCGCAGATACTGACGTATGGCGGTCATGGGCTTAGTGCCGTTTGGCGGCGTTATGGCCGACAGGAGCCAGTCGCGCAGCTTCGACGGACGACCCTCGTCGTTGATTTGCGAGGGGTCTTCGTTGGCCGTGCTCTCGTAGACCTTGGGCGTGCGTTCGCCGCGCAACACGGCAAAGGCGTTCTCGGCCAGGGCACGCAGCTCGTTTTCGCCCGGATATACATAGATTGGCGCGATATAGTCTACGTGGTCGGCTATGAAATCGGTGACACGCTTGCTGTGCGCGATACCGCCGGTGAGCAATATGGCGTCGACATCGCCCTTGAGGGCTGTCGCCATGGCTCCGATTTCCTTACAGATGGTATAGCACATGGCACGGAGTATGAGCATGGCATGCAGGTCGTGGTTGAGTATGCGGTCGAGCACCTCGGGTACCGACGTGGTGCCGAGGTGCGCATAGAGGCCGCCGGCACCGTGCACCATCTTTATCAGCTCGTCCTCGGTATATTTTCCCGAGAAACAAAGCCTTACCAGCGGTCCCGGGGGAAGCGAGCCCGAGCGCTCGGGCGAGAAGGGGCCGCAGCCGTCGAGGGCGTTGGTGGTGTCAATCACGCGCCCGCGCCGGTGCGCGCTCACTGTGATGCCGCCGCCCATATGGCACACAATCAGGTTGAGGTCTTCGTAGCGCTTGTTGCTCTCCTTGGCGAAGAGGCGTGCCACGGCCTTCTGGTTCAAGGCATGGAAAACCGACTCACGAGGCAGCTCGGGCACGCCGCTGATACGGGCATAAGGCATCATCTCGTCGACCACAACGGGGTCGGCGATATATGATTTCACGCCGATTTCGTCGGCGATATCGCGGGCTATGAGGCCGCCGAGGTTCGACGCATGCTGCATACGGGCGTGCAACAGGTCGTGGCGCAGGTCGTCGTTGACTTCGTAGACACCGCTCTCGATGGGGCTGATAATGCCGCCACGGCCTATCACGGCGTCGAGCGAACGGAGGTCTACGCCCTTCTCGGCAAGGGCTTTTTCGATGAGCTCCTTGCGCCAGTCAAACTGGTCGACGACCTGGTCGAACTGCGCCAGCTCTTCGGGCGTATGGTCAAGCGATAATGTGAAGTCGGGCTTGTCGTCGGTATAGACTGCAATCTTCGTAGAAGTCGAGCCCGGGTTGATGGCAAGTATCTTATATGACATGATGGTCTATTTACATTGTAGACAGGCGAGTGCGATAGAGTAAAGTTTGGTCTGAGGGGTGTCGCCGCGCGACGTAAGCACGCACGGACGGTTGGTACCAACAACAATCGCGGCTATCTCGGCACCGCCGAAATGCGTGGCCGCCTTGAAAAACACGTTGCCCGACTCGATGTTGGGAAACAGGAGGCAGTCAGCATCACCGGCCACGGCCGACCCCTGCACCTTTTTCTCGGCAGCAACTTCGCTATAGAGGGCCACGTCGAGCGACAGGGGACCGTCGACAGTCACCTTGCCCAACTGGCCTCGGTCGCCCATCTTGGCGAGTATGCACGCCTCGGTCGACGATAAGACCGACGGCAGCACCTGCTCTGACGGCGCGATACATGCAATCTTTGGCTTTTCGATACCGAGCGAACGCGCAATGTTGGCAAGGTAGCCTATGAGTATGGTTTTCTGCTTGAGGTCGGGCAGCGGTATTACGGCCACGTCGGCAACACTGAGCAGTTTGCCCCGGCCCGGCAGCTCTACTACCGACACGTGGCTCAATGTACCCTTCGGGGGGAAGAGCCCTGCCTCCTTGTTGAGGATGCCGCGCATATACTTGTCGGTCGACACGAGGCCTTTCATCAGCACGTCGGCACCGTTGCCGGCAACAAGGGCCACGGCCTGGTTGACACATGCCATGTCGTTGGCTTCATCGACTATGGCGTAATTGCCGGGGTCTATGCCCTCGGCCTGGCAGGTGGCGGTAATCCCGGCCCGGTCGCCAAAAAGTGTTGCCTCTACCAGGCCCTCGCGACGGGCATGTTCGACTGCACGGAGTGTGTGGGCGTCGTTGGCACATGCCACTGCCAGTCGGCGCCGTCCTCGCGAACGTGCGCTCTCTACGATTTGTGTTAGTTGTGTTATCATAATAAGTAGGCGCGGAGACAGCAGCTACGGCAACTTACCGCGTGACTGCTCCGCGCTACAAAGATAACGATTGTTTTCGAATCTACAACCGGCGGTCGTATTTTCAGACAACTTTTCTACTTAACCGAAAATTTTGTCTCGCACCCACGGGTCGAATCGGGCCCGACGCGCAGCGAGAACTCGCCGGGCTCTACACGGCTCACAAGGTCGCTTCCCACGATGGCCAATTCCGACACCGGCAGGTCGAACTCTACCCTGCGGCTCTCGCCGGGCGCGAGGCGCACGCGGTCGAAGCGGCGCAGGTCGGCGACCGACGGCGTAACCGAGGCCACGAGGTCGGCGGTATAGAGCTGCACCACCTCGGTTGCCTCGCGCTTGCCCGTATTGGTGAGGGTGAATGACACATGTATGGTGCCGTCGGGCGCATACTGCTCCTTGTCGAGAGCGAGGTCGCTATAGGCGAAGGTAGTATAGGTCAGGCCGTAGCCAAAAGGATAGAGGGGCTTGTGTCCGGCATCGAGGTAATACGACGTGCAACCGAGAAAGGTGTTGCCGGCGTCATCGGGTATGTCGGCTATGCCCAGCTCGGCCCCGGTAGCCGGGCGTCCAGTATTGGCATGGTTATAGTAGATGGGGCACTGTCCCGATGTCGACGGGAATGTGACAGGCGTCTTGCCGGAGGGCGATTCGCGGCCCATCAGCAGGTCGGCAAGTGCCGGGCCGCCCATCGTTCCGGGATGGAACGAGTAGATTACCGCGTCGGCCATGTCGGCCTCGCGCCCTATGGCAAGCGGTCGCCCGGCCATGACTATCATGACCAGGGGCTTGCCCGTGGCTTTGAGCTGCCCTACGAGTTGCGACTGACCTCCGACAAGCCCGAGGTCGGCCATGCAGTGGCCCTCGCCGCTCAATATCGCGTCCTCGCCCACGGCAACGACTATCGCATCGGCATCGGCGGCTGCTGCAACCGCTGCAGCCATGGTCTCGGGGTCTGACTTGCGGGGATTGCCCAGGCCGGGGCTGTAGACTATTTCCAGGCTGTCGCCGTAAATGTCGCGGAAAGCGTCGAGCAGCGTCACGGTATGCTCTTTCTCGCCGTCGAAAATCCATGTGCCCAACTGGTTATAACGTGCGTCGGCCATAGGCCCTGTGATGAGCAGCTTCCTGACCTTGGTGCGGTCAAAGGGCAGCACGTCGCCGTCGTTTTTGAGCAAGATTGCGCTCTCGAGGGCGGCACGACGGGCGGCGGCAAGGTGCGACGGCGCATATTTTACGCTCTGCTGAGTCACAACATAAGGGTTCTCGAACAAGCCGAGCATAAACTTGGTGCGCAAAATGCCGCGCACGGCCCGGTCGATGTCGTCGACGCTGACAAGCCCGGCCTTGACGAGGCTGTCGAGATGCGCGGCATATATGCCGTCCTCCATATCCATGTCTACGCCGGCAGTCAGGCACTTCACAGCGGCCTCGGCCTCGTTGGCGGCCACGCGGTGCGGCACGAGTTCGCGCACGCTGAAGCAGTCGCTGACCACAAAACCGTCGAAGCCCCACTCCTTGCGCAGTATGTCGGTAAGTATACGCTTGTTGCACGACGAGGGCACACCGTCGTTGGCATTGAACGAGGCCATAAACGTCATCGCCCCGGCATCGAGAGCCGACTTGAAGGGCGGCAGATAGGTCTGACGCAGCTCGCGCTCCGACACACCGGTGGCATTATAGTCGCGTCCGCCCTCGGCGGCACCATAGGCCACGAAGTGCTTGGCACATGCAGCCAGCGATGTCGGCGACCCGACCGAGTCGCCATTCTGGAAGCCGCGCACCATTGCATCGGCCATTACCGAAGTCAGGTAGGGGTCTTCGCCACATCCCTCGGCTATACGGCCCCAGCGGGCATCACGCGCTATGTCAATCATGGGGGCGAAGGTCCAGCGCACGCCGTCGGACGACGCTTCGACGGCGGCTATACGCGCTCCTTCACGGGCTATTTCGGGCGAGAATGTCGCCGCCTGCCCGAGTGGTATTGGGAAGATTGTCTTGTAGCCGTGGATAACGTCGCGCGCGATTAGCAAGGGTATGCCGAGGCGCGATTTCTCGACAGCTATACGCTGCAGACGGTCGGCCGACGCGGGGTCGTTGACATTCATCAGCGACCCTAAGCCTCCGGCCTCAATCATGGGGTCGAAGAGTTTGCGGCCCTCGTCGTTGTGCCAGTAGGCGCGCTGGTTGAGCTGGCCTATTTTCTCGTCGAGGTTCATACGGCCCAGCAGGTCTTCGACACGTGCGTCGACAGGGGCATCAGCTTTTTTGTAAAGTGGTGTCTTTGAATGTAATGGCAAAGTAAAAACCAAGGCAAGCAAGCCTGTAACGATAAATCTATGAGATGTAACCATTGGAAGTGAAGTTATTAGGTTTCTATTTAGTTTAAGGGTTAAAGGTTAAGGGTTAAGGAGTTGCGCGTAGTCATTGTAGTTGCTTTAGCGCTTAATTTATCTCATTAACCTTTAACCATTAACCCTTAACCTTTAGCCTACATTATTTAACTACAATTTTCTTTCCGTCGCGGATATATATTCCCGGAGTTGTGGGATTTTGGCATTCGATGCCGACAAGGTTGTATGTGCGCTTGTCGGCATGGTTAGGGACTGCTTCGACATCGGTTACGCCAGACACGGCACCGCCGACAGACACCGGGTAAGTCACTTCCTTACCACCGTAAGTAATGGTAATCGTACCATAAACCGGGGTGTCGGAAGCAATGAGCTTCGATGCCTCGACCTTACCGAGACCGGCGGAACACTTCAGGAGATACCCATTGGGCATGACCTTGATGAGCGAACCATACTTATTATATACCAGCAAAGTAGGATTTAGCGTGCCTCCGACAGGTACAGAGAGTATTTCGTCGGGCGTATCGATGCGCAACTCGGCCACCGCGTCGTCGGCAGGGGCGTTGTCGAACACCATCAGGCAGTTGGCCACGCTACGCGGAGTGGTCTCTGTAGTCTTGTTTATTACCTTGTCGGTCACATAAAGCTCTGCCGAGCCGCCGCCGTCGCACTGCAGCATGTTAGTGCAGCCGAAGTGGCGCGCTATCTGTGCGGCCTTCGAGGTGTTGAGGCCGGCCGACTTGCCGTAGACAGGGTCGGTAGACTTGTCTATGACCATCATATAGAGGGTCTTGCGGTCAGCCGAAGTGCCGTAGAGCGAACGCGGGTAGGTCGTGTAGTCGTAGCTCTGGGCGCCGCACTGCGGCATCACCTGGCCGTCGCGCATCATCAGCAGGTTGCCGCCAATCGCTGTCTCGACCAGGGGGTAGGAGGGAGTGCCGCTCGGCGAGAACTTGAAGGCGTACTTGAGCGACACCTTGTCGCCGACCTTGGCGTTGGCGAGTTTGGTGCGTCCGTTGCCACGGCCCACGAGCGCCAGGTCGTGACTGCCGAGCGTGCCCTTGCCGCCGTCGGTGCGTACTTCCTTGACAACGAAGTCGATAAACCTGCCTCCCATCCACGACTGTCCCTCGGCCAGGTCGAGCAGCAGCTCTATGGCGTCGCCGGCCTCGGCGGCCTGGTAGTAGCCCTTACTGTCGCGCTCGGCGGCAATCGGCTGGAAGGCCTTGGCCGAGCCGTAGAAACTGTTGTACATGCCTATTTCGTCGGGATGAACGCCCTTGTTGCACTGGGCGATGGTATAGAGGGCTATACCGTCGTTGATGCGCATGGTAACCGTGGGGAGGCAGTAGTCTAAATACACCTCTTTGTCAGGGCTTATGCCCATCAGGCCCGTGGTGGTGACGGGGCCGCCGAAAGGCATCTCGGCACCCATGTTGCACTCGGTCACAATCTTGCCGTTGCGGATTGATATATTGCGTGTCTGGCTGCCGAACATCTTGCCGTCGGGGGCCTGCGAACTGACGGCCCAGAAGTTGGCATTCTGGCCGGCGACGGCCTTGTGCCCGGTGGTCGACAGACGGCTGGCTGCGGTGGCTATGCCCTCTACGCCCTTGGCGCTCTCCTTGGCAACGGAGTTCTCTACGCGCACATACTCGTTGGTAAGGTCGGTGATGACCATGTTGACATTGAGGGGGATGTCGGGGAAACGGAGACGCAGGTACTTGGTACCCGGGCCTATCTGACGCTCTATCAGACGGTCCATCTGGTAGGTCTTGTTGTCAATCACCACATTCTCGGCAGTGGCGAACAAAGTACCCGTCATGCCAAGCCCCGTCAACATCGGCAAAATAATACTCTTAATTCTCATTCTAAAATCAAACTTAAAGATTAAAGGTTAAGGGTCACGTCTCTATGTGTTGCTTGCAGTCGTTTTAGAGTCCTCGGAGAGGACGATGTCGTGGTTAACCCCATCATTCTTGATGGGGTATTTGGTCGATATAGAATGACAGTCCTCGGAGAGGACGCTATAGATATCCCCTGCGTCCTCTCCGAGGACTGTCATTCTATTTTTCCCTCTAACCCCACGAATAATCGTGGGGTTAACCATGTATACGTCGTCTCCGACGACTATTTCAATGCCGCGACCCTACACGGGTTCGGGGTTTATTTCACGATAAATTTCTTGCCGTTGCGGATGTATATGCCCGGGGCGAGTTCGCCGTAGCACTCTACGCCCATCAGGTTGTACACGCGGTTGTCGGTCTTGACACCGGCTGCCACGCCCTCGATACCCGACACGCTCGTCGGGGCGATGCGCAGGTTGTCGAAGTGCCAGGGGTAGCACAGCGAGGTCACCGTCAGCTTGTACGTGCCCTGTGCCAGGTGCACGTTCTCGTAGTCGGGAGTCTCGCCGTAGGCGCATACAGTGCCTTCGTCGCTCGACGAGGTGGGCCAGAAGTACAGCACGTTCTCCGAAGCGTCGGTGGCAGTCCACGAGTCCTTGTCGGCAAGCAGGGCGTCGAAAGCCGAGGCGTCGGCACTCGTCACTACGGGACGGCTCTTCTGGGCCGGGGCGATTTCCTTGCCGTCGATGCTCAGGAGCATCGACGCGGCATACTGCTTGGGCCAGTTGAGGCCCGGCTTGCCCTCGATGATGTACTCGTAGCCCGGTTCTACGCCGGTCGAGGCCACGCGCAGGTACTCGGTGGCGGGCACGGCGCGCTTGACAGAGATGTCTACGTTCATATCCTCGGGCACGGTCACAGTGTAGCTGAATGTCGAGCCCCAGTTGGCCACGGCCTGGTCGCGGGTGATGACGCGGTTGCCGTCGTTGGGTATGATGGCCGAGTAGCCGGCCCAGCTCGGGTCGCCCATGGCGGCGATATAGTGGCCTGCCGAGGCACCCTCGTCGGCGGTGATAAATACGTCGGCGGCATCGTCGCGGTAGTCAGAAGCGGCGTATACGGCTGTTTTGTAGCGCTCGGTCTCGGGTTCGTTGTCGCTCACCTGGTAGATTACGAAGTGGCCCGGGGTCAGCTCGTAGTTGTCGCTGCCGGCGGCGATATCCTTGGTCGTTCCGTCAATCAGCACTTCCTTCATGGCCTTGTCGCGGGCTATGGTCACGGTCTGCGTCTTGTGTATGTCGCCGTTGAGAACCATCATAAACAGGTTCTTGCCGTTCTTGAGCATCGACACGCACACGCCGGGGCCGACGCTCGTCACAGACTTGACGCCCTCGGGCAGCATGTCGGCGGTCAGCTTGGCACATCCTACGGGCGCTACCTCGTTGGTATGCCCTGCGCGGAGGAACTCGGCGCCGAGGAACACCCACGTCAGAGCGTGTATGTCCTTGTTGATGCGCTGCACCATATACCATACCGGCGTTTTCTCGTTGTCGGTGTTGATAGGTGCGTCGTAATATGTGTAACCGCCGTAGGGGTTGGGGCACTTGTAGGTGAAGTACTGCACACCCTGCGCGCCGTAAGCGAGGTTGCCGAAAATCTGCACGCGCATGTGGTCTTCTTCGGGTGTGGGATACGATACGCCGACCTTGCCGCAGTTCGAGGCTACAGAGTGGGCGAAGGCCCAGAACGATGTATGATAGTATTTGCAGAGCTTCGAAACGATTTCGAGGTTCTGGAAGAAGTCGGGTTCGATATATATTTCCTTGGTGTCGTCGTATTGGCGCACGGGATAGTAGTCATAGCTGATAAAGCCCGTGCCGACCTCGCGCATGAACGTATGCACGTATTCGTCGTAGCTGGTAAAGCCGATTGCCGACATGCTTGTGCTGATATTGAGCAGGTTGCCGTAGAGGAGGTGGTCTGTGTCGAACTCGCGTATGCGCGACACCTTGGTGGCCATTTCGGGGAAGTGCTGGCGGTGGGGCTCGTCCATGATGAAGTAGCCGGCCAGGCGGTCGGAGTTCTTAATCGACGGCACGACGCTCTTGATTTCGTCGTAGCTGTTGAGGCCGGCCTTGACAAGCATCATCAGCTCTGTGCCTTCGCGAAGGTTGATTTTCACACCGTTTACTTCCTGGCCGTCGAAGAGGAATGCCTTGTCGACGCCGGGCCATGCCGTGCCCTGGGTGGCGGTAAAGCCGCACTCCCATAGTTCCTGATATTGCTTTTGCAGGAAGGCCGGGGCCTGGTCGCCCTTGCCGCCCTCGAAGTCTACCGAGCCCCAGGCATAAATGGGGAAATACTTGCCTGTCGGGTGGTAGTAATAGGTATTAAGCTCGGGCAGTTGGTTGTTGCGGGATTTATGGCCCTCTTTACCGCTTGCCGATGCATTGAAGTCCTCGGCCTCGATAGTGTTCTCGCCGCCCTTGGCAAGAGTAATGTCCTTGAACGGGTATTCGTTTACATCGTAGCGTATATTGCGCACCTGTATGGCTCCGCCGACGGGCAGGTCGAAGAAAAACAAATCCTGATACTGACCGGCCTTGTTGAGAAAGCGGACACTGCCAGACGAACGCTGGGCCGCCAGGTCTACGCGGTATGTTTTCCACTCATTGGTTGCCACCATGTCTGTTTCAAGGTCAAAAGTACGTGTGGCACTGCCTAAAAATACTTTGTAGGCGTTCATCACCACCCTGTTCACGGGGTCTGTCGACCTGTAGTCGAAACAAAGAGCGGTATACTGCTCTGGCACAGCCTCGGCGATGGCGTTCATACGGAAATGGGGAACGCGGGTGGCTCCGTCGTTGGTCTCGCAGGTCAGCGTCCACACGTCGGTAGTAGCATCATAGTCTGACGAGAAGCCCGAGTTGGCCGGAATCTCCGCAATCTTCATCGGGTACTGTGCAAAAACGGCAACAGGCAACACCAGGGCCACTGCCGCTATGATTGATTTGATTTTCATGGATAATTGTTGAGTTTATAAATTGTGAGGAAGAGAGGGCGGGGTTAATTAGTCCTCGGAGAGGACGTTGTCTTGGTTAACCCCACCATCTTTGGTGGGGTAAATATGTAAAACGGAGAACTGTCCTCGGAGAGGACGCCGTGTATATACTTTGCGTCCTCTCCGAGGACAGTTATACACTTTTCTCCTAACCCCACGAATAATCGTGGGGTTAACCACGACAGCGTCGTCTCCGACGACTTGTTTGCAGATTAAAAAAGACATAAAACATAACTTACACCATTATAATGTAACTTATGTTTTATGTCCTTATGTCAACTCAGAGGCTTATTTTACAATAAACTTCTTGCCATTGCGGATATAGAGACCGGGAGCGAGTTCGCCCTTGACCTCTACGCCCATCAGGTTGAATACGCGGTTGTCGGCCGGACGCTCGGCTACGCCGATTTCTGCTACACCGCTTTCGCCGGGCTGTTTGCTGTTGAGCCACTTAACGTCCTTAATCCAAAGCATCTGCTCTTCTGCAAGCATATCCATAAGCTGAATCTGGAGGAAATCGTTCGAACCGAATTTCTGAGCCCAGCCGGTTTCTTTGATTTTGTCGGTCAGGTCGATTGTAACGTTCTTCCAAGGCATCTCGTAGAGAGCTTCGGGTTCAACACCATCTTCAGTACCTTCGAAGGTAAGTATCTTACCAAGAGGAGTGCTGGTCAGCCATACAGCAGCTGTGAATGTCGGGCCTGAGAGCTTGTAGTCGATTGAGAGCTTGCCTGCGGTAATGGGAAGGGGTTTAATCATGTTCGATGTCCAGAACAAGGGGTTGGGGTGCTGGGTCTCGGGGGTATCGCCGTTGGCAGGACGTACATAGACTGTGGTATTCTCCATATCAGCGTCCAAATCCCCGGTAAGGTCTGTATTGGGAACTTTGAAAGCTTCAGCAATATCACCTACAACTTCCTGGCACTCGGCAGAAGCCTCGTCGAGGGTAAGCATGCGAAGGTTTTTGATAGATACCTGCCAACCTACTTCGGCACCGTTGGGGTCGTTGGTCGAAATCCAGAGGTAGTTCTTGGTGTAGTCCTCTTCAGTACCCCAGCCGTTGAGGGCGCGGTTGAAGGGAAGGTATACAGTCTGGAATTCATCAGATACAGTCAGCATCTTACCGCTTGTGATATCGACATCGTTGCGGCCGGCATACTCGTGGTGGAAGATAACGATATCACCGATTTCCTTGTTCGACTTGTAGTCGAAAGCAAAGATGCAGTATTCCATGGGGCAGGGTTCGGTGAGCTTTTTGGTACGAATCCAGCAGCCGCCACCCTCAACACGGGTGAATGTGATAGAACCGTCTTCGTTCACCAGGGGGTCACCGTAGTAGGGTTTTGCACCCTCTACGTTCTGTGTGCCGGGGGTGAACTGGTAGGACATGTGGCCACCGAACGACCATTCGCCGGTCTCCTTGTTGTACGAGTCACCAGAGTCGCGTACATAGATGGGGTACTCTGCCGATGCCGAGATTGTGGCAGCGATGCATGCTACTGTAAGTAAAGATTTTACTTTCATGAGATTGTTTTTAAGAAATTGGTTTGTTTTTTGGTTTAGATTACTTTGATGATAAAGTTGGTAGAGAGTTTCACGGATAACCGCGAAATTTGGGGTCGATTCAAGGTTTGGTATAGTGCGAGGTTTGAGGTCTGAGGTTTGGGGTTTGAAGTTTGAAGTTAATATTAGTTTCTATGACGATTGACGAGAGGTAATCCTAACCTCAAACTTCAAACCTCAAACTTCAAACCCTCAATAATTACCAGCCGGGGTTTTGGAACTTCAGGCCGGTTGCCATCTCGAGTGCGGTTGCCTCTTTTCCGGGTACGGGGCAGCGGAGGAACTTGTCGGCCACTGCGGTGTGGCGGCTCACGCTGAAGCGCTCGTAGCCGGTGCAGGTGCGGTATTCCTTGCCCTCGGGGTCGGGAATCATGTTGCCGTTCTCGTCGCGGTCGAAGTTGTAGGCGCCGTTGCTGTTGTAGGCGTACTTGCCGACGGTCTCGCCCACGGGGCGCATACCGGTGATGGTCTGTGTCTGGTCGAGAATCTTCCAGCGGCGCACGTCGAAGAAGCGGTGGTCCTCGAAGGCGAACTCGATGCGGCGCTCGTTGCGCACACGGGCACGGAAGTCATCCTTGCCCATACCCTTGGCGATGGCGGGCATGCCTACACGGGCGCGGACAGTGTTGACGGCATTGACGGCTTCATCGGGTGCCGTACCGCCTTGGGCAGCCTCATTAGCAGCCTCGGCATAATTGAGGTACAGCTCGGCAAGACGGTATACGCGGTAGTAACCATCCTGGTTGGCGGTACGGCTCGATGTGATGTCGAAATACTTGTGCAGGTAGTAGCCCGTGCGGGTGTAGAGTATATTTGTCTGCGACACGCCGAACGATGCACCCTCGCCGGTATAGATGAGCGGCAGCGGGCGGTCCTCCTGCAGGTGGGCCTGGGCGCCGTTGTAATATACGGTGGCCTTGAGGCGCGGGTCGCGGTTGGCGTAGGGGTTAGCCTCGTCGTAGAGCGTGGCCTCGGGGTTGATGATGGGCTGCAGGTGGTCGGCGTCGGCATAGCCCAGGATGGGCTGTTTGCCGTCGGTGGTCTCGTAGCAGTCAATCAGTTCCTGCGAGGGGCACGAACCGGCGCGGAGATGGCCGGCAAGGATGGGGGCGGTATTGTACTGCCATACGTTGCACTGCGATATGCCGAGTATGGTTTCTTTCTCGTTGGCGCCGGCGGCATCGGGCTTCTTCTGGAAGAGGTTGTCGTAGGCGCACCACGAAATCAGGTTCTCGTTGCCCGCTGACGACGGTTTTTGGGTAAAGAGTGCATAGCCGTTGGCTGTACAGCCGTCGAGCGCGGCCTTGCAGATTTCGGCGGCATCCTCCCAGGTCACTGTGCCGTCGTTGTTGAGCGGCGAGGCGGCATAGAGGGCGGCCTCCGACATGATGGCACTGGCGATGGCCTTGTTGATGCGGTTGAGTTCGCTGTCGTTCGTACCCGAGCGCCAGTCTACATTATCGCAGTCGAGCACCTCCTGGCAGTCGGCGAGAATCTGCTTCACCACCTGGCCGAATGTGGCCGGGCGAACCTTGGAGTAGTCGTACTCCGAGTCGTCCTTCTGGTCGAGAATCAGGGGCACACCGCCATAAATCTTTATCAACTGCAGATAGTAGTATGCGCGCAGGCCGTAAGCCTCGGCACGGTAGCGGGCGCGGTTGCCCTCTTCGAGCACGTAGGCATTGTCGATATTGTTGATAAAGATATTGCAGTTTGCAATGCCGGCGTAGTATGCCTCCCACTTGTCGAGAAGCGGGTTGTTCGAAATGGTGGCGAGGCCGTTGTTCCACTGCGACATCGAGCCGCCTTCTACGTCGTCGACGTCGTGGGCGTTGTCGGTGGCCGCATCGAGGAATGACTTGTTGACACCGTAGGCCGAGCCGAAGGTGGCCTGGGTCATCGGCAGGTAGCAGTTGTTGAGCCAGCCCGCCGTGAGCTTCTCGCTCTGGAAGACCTCATCGAAATTGATGGAGCCGTCGGGATAGTCTGTGATTTCCGTACACGATGCCATCGCGAAGGCTACCGCAAGCGGAAGGATAGTCCTTATATACTTTTTCATGTGACAAGGTCTGTTTAGAAGTGAATGTTGAGGCCGACGTTGAACGAGCGCCATACCTTGTTATATATCTGGTCGGACTCGGGGTCGAAACCGTCGAACTTCATGTTATCAACCGTGAAGAGGTTCTGGGCGTTGACATAGACGCGCAGTTTGCTCATGCCCACTTTCTTGATGATGTTGTCGGGCAGCGAGTAACCGATGGTCAGGTTGCGCAGGCGCAGGTAGTCAATCTTCGACACGTAGAACG
>VSPF01000010.1 GCA_009775195.1 Muribaculaceae bacterium
CTTTTCTTCGGCAAGCTTGGGCGCTGGTGTTTCGACTTTTTTCTCTACGACAGGAGCCGGGGCCGGGGTTGGCGGCACGGGGTTGCCTTTTGCGTCAAGTTTGATTTTGCCCAGGATGCGCGGTTTTTGTACTGTGGTGAGTCGCGGCTCTTCTGACGACGAGGGCTTGGGAGCCGGGCGCTGCTGGCGTGTCTCTTTGCGCTCGGTGGCGATTTGCTCTGAGCGGTTCTTGAGGTCTTTGTCGCTGGCAAAAGCCGCCGTGAGCATGTCTGCAACGTTGTCTTCTATGCGCGTGTTAGGGTTTTCATCGACTGTGATGTTCTTTTTTCGCAGAAAGTCGATAATGGTCGGCACCGACACATTAAGTTCTTTCGCGATTTTGTTGAGTTTCTTGGGCATATATTGTTCTGTTCCTTTTTCTAAAATGTTAATAGCTCACGGGGGTAAAGCCTGCGCTGCGGCTTTTGGGGAGAGGGATGGCGAGGGTCAGACTCCTCTTTGTGCGCCGACGGGGGATTATTCGGCGCTTTCGGGCTCGGCTTCCTCTTCTTCGTCGTCCTCGTATTCCTTGCGGAGAACTTCGAGCACTTCGTCAATCGTGCCTTCTTCGAGGTCTGACTTCTCGATGAGGGCCTGGCGCGGCGTGTTGAGCACGCTCTTGGCAGTCACGCAGCCGATGTTTTTGAGGGCGTCGATAACCCAGCCGTCGAGCTCGTCGCGGAAGTCGTCGAGGAAGATGTCGTCTTCGTATATCATCTCGGTGTCGCGGTATACGTCAATCTCGTAGCCGGTGAGCATTGTGGCCAGTTTGATGTTGTGGCCGTTTTTGCCGATGGCAAGCGACACTTCCTCGGGGCGCAGGAATACCTCGGCCTTCTTGGCTTCCTCGTCGAGGCGTATGGTCGAGATTTTTGCCGGCGACAGGGCGCGCTGTATAAACAGCGAGGGGTTGTTGGTATAGCAGATTACGTCGATGTTCTCGTTGCGCAGCTCGCGCACGATGCCGTGTATGCGCGAACCCTTCACGCCCACGCAGGCACCCACCGGGTCGATGCGGTCGTCGTAGCTCTCTACGGCGATTTTGGCGCGTTCGCCCGGTATGCGGGCCACGGCGCGGATGTTGATGAGGCCGTCGTGGATTTCGGGCACCTCGAGCTCGAAGAGGCGGATGAGGAAGAGGTTGCTGGTGCGGCTGACGGTGATTTTGGGGTTGTTGTTCTTGTTGTCGACGTTCGAGATGACGGCGCGCACTGTCTCGCCCTTGCGGAAGAAGTCGCCGGGTATGGCCTCGCTCTTGGGCAGCAGCAGTTCGTTTTTCTCGTCGTCGAGCAGCAGGGTCTCGCGGCTCCAGGTCTGGTACACCTCGCCGGTCACGAGCTGGCCCTCGAGCTCTTTGAATTTATTGAACACGGCCTCTTTCTGAAGGTCGAGGATGCGGCTCTGCAGCGTCTGGCGCAGATTGAGGATGGCGCGGCGTCCGAATTTTTCAAATATGATTTCGCGTGTGTGCTCCTCGCCGATTTCGGCTTCGGGGTCGTCGTCTTCGCGGGCATCGCTCAGCGATATCTGCAGGTTGGGGTTCTCGACTTCGCCGTCGGGCACTACCTGCAGGTTCTGGAATATCTGCACGTCGCCCTTGTCGGGGTTGAGGATTACGTCGAGGTTTTCGTCGGTGCCGAACATTTTGGCCAGCACGTTGCGAAATGATTCCTCGAGCACGCTAATCATCGTGGTCTTGTCGATGTTTTTCAGCTCTTTGAACTCGGCGAACTGCTCGACCATATTCGGTGTGTCCTCTTTTCTTGCCATCGTTTTATATAGTTTGGAGTGTGGAGTTTGGAGTGTGTGGTGTTGCTTGCCCTGGACACTCTGCTTTTAAAATTTCAAGTCGTATTTTACGTATTTGCAATCTTTTGAATTGAGCTTGAGCGGCTCGGTCTTTGTGACGGGCCGCTTGGCGCCCGGCTCTTTGACCTTGACGGTGACTTCGACGGTGAAGTCTACGTCGGTGTCGGCCACGTCGCCCGGCGCTACCTCTACGAGGGTGGCGTGGAGCTTGCGGCCGTCGCGGGTCAGGATTTCGACGTCGTTACCTACGTTTTTGTCATACTGGCCCCTGACGCGCATGGGCGATGTGAGCCCGGCCGAGCCAACCTCGAGCGAGTAATCCTCGGTGTCGCGGTCGAAGGCCGCCTCGACCGCGCGCGTGATTGCCGCGCAGGCATCGATGTCTACGCCGCTGGCGCTGTCGATTTCCACGGTTATGTCGTTGCCGGGGGTAATGGTTATGTCGACCAGGAAGAGGTCGGTGCCGGTCATCGATTCGATAACTGTCTGTCTGAGTAATTCCTTATCTATCATTATGCTCAAATAAAGAGGAGGAAGCTGTCGGCTCCCTCCTCTGTGAAGATGTAGTGCAAAATTAATAAAAATTTGCCGAATAATCAAATGGTTATATAATGCCGCTCTACAGCTATTGCCTGTGGTTAAATGTATTTAGTATAATTTATTAAAAATTAACTTGCGCGGTCGGCTCATGGCAGACCTTTACACCATGAGTCGGTCGCTATAGTAGCGCGGCGCCGACTTGCCTGATAAGAGTTCCTGTCCACACTGTCCACGCTGTCCACACCCATGCATCGCGTGGACAGCGTGGACACTGTTTCTTCATATCGGCAGCCGTGATTTACCGTATCACGACTTTGCTCGAGGTCGAGCCCTGACGGCGAATATAGAGGCCTGGGGCGGCATGGTCGTGGTCTACTGGTCGTCCCTGCAGGTCGAAGTACTCAGCCGGGCAGTCGTTGCCTTCAGCTTCAATTTGGCTGATAGAACTTTGCTGGCCGTCGGTTATTAGACTGAAATTTTTCCAACCGTTGGCTTTGCTATAGAGTTCTACCGTTCCCTCGGGTACGGTCAGGCATCCGGCCTTGTATGTTTCGTTGTTAAAAACATTTTCTTCTATTACCGGCGGCACGAGGTAGTCGCACTCGACATTGACAAGTTTTTTGTTTGTAGCGAAGGCCATTGGCGCGATTTGCAGTACTGGGGCTTCAGTTTGTTCTTCGGCCTCTGGGGCATAAAAGACCACCCTGTCTACATTGATGCAGCTCGATAAGGCACCTTGCGATACCGACGCCGTTGCAGAATGGAAATAAACGTTTTTAATATCGGATAGGGAGAAAATGTTGGGATGAACAAGAGCATCGATATCCTCGTCTGCGACGTTCTTGACATAATAGGGAGTGCGGAGTGTAGTAATCGTCCACCCCTCGTCATAACCTTTACTCCAGCTCTTCACACTTGCCGGGGCCGGTATCGAACTAAGACTTGTACATCCTTGAAATGCCCCCGGTTTACCACAAGTCCATAGGTAGTCGAGTACTCCGCCTTGGACATAGTCGATGCCTGGAGCTGACTGGGATTATCTTGGCTGTCGTTCTTCTTTTCCGGTTCTCGAAGTTCTATATTTTTCAGATTGGTACATTCGGCAAAACTGTTAGTATATGCGATTATAATGCGTTTAACTATTTGCGGGTCTGGGAACGAGATAGATATCAAGCCAGTACAGTTACTAAAGGCTTCTTCGTCTACCTTTTCAATGGCATCTGGCATTTTGATATCTCTGCCCTTTAATAAATTTGTCAATGATATGCATCCCGAAAAAGCATTCTTTCCTATAATTTTGATTGTCTTAGGAAATTCAACGACAGCTTGGCCTTGGTGAGCTTTATCGCGTATGTATTTTAAATTAACACACCCATTAAACGCTTTCTCTGGAATGTGCGTCATATCATTTGACAAAGTAACACTTTCCAAAGCCGTACAGTCCTCAAACTGACTATAGATTTTATTTTTTTTCATCAGAAAAACTATAATTAGAGACTTGCCATCCAGATGCTACCACACCCTTTAATTTGCTACATCCTTTAAAAGCATTAGTTCCGATAAAAGTACAGGTCTCTGGTAGATATAAGTCTCCGTTAAATCCTGGAGATAGTTCCGAGCAACCCTCAAAGGCACCTTCATAAATCATTTGAAGTTTTTCCGGGAAAGTGATTTGAGTCAACCCCGAATTTTTAAAGTTAAAATAGATACCCTTAGCTGTGAGTGGGACTTTCCCCATATCTACAGATTTCAATTTTGTGCAACCTTCAAAATGCAAAGTTGTAGCATTTTCGAATACCAATTTCCCAAAATTAATCTCTTTGTTGTTATAAAATATACCTGTGACAACCTTTATGGTCTTGGGATTCCATTTAATGGTTTTTAATTTGGTAGGTGTTATGGTACAATATAACCGTTCAAGATTATCTCCAAATTCCAAGTCAGTCAGTTCGGGTAATGCCGCACTTGAAGAAAATGACACTATATATGGGGCGTGGATGCTTTTGATAAATTTATATCTATCGTGATTAACATACAAGTGTTCAAGGTTTATACTGGTCACCGTATATTCTGTGAAATCAACATATTGATTTATTCTGGCTTTGATTTTCTCCGGTATTACAATATCTGCCCCGGTACTCCCATCAGCTTTAAAATATGTTACGACAGCCGTCTTCTTACTACTATCACATTCATATTCAACACCGTCTACAGTATAGGTAAACGCCATAGCTGCCATTGCAAATGGTAGCATGATTAAAAAGATTAATAGTCTATTCATATTTTTGATTTTGTTGGTTTATTTGTATAGGAATTATAGCCCCGACAATAAGTAGCGATATTGTCTCTTTTCATACCCGGGAGGCTCTGGTCTCGGATTGGTTTATATAAAGAAAGAGCGAGAGCCTATTGATGCTCGTTCCGCTCGCATGGCATCTGGCTAACCGCTATAGTGAAACGGGCAAAAATAGACTCCACGCTTTTATCCAAACCCGTAATCCGCGCCGGTCTGCCATGGGCAGACAAGCACGGAACAACGGAGTTCGCGCATTACACGTAGCTTCTATTTATGCTTTGTCCGTGACTATAGCTCTTCGAAACTGCCAGATTTCTGCGAACCGCGAACAAAGCGCAATAAACGCTTTTCTTATATGTCTGTTAAAGTCAAACGACTTGATTTCGCAAAAATAGTGATTATGACCGACTTTGGTGGTTAATAATTGTTAATAATAAATAAGGTGCAAAATAAATAGCTTCTATAAGTGCATCTTAAAGAAGGCATATTATGGATATAGTCAAAAGTCCTCGGAGGGGACGCAAAAGATTGCTAACGTGTCATTTGCGTCCTCTCCGAGGTCATTTTATCGCAGGTGCTTAAGGGTTCCCACCAATGATGGTGGAGTTATATATGAAGGCGTCGTTTCCGACGACTTTTCATTTCTGATGCCTCCTTATGTCCCTTTTGCCCTTTTGATTTTATGTCTCTTCATATCTGCAGCCGGGATTTACCGTATTACGACTTTGCCTGAGGTCGAGCCTTGGCGGCGAATATAGAGGCCCGGGGCGGCATTGTCGCGGTCTACGGCCCGTCCCTGCAGGTCGAAGTACTCAGCCGGGCAGTCGTTGACTGCGGCATCGACTGCACCAATGCCCGAGAGCGATGACACGTCGGTCCTGAAGAACGACTGGGTGCTTACGTTGGCATCGATTTGCGGCCCGGCCATATAGCTGCCCACAGCCGCGTTGTAGCTGAAGAATACGGTATTGAGCGCGTGTGTCGCGTCGTCGGTCGTGTACTGGCGGTTGATTGTAAACACGCCGTCGGCTTCGGGCTGTATGATGGCGACGGTTTTCAAGTTGCCGTATTTGGGTACGGCGCAGAGGGGCAGTGGTGTGCCGTCGGTGTCGGTGATGTTCGCGGTCACTTTCATTTTTACAAAATCGCCGGAAACCTCTACAATGTCGACCGTATACAATTGCGCACTGCGGCTGACGGCATCTGCCGGCAGAACGAACGGGCACGACACTGTGCAGCCGGCTGGGATTGCCACCTGTGCAAGGGGGCAGCCGTAGAAAGCCTCGTTGCCTATATTCGTCACCGTTGCGGGTAATGTTACGTCGGTTAGCGACGGGCAGTTGGTGAAAGTGCGTGCGGCAAGGGTTGTCAAGTTCTCCGGAAATACGACGGTGCTCAGTGAGGCACAATCAGTGAAGCGGTAGTAGCTGCGTTCGAGATTTTTGGGTAGGATGACTTCTTTGAGGGCGGAGCAATTATTGACCCCATTTTTTGCCTTTATGTCCTTATGTTTCTTCATATCATCATTACGCCGGGTGCAAATAAAAAAGCCTCGTCGATTTTGTCGACAAGGCTCTTGAGGTACCAAGCAGAATCGAACTGCTGTGCTCGGTTTTGCAGACCGATGCCTAACCACTCGGCCATGGTACCGTGGTTTTGCGGTGCAAAGTTAAGCTAAAATTTTTATCCTCGCAAATTTTTTGAAAGATATTTCTAAAAGTTCAATTTTTGCAAGCTCATCAAGTCTTTTATGTTTTACAAGTTGGTAAGTATGAACAATAAAGAAACAAATATCCCCGGAGAGTGTGCCGTACATGTTCACGGCGCACATCTCCGGGAATATGTTGTTGTAAGATAGTCCGTTACCTTATCAACACTTTGTCGGTTTTAGAGCCCTGTCGGCGGATGTAGATGCCGTTGGTGGGACGGTCGACGCGCAGGCCTTCGAGGTTGTAGTATTCGACAGGTGCGGCTGCATCGATATCGTCAATACCTGATTCTCGGGCTATGACGCGGATATTGTCGACAACGAGGTCCATTCCGGCGGCTGAAATACCATGGAAGCCTATGCATACGTTTTTCTTGCCGGCATATTTGTCGAGAGCGAACGTGTACTCGGTCCAGCGAGTGTTGGCGGTGTACTGATAGAGGTCGGCCCCGGGGATGGGCTCGAAGTCGCCCCCGTCAACCGATACCTCTACGAGCATATGGTCGTCAAAGTGCATGTCGTCGCCAAAATCGGCATGGAAGAAATGAAAGTGCAGCTCGGGGCTGACGCCTTCGAAGTCGAGTACCGGCGTCACTATACGTGCCTCCGCTCCCTCGGCAACACCTACAAAGCCCTTGAAAATCAACATGGCGGCGCCGGTGTACGGGCCGGTGCCCGGAGCGTTGCTCACGATGCCGATTTCCCATGCGCCGCCCAAGGCCAGCGACTGCATGGTCCAGGGTGCTGTTGCCGGGGCCCCCTCGGTAAATGCTTCTTCGAAAGGCAGCTTGTACGCCGGGCCTGTGTGTGTGCCTGCCGGCAGCGACTTCGGCCCTTCGCCGGCACTGGTGACAGCACTGACATAGTAGTAGGGGTAAGCCTGCCGCGACATGTCGAGGTCTGCGTCTGTGTAGTTTGTGGCAGTCACGCCTGTGGCTATAAGCTCCTCGCTGCCAAAGACATCGCGATAGATATTATAGCTCAGCTTCGCCGGGTCTACGTCGAGGCCGTTGAGGCCCTTGGTCGGTGCAGACCACGACAGCAGGGGATAGCCGTTGTCGCCCGTAGTGGCTGTGAGCGATGCCGGGGCCACGGGGTAGTCCTCGCCGCAAAATGCAGTGGCGTATGCCGGCAGGCTTTCGCCCTTGTCGTTGACGGCCACGAGGCGGTAGGTGTTCGACCCTGCCTTGGCTTCGCTATCGGTCCATGTATAGCTCTTGCCCGGTTCGGCATTAGTGATGCTGTATACCGCCGTGATGTCGCCGCCGCGATAAATCTCGATGCCCGACAGGACTGCGAGGGCATCGCCACCGGCCGTGGTCGACGGGGCTTTGAAATCGAGGCGCACGCTCATGCCCTCGGCTGTGGCCACGATGTCGGATACCGGTGCCGGACTGGCACTGTCGACTTCGCCGGGCAGGTCGAAGAGGCATAGGGCTTCGAGAGTTTCGAGGGTGCAGAGCATGGATGCGCGGCCTGTGGCTACGTCGACACGGTAAAGGTCGGTACCCGATGCCGACGGAGTGAGCCAGTAGAGGCGTCCGTCGTTGCGGCTGAAAGCCGCTGTCTGGAAATATGCGTAGCCGTCTGATGTGAGCATCTTTACGCCTGTATTGCCGACCTTGACGGCCTGGCCGGTGAGCTTGTTGACGGTATAGAGCGCGGCCTCGCCGTCGGCCTCGAGGAGTATGCCGTAGAGTTGCCCCCCGGCGTCGGCCGACAAGGTGTAGAAGGGCAGCGTCTCGACGGCAAATTCAGCCTTGCCGCTGGCCGGGTCGATGGTGACCAGTACGTCGGCCATGGCCGACATACCGTAGATGGTCGAGGTCGAGGCGTCGTAGGTCATATCCATGCACACGGCGTTGGCCGTGGTCTGCGATTTGGTAAATGTGACCGACTTGGCGGCAACGTCGACGCAGTTCCAGTTTACCGCCGTGATTCCTCCCGACGAGTTTGCGCTATAGTCGCAATAATAGAAGTCGCCGCCGAC
Source organism: Muribaculaceae bacterium (assembly GCA_009775195.1). GTDB lineage: Bacteria > Bacteroidota > Bacteroidia > Bacteroidales > Muribaculaceae > CAG-873. Next base: position 8,383 of record VSPF01000010.1, read on the forward strand.
CGAGGTGCCGGCATAACCCGAGGCACTGCTGATGTCCATGACGGTGCTTAGCACCGATGAATACCCGGCAGTGAACGAACTGAGACGTGTGCCGCTGTTGTCGCTGGACAGGACGTAGAAATTGGCCTTGCCCGGGGCTTTTGCCGGCAGGGCAGCCTTGCGCGGCAATTCCCGGCCCTGCGCGGCCACGGCAGGGCGAGCCCCCGGCTTGAGGGTGCCGAGGTCTGCGCCATTGACTGCCATGGCAGTGGCAAGGAGACAGAGGATGGTTGTCGTTACTTTCATATTAGAGGATGACCTTGCTTGTTTTGTCGCCCTGGCGACGGATAAACACACCGTTCGACGGTTTGTCGACGCGGATGCCCTGGAGGTTGTAGTATTCGGCAGCCTCGCTGTCGGCACCAACGCCTGTTATGCCGGTAAATACCAGCTCGGCGATGTTGCTGGCGGTCGATTCGGCATCGCCGTAGACGGCGGTGACGGCATATTTGCACTCTCCGGCCTCGGGCACGTGCTCGTATGCGCACTCGGTAACAGGGGCCTCGTTGACCTTTACGCCGTTGCAATATACATTGTAGCCGTCGGGAGTGATGGCCGGTATGGCGCGCTGGTAGGTCACGTCGTCGAGCATGAGCATATAGCCCATCTGCGAGGTATGGCGCAGGGCGAAGAATTTCGCTCCGGCGGGAACGGTGTAGTCAATCTGCGTCCATGCCTGTGGTACGGCGTAGGCAGCCTCGGCACCGGGGCAGGGGAGGAAGTCGTCGGCATCGGTGGGATTGCCGGTGGTGGTGTAGTAGCCGAGGATATATTCGGGATAGTTCTCGGCATTTACGCAGCGAACCCACATTTTGATAGTCTGTGCGTTGCCGCTCAGTGCGGGCAGTACGAGCCAGTCGTTAGAGGCGTGGTCGCCGCTTGCGCTTGTGGCCTGGGGGAATATGACCATACTGCTTCCGCTATGCGGTGCCCACAGGCCCAGTTCTTCGGGGTCGATATTCGTAAGGGCAGGGGTCATGACCTGGCAGGCCATCTTCTCGCCGGCATTGGGATAGGTGAGGCCGGTAATAGGCACGGTGATTTTGCCGTCGAGGTCATAACTTGTGAAGTCGCCGAATTTGTTGATGGCAAACGGCTCGTATGTCTCGAAGCCGTCGTCCTCGACAAGTGTCTCGGCCGGCAGGTAGTTGGCCTTGCTCCATGTGAGTTTCAGCTTGTTGTCCGATAAGGCGACTTTGAGGTCGTTGACTGCGGGGAGCAGTGCGGCGGTCAGGGCCGTTGTCAGGGCCTGCGATTCGTTGTTTGTCAGGTCTTGGTCTTTGGCATAAACTATTTTTGCCATGAATGATGCCTCGGCAGTTTCTTCGCCGTTGGCCGGGGTATAGTCAAAGGTGACTACGGCGGTCTTGCCCGGGGCGATGGCCGTGCCGTTGGCTGTCTCTACCTTGGCGCCGTCCTTGTATAGCTCGGCCGTGTAGCTGTCTGCGGTAAAGCCGCCGTTGTTCTTTACGGTAACGTTGATGCCCGAGGGCTCGCCTACGCGCACACGCGCAGGGGCATAGAAGTCGGTCACGGCCAGGTCGTGGGCGGTACGCTCTTCAATCTTGATATTGTCGACATACATCTTGTTGCCGACACCGTGGGCTACAAATGCCACCTGTACGCGGTCTTTGCCGGCGAAGGCATATAGGGGAACCTCGCAAAGTTCCCAGTCGTTTTGCCTGCCATAGCGGTGGAACTCGCCCTCGGCAGCTACGAACTCGCCGTTGTCGCTGCGTGCGGCCACGGTGATATAGTCGTCGTTACGGCCATTTTGTGTGGCCGGGTCGAGGCTGCTCCAGCTCTCGCGGAAGATATAGAAAGTAAGCACGGGGTTCTGCATGGTGCTGAAGTCGATTGCCGGCATTACCAGGCGGCTCTCGCAATAGTTTGTCCACTGGCCTGTGGCGGTAAACTGCATCAGGCCCTGGTCGGTGTCCTGCGAGGCGATAGTCACGGTAACGCCGTCGGGATTATCGTCGGTGGCATCGACTTCCATTGTGCGGCTGGTAATCGGCTCCCATACCGGCTCGCGGGTGGCTCCGTCGGCGTTTTTGACGGTTTCCTGCATCCAGGGCGAGGTGGTGTAGCTCTTGTTGGCAAACGACTCGGCGAAGGGTAGGGCCAACTGCGGGCCAACGTTGACGGCCTTGCTCTGGGCGGCGGCTCCGAGACCTGCGGCGCTCATGGCTACTACCTGGTAAGATACGTTTGCCTGCTTGGTCACGTCGAGGTCGTTGTCGGTAAATTCGGTGCCTGTCGTTTCGCCGGCCTTGGTCAACTGGCCGTCGGTGACGCGGCTTACGGTATATTTCAGTGCCGATGCGTTGAGGTAGCCTCCGTGTACGCCTCCGGCGGGGGCTGTCCATGTCAGTGTGGGTTTCGCTCCGGTGGTGACAGCGAGGTCGGTAACGGCAAGGGGTTCGTCCTCGCCAATCCATGCGTCGGCGCGTACGCCTACGCTCTCGCCGCCGTCGTTGCTTGCCTTGGCGATATACCAGGTCTCGCCGGTGAGGGCTTCGGAGTCGACAGCCGACGACTCGGTGTCGGGGGCAAGGGCGGCGCTGGTGAAGAAGGGCGTAGCCTCGTCTTCGCGATAGAGGCTGACGGTTACATTGCCGGTCAGGTCGTTACCCTCGGCATCTTTTACCGGGGTCCTGAAGTTGATGGTAGCCGTTGCTGCACCGTTCGCGCCGGGCACAACCTCGAGGGCTGCGACACCTGCCGGGGCTGTGGCCTTCGACAGCGCCTTGATGGCAAATGATTTGAATTGAATTTTACTAACCGAACCCGGATATATCATTGTCATGTGAATACCGAAGCGTAGGTTGCCGCTTGTGCTTGCGGTAAAGGTTACAGTCTTATCTTTTCCCTTGTCAGCATTGATTTCCCAAGTGTCGATGGTTTGTAATCCCTTGGGCGATTCAAGGCCGTCGACAAGCTCGAGGGTTGCTTCTATTTTGTCTCCAGTGTAACGGTCGATACGGTAGGTGATTTCGTATTGTGTACCCTCGCTGATTGCAAAGGCCGGTGATATTACCCAGTCGTCCGATGCTTCTTTACCGGCCGAGGTGAGGCTATACCACCATGAATTGTTATTCCACATCCATGCGAGGTTTTTCCAGTTTGCCTCGCTTGGATATTTGTTGTCGTCGACGGCAGTCCATGTGTTGTAGTTGCTTGATGTGAAGCTGATTTCATACGGCATGTCGGTCGTCTGTGCCGTAAGCTGCGGGGAGGCTGTCAGGGCCGCCCCCGCGAGAATGAGAGCTGTGTAAAGTTTTTTCATAATCTGGTTTTATAAGTTTTGTTTCCTCTTTTAACTATATAGATATTGCCTTTTATCGGATTAGAGACTCTTATGCCTTGGAGATTGTAATACTGTGCTGCTTCATGAGTATCATTGACTTCTATTATGCCCGTTGAGCCACTGAGCGTGACAAAAATATCGTCGGACTCGCTGGCGGCATAGCCGTTGACAGCCACGCGGTAGGCATACTCGCGGTCTGCATCGAGGCCGTCGAAGCGATGGCTTGTGCCGCTCTCGGTAACTTTCTCGATGCGTGACAGCGATACGCGGTCGACATCCTGGCGCAGCGCGACATGCTCGATAACCATGCTCTTGCGGCGGTCTACGGCAATGGAGAGCGTCGTGGCCTCGCTTGGCGGTATTGTTATGATGTAGTCCGAGGCCGTAGCCGTGGGTATGTACTGGTCGATAAGCGTTTCGTCGGCATAAACCTTGAGCGTCGAGGCAGAGGTCGCGGCCTGGGCGGCGCGGATGGTGAGTGCGCCGCCTCGCGCAAGGTCGAGCCGGGGCGTGGTCAGTTTCGAGGCAGTGTTGCCCCCGAGGGTCATCTTGCTGCCGCTATATGATGCCTCGCCTGTCAGGCTCCAGCCCTCGGGCAGACTGCCAAAATCGCTGTCGAGGGTCATGGCATCGCTGTCGGTACTGCGCTCTACGCCGAATAGCGTTATGGTATAGCCGTCGGCAGCTTCGGGAAGAGCCTGCCATTGGGCAACGAAACTTGTTGCCGACACCTCGGCCGGGGCGAGGGCTGTTGCTCTGACCGGGGTAGCGGTTCCGCCCATAAAGTCGAAATATACTATGCCGTCGCGCTCGGCAATGCCTGTTACCGGCTTGGCCGTCGGTGTGCCCGACCATGAGCGCATCGACGGGTCGGTGTCGTCGGTAAACGATGTGCGCATCTGGCGCCCGGGGAATGGGGTGTCGAGGCTCGACTTGCTGCCGTCGTTGCCCGAGGCCTTTTCGATTTCGAGGCACTGATGGGCGGCATTGCTGTTGACGGCATTATACTCCAGGTCCCAGGCATCGGCGCAACTGATGGTCTTGTTGTCGCCGGCGATAGTGACGTTGACGGTTGCACTGCTTCGGCGGTCGACGTGCCATACCAGCAACCCGTGCGACGGTATGTAGCGGTCGTAGCCCGACTGCTGGCGGTTTTCGACGATAAAGAACTCGTCGGCATCGGCGGTCGAAATCCGTGCCGACTGCGCGGTGGCCTGTAGCGGCGGCAGGGCCACGCTTTGCGGGGCTGTGATTTCGACTGGGTCGGCCCAGCCGAGTAGCCACCTCTCTACGGCGGTATATCCGGCGGGCACGGCGCCGCAGTTGCGAGTCGCCGGCAGATAGGAGCCCGAGGCCATAATGTCCCATTGGTCGGGATGGTTGCCGCTGCCGTCGTCGGAATAATTGACGTCGTATGTGTCGGGCAGTCCGAGGATATGGCCGAACTCGTGGCAGAAGGTGCCTATTGCAGCCACGTCGGTACCGGTAGAGCCGTATAGCTCGGCGCAGCAGCCATAACTGTTGAGTACCTTGCCGTCGAATGTGCGGCTCGAGGCCGGAACGCCGTATTCGTCGATATGGGCCGCGTGAGGCCACAGCCACGATGCCTTGTTGCCGGCAAAGTTCTCGCCGTAGCCGGCGTAGAAGAAGTAGAGGTTGTCAATCTGGCCGTCATTATCGAGGTCGTAGCGGCTGAAATCTATCTCGCTGTCGAGCTTGGCGCACAGTTCTATGGCAAGTTCGTGGGCGCGCTTGTCGTCGCCGTTTGCGTCGTTTTCGCCGTAATATGTCGACGCATGCGATGCCCTTACGGGGCCGTAGACATCGAACTCCGGGTCGAAAAGGCCCATCGACTGCGTCCTGAAATAGTCGGCGGCGCAGCCTATGTGTTCGCGTCGGTCAAAACCTGGCAGGTTGAGCATCTCGTCGACCTCGCGGTGTATGTCGGCGGTAGCAAACGGCACGTCGGGAAAATCGACCAGTACGACCAGCGAACGCACCTTGCCCGTCCGGGGGAACGATGTACGGCTGACCTCGCCTGTCACGCGCTTGGTGCGTCGCGGCATGCGTGCTTTGGCGGTCGATGTGCGGCGCCAGTTGCCCCGGGCATCAATGGACATCGGGTATCCTTCGCCGTCGACTGTCATGTGGCAATACTCGTCGCCGAGAAGGCGCAGTGTCACTGTGCTGCCGTCAGGATTAATAATTGTGCGCGTTCCCGGGTGGGCCGGCACGGCCATGCTTGCGCACGGAGTAAGCGAAAATATGATGAGTGATAGTATCTTGGCAAAATTTTTCATTAAAAAATACATTTTTGCCACAAAAATAGATAAAATATGGCAACGCGCCAAAGTTAATATGTTAAAATGGCATTTTTCTATCGAAAAAATTTTTGCCTTGGCAATATTTTTTATACTTTTGCGAGTGGTAAGAATTTTGACACATGTTGTAAATTCTTGCGAAGCAAAAAGATAAACAGTAAAGGATAAAGTATCAATTCTGCTTATGAAAAAACTATTACGCGAAACGTGCGCCCTCGTGTGCGCCGTCGCTCTCGCCGGGACGGCTTTCGACGCCTCGGCAGAGATTGAAATCAAGGAGGTCGACAATTATTTCGAAGGGTTCGATAATGTCGCCACCGGCAAGGACCAGCTTGCAATAGGCTGGCACCGTATTCCCGATATCACAAACCTTGGCACGATTGATACATATCGTGTAGAGGGCCTGGGCGGTATGGACGACGAACGCTCGGTCAACAGCCAGGTCTTCAGTGTGCAGTACCAGGAGACCTGGGACGACGAGAGCGGCGTATCATATAAGACCGACGACCTCATCCTCACTCCCGAGCTAAAAGGCCATGTAGAGTTCTTTCTGAAATACAAAGGGCGCAAAGAGAGTTATAACACATGGAAGCCCTCGGTCAACATATATAAATGCACCGATAATTTCGATTTTACCTATAGCAAGGGCGAGGAAATAGTGATTGACCCTGTCTCAATCCCGACCGACAGTTGGGTCAAGGTGTCGCTCGACGTCGCCGACTGGACTATCCTCGGCCTGAGGCTCGAAAACGTCTATTTCGACTCGTTCAGCGCCACCACAGCGCGCATACCCCAGGTGCAGTATTTGCAGATGACCGGCTTTACCTGTCTCGACGGCACCACGGTATATACCGACGAGAAGGGCAACGCCGACCTGCACTTCAGTATCAAGGTCACCAACCGAGGCAACATACCTATATCTAAAGACCAGGAGGATTTTTCTATCGAGCTGCAGAACAGCATGACCACCGTCGGCACATTCCCTATCGGGGTCGACATGCAGCCGGGCGATGTGACAGAGTTTAAGTTCACCCAGCCTTGGAAGCTCAAGAAAATCACCGAGGCCGAAGTCCTCAACCTGCAGTGTGTCGAGAATATTTCGCGTCATGCCAGCTCTACGGCCCTCGCCGTGCGCGTCGAGGTGTTCGCGCCCATACTCGGCATCACCCTCGACGGTGCCGAGGTAAAGGACTATATCGACCTCAAGACCTTTGAGGGGGATAAGAAGCTGACCCTCGAGTTTGCCAACCTCGGCGGCAAGGAGCTGAATATCACCTCGCTCAACCTGCCCGAAAATGTCAAGACCGACGCGACCATGCCCTTGTCAATCGCTCCGCGTGCGAAGGTGCCTGTGACATTTACAATCAGTGCCTCCGGTGCCGTGGCCGGAAATATCGAAATCGAGAGCGACGGCATAGCCCCCTCGCCCTCGAAAATCCATTATTATGGTGCCTCGGTACCCGAGGGAACATGTGTTGCTACCTTTGACGGCAAGAAACTGCCCGCGCGATGGATGCTCGAAAATAAGGATGCATGGATTGGCAATGACCGCATGGGCGAGGCCATGCGCTCGGCCACGTCGGCAAGCTCGGCCGGCAAGCTGATTTCGCCGCTCATGTCGTTTGGTGAGGGTGGCAAGGTGACAATGTCGCTGGGCCGCTGGGCCACATGGACCGAGAGCAAGCTCACTGTCTATACCTCCGACGACCGCGTAAACTGGACCGAGGTGGCAAAGGTGTCGAGCAAGGACGAGAATACGGCCTTCCCTGCCACTCAGTGGGAATTTGCCGCCTACGAGGTGCCTGTGCCTGCCGGTGACAGGTATATCGCCGTAGAAGGCCTCTATGCCAATATCGACAACCTTACCGGCGGCAAGGCCGTCGAGGTCGACAAAGACCTGTATATACACGGCTTCACAGCCGATGCCAAGGGTATGGTCAACTATCCCATGACGGCCACCCTGAGTCTGCAAAACCTTGGCGCAAGCGACCTCGCCGCTGCCGACTACACGGCTCAGATATTTATCGACGGTGAAAAAGTCGGCGAGGCGACGGCTCTGCCCGCGCTGTCGAACTCTGCCGAGAAAGCAAGCGAGATTGCCTTTACGTTCACTCCCCACAAGGCCGTAGAGGCCGGCAAATTGACGGCTGTCGTTGCCGTAGGCGACTACGAGGCTCACAGCGCGGCCCTCGATGTGTGCGTCGAAGCCGAGAAAATAAATGCGACCAAGGTTGTAGGCACTTTCAACGCCGACCGCTCGGGCTCGAACATCCCCATGCGCACGGGCGACAACAATAGCTATTCTGAGTTTATCTATACTGCCGGGCAGTTAGGTCTCGCCGCAGGCGACAAGATTGCCGGCATAGGCTTCCCCTACACCATAGCCGCCGACCGCGTTGCCGACAAGAATGTGCGCATCTACATGCAGCTCACCGATACCGAGAAGACTCTCCGTCCCGAGGCCGGCAAGGCTTTCGACACTGCCGATATGACGAAGGTCTACGATGGCACTGTCACCCTGACCAAGACAACACCCGACGGTACATTCGGCAAGTACGCGCTGCTCGATTTTGCCCTCGACGAGTCTTTTGCTTACGATGGTCGCAACCTGCGCGTCATTGTCGAGACTAAGTCGTCGGCCTTTATCGTGTCGGAGTTCCTCAACTTTGCCGGTGGCAACACTGTCTATACCTCGTCAGACAATGCCATCAATCTCGCGACCTGTTCGCCCGAGCTGCTCATGGCCCTCCCCGTGGCCGTGCTGACTCTCGATAAGGAAGCAGTCGCCGTTGTGGGTAAGGTGACCGGCGACAAGGAAGCCCCCGTTTCCGGTGCAAAGGTAAGCCTAACTTCTGGCGATGTGATTTATGCAGCCACCACAGCCGATGACGGCTCGTTTGCCGCCTCTGTCATGCAGTCGGCCCTTAGCTACACTCTCGCTGTCGCAGCCCACGGCTTCAAGGATATGGAGCTGCCCACGGCGGTCTATGCCGCAGCAACCGACCTCGGTGCTTTGGCAATGACACCCAACGTGGTCGATGCGTCGGGCCTCGCGGTCACCGTCACCGACGCTACCGCGCTTATGACGTGGAGGGCAGTCGTTCCCGGTAGCCTCGACGAGTCGGTGACCTATGATATCTATCTTGACGGTAATAAGGTTAAGGAAGGCGTGACCGAACCCGCCTATACGTTCGAAGACCTCGAGGCCGGCGACCACAAGGCCGGTGTTGTTGCCGTCTTTGCCCCCGCCGGAGTGGCCACTGCCCCTGCCGAGGCCGACTTTAGCGTGGTGCTGACCTCCCTCGGCAATGTAGCCTCAACCCTTGCAAGCGTAGCTGTCACCGACGGTAAGATTATCATTGCAAGTCCTGTCGAGGCCCGTGCCGAAGTCTATTCAGCCAACGGCATGATGATTGACGAAAAGCAGCTCGACGCCGGCGCAACCGCCACCGTTGCCGCCGCCCCCGGCATCTACCTCGTCACAGTCACAACCGACACCGACACCCTGACAGCCAAAGTTGTAGTAAGATAAACCATTATACCTTAAATAGACAGGGAGAGCCGGGCATCAACCCCGGCTCTCCATATATTTATGAGGGTGTATTAAAATGAGAAGTCGTCGAAGACGACGCAATTAAGGTTTGCTATTGCCCACCCCCGTTCTCCTTCAACGAATCAAGGCCTGCAGGGCCTCTGGCACATCTATGGGAGTTTCCCTGAGTGATTTAATCATTGCTTTACCTGCTGCTGTCAGCGAAAACAACATCTGCCTTTTGTCGGCCTCGCCGAGAATGCGCACAATGTAGCCCTTCTCTTCCACTCGCCTTATGACCTTCGAGCCGTGCGAGGATATCAGCCCAGTTTGTTCGCAAATGTGCGATGCGCTAACGGTGTCGCCCGCGATACAGCACATCACCATGGCTTCGTTCAGCGTAAGTCCGTGCTGCTCCATCATCTGCTTTTCCATTTGGGCCAGACCGCGCATCATGTCGCACATCAGGCAAATAGATTTTATTTTTTCCATCGCGCATAGTTAGATAAACAGGTTGACGCCGGCCTGCTCGGCACGGTTCATGTATGTGGCCACGCCGCCGATAGTCACGTTGTCGAGCAATTCCTCCTTTTTCACGCCCATCACATCCATCGACATCTGGCAGGCTATAAATTCAACGCCGTTGTCAATGGCTTGCTGGCGCAGGGCCTCGAGCGAGTCGATGTTTCTGCGCCGCATAATGTGTCGCATCATGCGGCGGCCCATGCCTCCCATGTTCATTTTCGACAGCTTCAGCTTACGTGAGTCAGCAGGCAGCATCATACCGAACATTTTGCCGAAAATATCTTTCGACACTGCCGGCTTTTCACACTTCTTGATTACATGTAGCCCCCAGAAGGTAAAGAATAGTGTCCCTGTCTTGCCGGTGGCGGCCGCCCCGTTGGCCAGTACAAAGGTTGCCAATGCCTTGTCGAGGTCGTCGCTGAACATGATAAAAGTCTTTCCGTCGCGGAGCGGCATGCCGGCCTGTGCCGTACCATTCGTGGCGGCTGCGGGCTGCGGTATGCCATTGTTCCCTTTCATCACTTGCACCCTGTAGACTCCCTTGTCTTCGTCGCTCGTCACGAAGGTGTGCCCCATCGATTCGCACCATGCCTGCGCGTCACGCGGAAAACCGGGGTCAGAGGCTCGTACTTCAAGCAGCACGCCTTCGTCCATGCTGTCGATTTTCTGCTTGAGTTTCAAGATTGGGCCGGGGCACGACAGGCCGCAGGCATCGAGTGTCAGCGCGGGTTTGCCGGTCTCGCGATGTCGGGCAACGGTAGTGTCTGCATACTCCGACTTGCCGAAGGGAGCTGGGTCGGGCAGCGCGGCTGTCGCGGCACGGTATAGTTTCAGACCGCCTATGAGATTTCTAACATCGTCGAAACCGTTCATGCGCAAAATGTTTTGAGCAAGATAGCCGCGAAGGCCGACTCCGCAGAATACGATGACCGGCAGGCCGTGCGGCACTTCGCCGAGCCGTCCGCGCATCTCGTCAAGCGGAATGTTTATGGCTCCCCGGAGGGTGCCGAGGGCGTACTCGTCGGCCGTGCGCACGTCTATCAGTGTCGCAGAACCCGGCTTAATGCCAGACAACTCGCGCCAATATATAGGCTTCATACGCCCTGTCACTACGTTCTCTGCCACATAGGCGGCCATGGCCACCGGGTCTTTGGCCGACGAGAATGGGGGCGCGTAGGCCTGTTCGACCTGCATGAGCTCAAATATGCCGTGGTGGTGCTTGATGGCGAGGGCGATTTCGTCGATGCGCTTGTCCACGCCGCCGCGACCCACTATTTGTGCGCCGTAGAGCTTGCCGTTTCCGGGGTCGAAAACAAGCTTGAGTGTCATCATCTGCGCCCCGGGGTAATATCCGGCATGGTCGTTGGGATGTATGGTCACGCTCTTATAGCTTATGCCCCACTGCTTGAGCCTCTTTGCAGGAAGCCCCGTGGCGGCAACCGTGAGGTCAAATACCTTGGCCACGGATGTACCGATTGCGCCCTCATAGCGGGTCTTGTTTCCGAGCTGCATGTTGTCGGCCGCGATGCGTGCCTGTCTGTTGGCCGGCCCGGCGAGGAAGTTTAGCCATGGTTTACCTGTCAAGGGGTGCGGATATTCTATGGCATCACCTACGGCGTAGATGTCCGGCTCGCTTGTCTGCAGGTATTCGTTCACCTTTATGCCGCCCATTTCACCCAATTCGAGCCCGGCATCCCCCGCCAACTTGGTGTTGGCGCGGACACCGATACTGAGTATCACTATGTCGGCCTCTATCTCGCGCCCCGAGGCAAATTTTACCTTAATGCCGCTGTCGGTACGCTCGAAGGCTGCCACGGCCTGTTTAAGATAGAGCCTTACCCCTTTTTCAAGCAGGTGGCCGTGTACGATTGAAGCCATGGAGTAGTCGATGGGGGCCATTACCTGGTCGGCCATCTCGACAATTCCGACTTCGGCACCTGTGTCGTGGAGGTTCTCGGCCATTTCAAGCCCTATAAATCCGCCTCCTATGATGAGGGCGCGGCGCACACGGTGGCTGTCTGCATAGGCTTTTATGCGGTCGGTGTCGTCGACGTTGCGCAGTGTGAAGATGCCTTCGCTGTCGATGCCGGGCAACGGCGGCCTGACAGGCGTGGCTCCTGGCGAGAGTAGTAGCTTGTCATAGCTTTCTGTATAGGTCTGGCCGTCGGCTCTCCGGACATTCACGGTTTTATGCTCCCTGTCGATGCCTGTCACCTCCTGCTCGGTGCGGACATCCACGTTAAGCCGCTGTGAGAAACCTTCAGCGGTCTGCACCAACAGTTTTTCGCGGTCGGCAATCGTGCCGCCGATATAGTAGGGCAGTCCGCAGTTGGCGTAGGATATATATCTGCCTTTTTCGAACAAGATAATTTCGGCGTCCTCGGAGAGGCGGCGCAGACGGGCTGCTGTTGTGGCTCCTCCGGCCACGCCGCCCACGATGATGTACTTCATAATATGCTTACAGTATATTGGTTTTAACTAACTTTGGCAAGCTCGGTTAAGGTTGAGGGTTAAGGAGCTGTCGCAAATGTCGGGTTGGTCTTATATTTCTAAATTTAGTAGTCGTCGCATGGACGGCCTAATTAATTTCCATTGGAAATATTTGCAAATATATAACTATTTTGCCGGTATCTGAAACATTGTATCTGTATTTAAAGATTTTTAAGATTGCCAAAGCTCTGAGGAACCATTTGCCTGCCTCGTTTTATAGTAAAGGAGTCTATCGATGATGAAACATAACGACAAGGGTGCGTCAAAATGGAGCAACTCCAGATTGACGCACCCTCTTTATCGTTGATACCCCGGTTTTTACATTTTAAGCGAGGTTCGGTTTGTGCAGACAGTTTAAGCCTTGCGTGCGCGGCGGCGACGGAGCACGATGGCCGTGCGCGCCGGCAGGTAGAGCATCAGTCGGCCAAGACCGGCGGGCTCGTAGAGCGGGTCGGGAACGGTGAAGTGTGTCACGGTCTCGTCGACGTTGCCAAAGCCGCCAAAGGCCGGGTTGTCGCTCGACAGGGCCGACACATACGAGCCGGCAGGGGCAAGGATGCCGTAGCCGTCGAAACTCTTGAAGGGGCTGAAGTTGAACACGAACACATAGTCGCCGCGCATAAAGGCGAGTACCTGGTCGTCGTCCTTCTCCCACAGCTTCTGGATAGGCTTGGCCTGGAAGTTGTGTACGTGCGACACGAGTTCTATCATGGCGTTGTCGAAGGCGTTGAGGAAGCGGTACTGCAGGTCCTGGCGGTCGACGAGGTCCCACTGCCGACGGGCATACTTGTAGCTCCAGCCGTTGCCCTCTCGGGGGAAGTCAATCCACTCCGGATGGCCGAACTCGTTGCCCATGAAGTTGAGATAACCGCCGTTGATGGTTGCCAGGGTCACGAGGCGTATCATCTTGTGCAGGGCCATGCCGCGTGCCACGTCGGCATCGTTGTCGCCCACCATCATGTGCCAGTACATCTTCGAGTCGATGAGGCGGAAAATCACGGTCTTGTCGCCCACGAGTGCCTGGTCGTGGCTCTCGACATACGATATGGTCTTTTCGTCGGCGCGGCGGTTGGTGAGTTCCCAGAATATTGATGTCGGGTGCCAGTCCTCATCTTTTTTCTCCTTGAGGGTCTTAATCCAGTAGTCGGGTATACCCATTGCCATACGGTAGTCGAAGCCTATGCCGCCGTCTTTAAACGGGATTGCCAGGCCGGGCATACCGCTCATCTCCTCGGCGATGGTGATGGCCTTTGGCTTCACCTCGTGTATGAGCATGTTGGCGAGTGTGAGGTAGACGATTGCGTCGGTGTCCTGGCCGCCGTCGTAGTAGTCGGCATAGCTGCCGAAGGCTTTGCCAAGCCCGTGGTCGTAGTAGAGCATCGAGGTCACCCCGTCGAAGCGGAAGCCGTCGAAATGATATTCTTCGAGCCAGTATTTGCAGTTCGAGAGCAGGAAGTGCAGCACCTCGTCCTTGCCATAGTCGAAGCACAGCGAGTCCCACGCCGGATGTTCGCGCTTGGCCGGGTCGGAGTGGAAATATTGGTCTACGGTACCGTCGAGGCGCCCAAGGCCCTCGTTTTCGTTTTTGACGGCGTGGCTGTGCACGATATCCATGATTACGGCAATGCCGCGCTTGTGGGCATCGTCGATGAGTTTTTTAAGCTCCTCGGGCGTGCCGAAACGGCTTGATGCGGCATAGAAACTCGACACGTGGTAGCCGAACGAGCCATAGTAGGGATGCTCCTGTATGGCCATAATCTGTATGGCGTTGTAGCCGTCTTTCTCTATGCGGGGCAGCACGTTTTTGCGGAATTCCTCGTATGTTCCCACGCCTTCCTTCTGCTGGCCCATACCTATGTGACATTCGTAGATGAGCAGCGGCGCGGTGTCGGGCTCGAAGCCCTTGTCGTGCCATGCAAAGGCGCGTTTGGGGGCATAGACCTGGGCCGAGAAGATGTGTGTGTCGGGGTCCTGCATCACACGTGTGGCGTAGGCCGGTATGCGTTCGCCGCTGCCGCCGGGCCATTCTACAAGCATCTTGTAGAGCTGTCCGTCGGCGATGGCGTCGGCCGGGAAGGTGCCTTCCCATACGCCCGACAGGCCCCCGCCGGCGCGGCGGAGCCTGAACTCCGGCAGGGCTTTCCAGCCCGAGAAGTCGCCGATGAGTGTTATGGCTGATGCGTTGGGTGCCCATTCGCGGAAAATCCACGTGCCGTCTTTCTGACGGTGCAGTCCGAAATATTTGTGAGCGTTTGCGAAATCGTCGAGTGTGCCCGAGGCGGCGGTAAGCTCTTTGAGCTTGCGTAGCACGTCTTCGTGTCGTCCCTCGATAGCCGGCGCGTAAGGCGCCAGCCACGGGTCATTTTTCAGGATATTGAGCAGTTTCATGTTGGGTATGTATAGTAGTAATTATTTACTTTCGGTTTAAATGTTGGTTAAGTCTTGGTTAAATTCGGATATAATCGTTTGTAATACTTATAGCTAATACGTTGAAAATTATATATTTATTGCTTTTGTGAATTGGGCTTTTTACAATTTTTGCGGTTACTTAACGTTTGTTGACGGTATGTGGCCATTGTTATTTAAACAGCTCCCAACCGTTATCTCTTGAATAACAAATTTTTCCTTGAGCACGGAGTTTTGAAAGCAAGTTTTTAATTTTTGCAAGCTTTTGAACTTTGTTTAAGTTTTCAGGAAGTTTGTCAAATAGAAAATCAACAAAGAATTGTTTCTTCAATGGTCCGTGTTGTCGCAAAGCATTAAGTATTGCTTCTTGATAATAATCTTCACTCAGCCCTCGCATTTTTGTGTATTCTACTTCGGAATGAGTGATTTTAGCTACCTGTTTGCTGATATATATATTGGGTTTACGTCCCTCTATCAAATGCTTTTTTCTCAAAAGAAGAATGGCCTCATCCGATATAGACTGATGCTTTTGAACCTTGTCTAAAAGATATACAGTTGACAAATCAAGATTTGTTGAATTCATTAACATAATACTGTAATCCATGTTAATGATATTTCCAGGTATTATAAGTTTTACTGAATCAGGATTAGATGTATCATATTCAGGCATAGGTAGATAACTTTTGCGCTGTCTTTCGAACATCCAGTGTATGCCTAAGCCTCGAGTATCTATCATCTTGATATTTAACATCGCATTTACTAAAAATGGGTTACGATATCTACGTGGTGTTTTCCTTCCTTCGATATAATCTTCATATCTACCTTCAAAAAATGAACCGCCATTCTCAAATAATAATCTATCAGGTTCTTCTGTTACAACAATTCTTTCATCTTTTAAATAATCTTGATGAGCAATGCAGTTGTGTAACCCTTCGAGAATATTGCGGGTATCATATTTCCAAATCTCAGCAGGGATAAGCGATGTATTAGGGTATATCTTGAATTGATAATTTCTTATTTTGCCCAATACCTTCGATGTAGATATAATAAAAGGAATATCAAACACTTCTCCTGGAGATTCTGTCGGTGTGTTTAGTTGCCAGACAATCTGGGCTATATGTCCTATTTTGTGTCTTGATTCAGGGCGTCCAAGCAGAAGCAGGGCTGTCCTTGTGATTTTCCCGTCAATTGTTATTTTGGCACGGTCAAGGAAAGTTTCTAAAGTCCAATTGTCTACATCTTCCGAAATATCGGGATTACGTTCTTTATAGCCTTGTTTTGCAATGGCGATAGCCTCCGGGTGCAAATCGTTAATGGTTGCATCAGAAATGACTTCGGCACTCCAGTCTCGCCGTGAATTATATATTTGCCGCATCCACTCTGGGTAATTGCGCAAATCGGTTTTACAACTATCGACCCTCACATACGCTTTCCCCATAAAGTATGTCGGTTCTTCACGTGCTGCCGGAATCTTAAAGACAACTATTCGTTTTCCATTATTTGATGTAAAGATATCAATACTGAAATTGATTTTTGGGGTGACATACTGCCTGAGACCCAATTCAAGATATTGGTTGGGACTTTTTGTGGATTTATCTAATCTAAATGAAAATTTTTGAGAATAAGGGTCAAATGAACTGCCTATTAATTCTAAACTTTTGTCATCAATACCGAAAAAAAGGTAGCCATAATCTTCATTATCCAATGTGGCGCCGTTGGATAAAGCAGAGATATATTCGCCTAAGGCGTTGGCATCTTGATAATTGCTTTTAAATTCAATATATCGACATTCTTTCCTTTGTTTTGCGATTAGACTATCAAGTAAATCTGCGTATTGCTGTTCGGTCATTGTTTGATGTCTGATTATAGATTTTCACTTTCTGCCGAAGTCGGCGGGGATTTCGCCCCATTCTTCGGTGGGCCATTTTATGATGGGGTTGCGGATTGGGCCGTTGGCGGCAAGCCATGCGTCGGCACGCGCAAGCAGGGCCAGGGTCTTCTCGGTCTTGGGCGTGGCGGCGAGCGTGGTCTTCGAATGTCCCCGTTTGAGCCACGCAAGGGTGTTGCGCGAGTCGGTGTAGATGGGGGTGGTGAAATCGCCCTCGCGAGCAAGCAGGGCCGCAAGGTGTATCATGGCGAGGTATTCGGCTATGTTGTTGGTGCCCGTAAGCGGCTGGTTGGCACCGATATGGAACACCTCGCTGCCGTCGGCCACGCGCACGGCACGGTATTCCATACGGCCCGGGTTGCCGGCGCAGGCCCCGTCGACGGCGATGGCGTCGAGGCGTATGCCCGGCAGGGTGGTGTAGTCGCGCGGCGCCAGGGGATTGTAGTCGGGCTTGCGCTGTATGAGTGCGCGTATGAGCCCGAGTTGTTCGCGTGGGTCGCCGCGAAATGCCGCCGTGGCATCGTCGATGTCGTCGTATGACTTGTATTTCGCGCCCGGGAAATGGTCGATTTGCTCCTGGGCATCAGTCCAGTTGTCATAGATGCCCGGGTTGCGGCCCTCCCACACGACATAAAACTTGCGGCGCTGTGTCATGAGAATTGCAGGAATAGGTTGATGTCGACCGCGCGTATGCCCAAGAGCCTTGCCACGCGGCGGTTGACGCACTTGCCAAGGAACGTGAATGCTGCCGACCTGAGCCCGGCGTTGATTTTGAGGGCGTTGGCCACGCCGTCGCATACGAGTATGTCGTCGAGCATGGTCACGAAGGTATTGCTCAGTGCCATGGCCACGGTTCGTGGCACGGCGTTTCCGGCATTGACATAGCATAGGCGCGTGGGCCCCGACGTGTTGTCGGACGGCGAGGCAAGGTCGAGGTCGATAATCTGAAGCGACGGGAAGGCCGACCCGGGCGTCGACGTGAGGTCGAAGCAGATTACGCCGCGTTTCATCACGCCCGTCAGCGATGCATCGACTATGCCGGCACGCCCGGCGGCATCGGTCGACACCACGATGTCGGCACTGCGCAACGCGCTCTCGAACACTCGCGGGTGGAGGGCCGACCCGGTCACGCCCGGCCCTAAGAGGCGCAGGGCCTCGCGCAGGCGGTAGATGTTGTTGTCAAATATGTTTACGATGGCACCGAGGCCCTTTGCTGTCTGGGCCGCCGAAATCGCCGCCATGTCGGCTCCGACGACCATTACCTCGCAGGGCACCACGCCGGCAACGCCGCCCAGCAGTATGCCCTTGCCGTGGACGGCATCAGCAAGCAGCGACGAGGCAATCGCTATGGCCGCGCGGCCGTCGATTTCCTTGAGTATGTCGGCAAAGGGGAAGCGCCCGGCATCGTCGGTGAGCAGTTCGAGGGCAAGGGCTATCACGTGGCGGCGCAGGAGTATGCGCAGCACCTCGGCGTCGCCCTCGTCGGCATGCATGAAGGTAAGCAGCAGCGACCCGCGTTTTATCATGCGCGCGTCGGCGGTGTCGAGGGCCGGGAGATAGACGATGATGTCGGCCGCAAGGGTGGCGGCACGCTCGGTGATTTCGACACCGCAACGGGCATAGGCATTGTCGCCGTAGTGTATGTGCTCGGCGGCGCCGCGCTCCATCTTCACCCTGAAACCGCGTGCCACGAGCATGCCGGCACCCTCGGGAGTGAGGGGGAAGCGGTGGTCGAGCATGCCGCGCGAGGCCGGCAGGCCGATGACAGCCTGACGTGTGACCGTGGTGGCTTTTAGTACTTCTTCTAATGGTATCGGTGCGTCCACTATGATTGGTTTTTTAAGTTTAAGGGTTAATGTTTAAAAGTGAGCCGCTAAGATAAAAGTACATAAAGTCAACAAGTCAAAAAAAGGACATAAATATTTTTGTGTCTTTTGTCTATATGTCTTTTTATTTCCTCTTATCCGCATTGTGCCAACCTTTAACCATTAACATAAATTTTTCTACGCTGTCGGCAATCTGCTCCTCGTCTTCGAGGCGGTTAGAGTCGAAGGTTAGGTGTGCGCGGCTGTAGTGCGCCTCGCGCTTGGCCTTGAGAGCGGCAATCTGCTGCCGCAGGGCGTCGCTGTCGTCGAGCAGCTTGTCGACGAGGGGCCGCTGACCACGGGCGAGGCGCAGGCGGCGGATGGTCACATCGTCGTCGGCAACGAGCCACACAACCGTGCCCGTGGCGAGCATAAAGTCCATATTGCCCCCCTGGCAGGGGGTGCCGCCGCCGCAGGCTATTATGGCCCCTGGCTCCGAAAACTTCCGCAGGGCCTCCGACTCGAGGGCGCGGAACGCCGCCTCGCCGTCGTGCTCGAAAATTTCGGGGATTGTCTTGTGTGCCATCGCCTCTACGGCTTCATCGAGGTCTACGAAGCGATGCCCCGGCATGCGTGATGTCAGGGCCTCGCCAAGTGTCGTCTTGCCGCAGGCCATAAAGCCGATGAGGTAGAGCGGCGTGCCGGGGCGCATTATTTCTTGCTCAACAAGTCGCGGATTTCGGTGAGAAGTTTCACTTCTTCGGCAGGCTCGGCAGGAGCAGCCGGGGCCTCGGGTTCGGGCTCGGGCTGACGTTTGAGCTTATTCATGAACTTGATGGCCACGAAGATGCAGAATGCGATGATGACGAAGTCGAAAATCGTCTGTACGAATGCGCCCCAGGTGATAGCCACCTCGGGGGTGACGATTTCCTCGCCTTGTTTGACACCTTCCTGGATTACCCACTTGTAGTCTGAGAAATTGATGCCGCCGGTAAGCATGCCGATGGCGGGCATGATGATGTCGTTGACAAGCGACGTCACGATTTTGCCGAAAGCGGCACCGATAATCACGCCGACGGCCATGTCGACCACGTTGCCTCGCATGGCAAACTCCTTGAACTCGTTGAGAAATTTCTTCATATTTCGGGTTTTTAGTTATAATCGCAAAGATATAAAAAAAACGCGATTTTTTACTCTTGGTTCATAAGAAAGTCAAAATAGAAACTATTTTTTGTGGCTAAAACGCGATTTTGAGTATTTATAGGCGTTCCTGAACCCCATAAGATAAGTATCCTCGCAGAGAATGTAACCTGCATGTTCTTTGCCGGTTGCATCATCTCCGAGGATACTCGTGGATTATTATTCCTGATATACTTTCTTGTCCTTCGTGGTTTCTCAAATGAGCGTCAGCTCAGAAGCAGCAGGTTGAAGCTCTTTATGTTGGGATATGAGAACGTCAGTTCCGATTTGCCGTTGGTAAGGTCAAAGGTGAGGACGCAGTTGTAGCTGTCGGTGCGGCGCACACCGTGGATTATCAGACGCCCTGACTGATAATCTTCTTCGATAGATTCCACGTCTACGCCTGCAAGGTCTATATCCAGGCTTCCGGTTTGTTGTTTGGCGGGGTCTATCCACCAGACTTTACCTCCGCGAGCCCCCTTTGGGATATCGACAATCCATGCGCGGCCATTGAATATGGCGTGTGGGATTAGCCCGATATTATCTCTGAGGAATTTGATTGGCGAACCCATATCTACCCATTTGTCGGTGCTGGAATTATATACAAGATATGCTCGGCTGGTACCCGGCTTACTGATTTCAACGAGAAGGTTGTCGCCGATGGCAGCCCCGCCGTATAGCGTCGTTTCGTGCAATTCATCGATAATATGCTGGGTGGCTCCTTGGCTGAATGTGACTTGTCCCGCTTGGTTCCCCACGTTGATTTTCATGATACCGATGAAGTTTTCGATGAAGCTTTTATTGGCATCATTTTGGGTGTAGTAAGATTCGCGCACAAGGGCAACGGGCGAACCATTAAGCCAGATGAAGGCTTTATAGTTACCGTTGACGGATGGTCCCGACATCTGGTGGGTGGTCTGGATATTTGATAATTCAGGAATGGCATGGCTTGCCAGATAGTCATAGCCGCTATTGGGGAAGAGCACGGCCATGTCGGGGGCCAGGCCCGGGTCTGCGGAGAAAATCAGACCTGATGAGGTAGTGTTTACACTGGTGTGGTAGCCTGATACGCCGTAGAAACCTTGGCCGTTGTTGAGCTGGGTGAATGTGGCTTTTTTGTCGGCGATGGTAATGCGACCCACGTTGGCAGGGCTATTAATATCGTAAATCAGCAACGAACCGTCAGACGCTTCATAAAAGCATGGCACCGAGTTCGTGGCTGGGAATGCATCTATCACACGGGAAATATCATAGATATCACCGTTAAGTTTGTGGATAAGGAGATGCGAGGCTCCAACTGACGCTATGGCGCCGTCTTCGTCGAAATATGTGCAGTTATACAAGAATATGTAGTTTTTCGAACACGATTGAATTATCCCGGGGTAGACTGTGAGCGAATGTTGGGTTTCGATTTTGTTGCCGTCTTCATCGGTAGTGTAATAGATGGCTACCATCGAAACTTTGCCGTCGGAGCCTAACTTATATAGTCCGGGGCGGTCGAATTCTCCATCAATGGAGCGAGAGTCGTTATCGCCGTTATAAACTATCAGTGCGCTTGCGTTTTGGATGTTGGTTTTTGCCGGATGCCTATTTGTTTGTTGTTGATTATCTCCAGGCTCGTCAGAGGAGCAGCTTGTGCCTAATAAGGTCATACACAGACTTATAAGCAAAGCAAATAAGGGAGGGGTAATTTTTTTCATTATAAATAAGTTTGATATTCTATGCAAAGTTATTAAAAAATCGCATTTTTCGCAACAGTCGCCGCTGAGTGTCCAAAATTCCTATTTCAATGCCTGGGCAAACTCTATGATTTTTGCGCTATACGGTTCACAATATCTCGACTTTGACTACTTCTTCGCCGGGGGTGGTGTCGGCTTCGGCGGGGAAGTAGACGGGCATGTCGGGCTGCAGGGGCAAGACTCTGAGTTCGAGCTCTGTGCAGTCGTCGGGCAAGCGCCACAGGCCGTAGACAAACGGACGGCCGTAGTAGAAATTGTCGTCGAGCAACTTGCCATTGCAATATAGCCGCGCCACGTCGCCGCGATATTCGATTTTGAGCAGTCTGCCCACCCTGTCGGCCGGTGCCGGGAGGGTGCTGATTACATATCTGGCCGCGTTGTCGAAGTCGCTGTCGCAGGGGGCTTCGGCAGCATTGCGGGCACCGATGGTGATTTTTCGCGGTGCGCCGGCCTCGGCTACCTTGGTGATTGTAGGCTGCTGCACGCTCGGGAGGGGTGCCTCGTCGGCAAGGAACAACCGCTCGGCCTCGGCAGAGGTCAGCAAGTAGATATTGCCATAGACCGGCTTGTCGGGGCCGAAGGCCTTCACGTTTTTGAGCACCTTCTTGCCGATGGCGATTTCGGTGGGTATGCCGGGTATTTGCTCCAGATATATTTTGCCGTCGCGCCGGGCTGTGAGCTGCGCCGTGGCATAGCGTATGCCGGCGCTGTTGACGGGGAATCTGCACACCGCCCCGGCCGGGATGGTCATTGGCTTCGCCGGGAATCTCACTCCGCATCCATCGACCTGCACACCCGTCGTGGCCGACAGGTTT
>VSPF01000100.1 GCA_009775195.1 Muribaculaceae bacterium
GGCCGCACACGGCGCGACAGCATAATAGCCACCATCCCCGTGGGATACGCCGACGGCATCAACCGACACCTCGGCAACGGCAACGCATCGTTTATTGTAAAGGGCGTGTCATGCCCCACCATAGGCAATATCTGCATGGACCAGTGCATGATTGACGTAACCGACGTCTGCGTCGACAAACCGCGCGTAGGCGACCAGGTAGAAATCTTCGGGCCCACGCAGCCTGTCGAAGTCCTTGCCGACGCCCTCGGCACCATACCCTACGAAATACTCACCTCTGTCAGCCCCCGCGTCAAACGCACCTATCTCCGCCGCTGATTTGCAAACAAAAGATTGACAACTAATAAAAAAATCGTAACTTTGCCAATATAAAGACTCCCGGTTAATGACAAGTACTGACAAAGACCTCGTTGAGTTATTCGTAAGCCCTCTTCGAGAATGTGCTGGCTACCAGCCCCATTTTGGCAACAACTCTAAAAAAGAAGGGTTCTCGCTATCCGATTTTTTAGAGCTTTATAATAGTGACCCATTTTACTCATGGATTGGGTTGGACTCACCATATCTCTACTCAGCACATAAAGCAGCCGGCAGTATGACATCATTATACCGTCAAATAGGGATAGGCTGTGAACGCCTTTTCCGCCAAATAATTTTTGAGCAGGCCCAGTATGATGATTATTCTTCAGCCCAATGGTCTTATGAAGCCACAACCAAATCAGGCAAAAGAAAAATTTTATCACTTGATGCCCGACTTGAGATTGCCGACATCAGAAATGCGGCGTTGAAGAAACGAACTATCGAATGGGTAAAAAATTATCAGGAATATCTTGATATTGATGTTCGTGAATTAAAAGGCGTCGTCTTCGAAGTACGACAAGGCTATAAAAGCAAGGACAGCAAGCGGCAGAATGCCGATTTAGATAATGCAACCGTGGCTTATTCTAAAAGCTATCTACCTGTCTTTACCGTTTTTTCGTCACAAATAGACACCGATATCGCGCTTAGATACCATAATGGCAAATGTGGTATTCTTGTTGGTAATATTGAGGGAAACTCTCTAACTTCGTTATTCCAATTTTGTAAAATCGTCTTAGATTTTGACTTAGCCAAATTTTTTGAGCGTAATTCAGCTTTGATAAAAGAGGTCATACATTCAGTCTTAAAGGATTTATTTGATGTCAATGAAACAGCGAAGTGATTATACCTTCAAATACAATAAAAAGCTCGGACGGCACGGATGGCTCAGGCTCACTCCGGCATATTCTGTCAAATTGGTCCAAGAACTACTCTCCAATAGAAACCTATTTGAGGACAGGAACTTCGGCGGAGGTCTAATTTTAGACCCGTTTTGTGGCACGGCCACTACCGGGATAGTCGCAGCCGAGCTCGGGATGGAATGTATTCTTTACGAAATAAATCCATTTTTAGCCTGGTTTGGGACTATCAAGTCATTAAATTTTAATAGTATTGAGTTGCACGATGCCTTTGAAAAGGTAACCAAAGACTTGGCACATATTACCTTTTCGGAACAATCTGCCAAAGATTGGATTCCGCCAATGAAGAATATTGAACGTTGGTGGAATCAGGAAACCATTATCGCGTTAGCAGTCATTAGGCGATACATAAGTTCGGAATGGGGAGAACCTGGCAAATATGGCGTAAAGAATCTGATATGGGTCGCATTTGCCAGACTTGTTATAGAGACTTCGGCCGCTGACTTTAATCATATCTCAGTATCTTTCAAGGACGATACACAAGATTTGACGAACAACGACATAATAATGTTATTTACCGAGATTCTATCTTCCATCGTCGAATCAGCAAAAGAAAGTATAAATGGCAAAGCTGAAATTATACTCGGCGACTCACGTTTTTTATCGGAAGATTCTGCCAAATTCGACTTGGTTATTACATCTCCCCCATATCCTAACAGGATAAGTTATATTCGTGAATTACGTCCTTACATGTATTGGCTTGGATTTCTCGAGTCGGGCGAACAAGCCGGCGAACTTGACTGGAAAGCCATTGGTGGCACATGGGGTTCTGCAACAAGTAAACTCAGCACTTGGAAAGCTGTCAACGATAATCTCCCCTCTTGTCTTTTGGAAAGTTGCAGACAAATTGAGGCTGCCGACGGTAAAAATGGAAAAACGATGTCGCAATATGTCCTTAAATTTTTTGACGATATGTTTATTCATTTGTCTAATCTGAGAAAACGCCTAAACGACGGGGCGGAAATCCACTACATTTTGGGCAATTCCTCTTTTTACGGAAACTTTGTGGATACTGACAATATAATCAAAGAAATGCTTTACACCCTGGAGTATTCAAGTGTAAATTCCCAAATCATAAGGAAAAGAAATTGTAACAAGGGGCTTTTTGAATATCATATTACAGCCCGATGGCACAACGTTTAAGATATGGACATAAGACTGAAAACGAAAATATTATCAGCCATACTGCTGGCGGTGGCCGGAGTTGCGG
This sequence comes from Muribaculaceae bacterium, assembly GCA_009775195.1. GTDB lineage: Bacteria > Bacteroidota > Bacteroidia > Bacteroidales > Muribaculaceae > CAG-873. Next base: position 2,485 of record VSPF01000100.1, read on the forward strand.
CTTCTGCCCGGGAAGGGGTTTCGTTGGAGTACGAGGCCTCGGTGCTGGCTAATTGGTCGACGGGTGACCTTGCGCCATATATGCTCGGGTCGTGGCGATATGGGCGCGTGACCGGAGCCTCGGGAATATGGCAGGACGGCAGGCTCGAAAAGCGCATGAGTCTCGACACCCGTTTTTCGTGGGGTGCCGGGGTAGAATATATCGCCGGATATGGCACAGCCGCACCATATGCGCTCTACGACGAAGCGACAAATTCGTGGGGCGAACGTCACAACCGCCAGGCTCCCCTGAGGCTGCACCAGCTCTACGGCGAGGTGAAATATCGCGGCGTGTACCTCCTTGCCGGAATGAAGGAACGGCACTCGGGCATCGTGGACGACGCCTTGTCGTCGGGCGACCTGACGCGCAGCAACAATGCCCGGCCCATACCTGGCGTCGCCGCCGGCTTTGTCGATTTCCAGGATATACCGCTGACCAACGGCTGGGTACAGATTGACGGCGAAATCATGTACGGGCGCCTGTTCGACGGCTCTCTGCGTGAAAAGACATTCAACTACTACACCGGCGTTTTCACCGACAAGATGTGCTACACCTACAAACGCTGCTATTTCCGCACCAAGCCGTCGCAGCCCCTGTCGGTGACGGTGGGTATGCAGACAGGCGCGTTTTTCGGCGGCACGACACAAAAATACCGCAAGGGCAAGTTTATAGAGACGATAGAACGAGGTTTCCAGATACGCGACTTGTGGGATATGTTCTTCCCCACCGAGGGCGGCGAGGATTACTACAAGGGCGGTTCGCTCGGGTCGTGGGACTTCAAGGCGCGCTATGCCTTTGCCAACGGTTCCGAACTGACGGCCTACTTCGAATGGCCGTGGGAAGACGGCTCGGGCATAGGGCGCATGAACGGTTTCGACGGCGTATGGGGCCTGCAATACAACTTTGCCAAGAGCGGGCCCGTCAACAAGGTCGTGGTCGAATACCTCGATTTCACCAACCAGTCAGGGCCTATACACTGGAGCCCCGACGACAGCCCCGGCACCACCATCACCGACAAGGCGACAGGTGCCGACGACTACTACAACAACGCATACTACGGCCCGTACACCAACTACGGCATGAGTATAGGCACACCGTTCCTGGTATCGCCCCTCTATAACCGCAACGGCTACCCTCAGTATCTCCACACGCGGGCACGGGGCTTCCACGCCGCCGTCAGCGGCAATGTCACCCCTCAATGGGAGTATACCGCCAAGGTGAGCTACCAGCGCGCCGGCGGTACCGGGTGGACCCCGGCACGCCGCATCAGCGACACGTCGGCCCTTGTCTCGGCCAGGTGGACGCCGCAGGGCAGGCTGAGTGGGCTGTCGCTGACTGCCGAGGCTGCCTTCGACGCCGGCAAGCTGCGAGGCAACAATTTCGGCGCGATGGTGGGGGTTTCGTATAAAGGCAATTTTACCTTCGGCAAGAAATGAAAGCAAAAATCTACATACCGGCATTACTGCTCACGCTCGTACTGCTCTCGGGGTGCACGCAGAACAACGGCCATATAGGCAAACTCTTCGGCGCATGGCTCATGACCGAGATGAGCGTCGACGGCACGCCCAAGGAGTTCGACCCGGGGGCATATACCTCGGTCGCATTTCAAAGCGGCATAGTCCGTTTCGACTACCATGCCGACGAGCTGATATATATAGAGCGCGTAGGCACCTGGCAGCGCATAGACGACAACATGCGTCTCGACTTTACGCACGGCGACGACACCTACGCGCCGGGGACTGGCACGTACCAGGCTCCCGAATGGCTCGACATGCCGGCAAAAACGACTATCGACGTGACTATAACCCAACTGAGTTCCGGGCGTATGACATGGGTATACACCGACCCCCGGGGCAAAGTGATAACATATAAATTCGAACGCACATGGTAACAGAACAACAAGTGCTTGTCACCGGCGCCGACGGCTTTATCGGCTCACACCTTACCGAGGCACTTCTCGACAAAGGGTATAAGGTAAGGGCCCTGGCACAATACAATAGTTTCAACAACTGGGGCTGGCTCGAGGACCTTGCTCCGCGCCACGACCTCGAGATAGTCTGCGGCGACGTGCGCGACCCCGACTTCTGCCGTGAGTTATGCCGTGGCATCGACACCGTCTACCACCTTGCCGCCCTCATAGCCATACCATACAGCTATTCGGCACCCGACAGCTATGTCGACACCAATATAAAAGGTACGCTCAACATGTGCCAGGCAGCGCGCGATGCCTCCTGCAGCCGCATAGTCGTCACCTCGACCAGCGAGGTCTACGGAACGGCGCGATACGTACCGATTGACGAAAAGCATCCGCGCCAGCCGCAGTCGCCCTACTCGGCCACTAAAATCGGGGCCGATGCAATCGCGCAGAGCTTCTACAACGCCTTCGACCTGCCGGTAGTCACCGCCCGGCCCTTCAACACCTATGGCCCGCGACAAAGCGCACGCGCAATCATACCCACGATTATCACCCAGATAGCATCGGGCCGCGACAAGATACACCTCGGCGACCTAACGCCGACACGCGACTTCAACTTCGTGACCGACACCGCCGCCGGCTTCATCGCCCTCGGCGAAGCCCCGGGCATCGAAGGGCGCGACATCAATATCGCCACAGGGCGAGAGGTATCTATGGCCGAGACCCTGGCCACCATAGCACGGCTGATGGGCCGCGAGGTAGAGGAAGTCATAGACCCCGAACGCCTGCGCCCGGCCAAAAGCGAGGTCAACCGCCTATGCGGCGACAACACACTTATAACCACCCTCACCGACTGGCGCCCGGCGCACACACTCGAACAGGGCTTGCAAGAGACCATCGACTGGTTTGTAAAGCCAGAAAACCTTGCCAAATACAAAATCGATATCTACAACCGATGAGCACACTCAGACACGACGGCCGCATAAGCCTCCTCTTTCTCGGCGGAGCCAAGCGCGTGACGATGGCCCGTATGTTCAAGGCTGCCGCCGCACAGCGCGGTCTCGACTGCGCCATACATGCCTACGAGCTCGACGCGCACTCGGCCATAGCCGCCGAGGGCGACGTAACCGAGGGGCTGCGCTGGAGCGACCCGGCCATACTTGCCGACCTCGACCGCTTAGTCGAAGGACACGGCATAGACATCATCATACCCTTTGTCGACAGCGCCGTTGGTGTCGCCGCCGACTTTGCCGCCTCCAACGCCACAAGCGACGTTTTCGCACCCGTCAGCAGCCGCCAACAGGCCGACTGCATGTTCGACAAAATCGCTGCGGCCGAGCTCTTCGAGCGTCACGGCCTGCCCATCCCCCCCACATGGCGGCAGGGCGCACCCTGCGGACACCTGATAGCAAAGCCCCGTTTTGGCTCGGCTTCTAAAGGCTTGGAAAATATCGACAGCCTGCGCGACCTCTACCGCATAATTGGTGCCGGGCACGACAAATACCTAATCCAACAACGCTTCGACAACCGCGAGGAAATCACCGTCGACTGCTACGTGGGCATGCGCAGCGGCCAAATCGCCGCCGTCAGTCCGCGACTGCGCGGCGAGGTGTCGGGCGGCGAGGTAGTGAGGACCGAGACCTTGGCCGATGCCGAAATCGACACCCTGGTGCGCCGCACACTCGTTGCTACCGGCCTTCGCGGCGCCGTGACTGTGCAGTTGCTCCGCGACCTCGACACAGGCCATCTCATGATTATGGAAATCAATCCACGCCTCGGCGGCGGTGCCGTAGCGTCGGTACACGCCGGTGTCGACCTGCCCGGGCTGATTATTGCCGATTGTCTTGGCGAGGCACTGCCGGTGCAACACGCCACCCCGGGTGTAGAGACCGTGCGCTACCTCGCCGACGTGGTATTTTATCCCGAACAAAAATGAACGCTGACAAAGTAATAATAATCGCCGAGGCCGGCGTCAACCACAACGGCGACCTCGACATGGCGCGCCGCATGGTCGCCGAGGCCCGCAAGGCCGGGGCCGACTATGTAAAGTTCCAGACCGCCGTGCCCGAGCTCGTCATCTCGACATACGCCCCCAAGGCGGAATACCAGAAAGAAACCACAGGGTCGGGGCAGAGCCAGCTCGAAATGTGCAAGGCCATACACCTGCCCCTCAGTGACTATGCCGGGCTTGCAGAGCTTTGCCGCCGAGAAGGCATCGGCTTTATGAGCACGCCCTTCGACCTGACATCAATCGACTGCCTGGCCGAAATCGGCATGGATTATTGGAAAATACCCTCGGGCGAAATAACCAACCTGCCCTATCTGCGCAAAATCGGTGCCCTCGGGGCAAAAATCATCATGTCGACAGGCATGGCAAGCCTTGCCGAGGTAGAGGATGCCGTAAACATACTCGAAAAAGCCGGCACTCCGCGCAGCCGGATATGGCTGCTACATTGCACTACCCAGTACCCTGCCCCCTACGAGTCGGTCAACCTACGCGCCATGGATGCCCTTGCCACACTCGGATGCGCCGGCGTAGGCTACAGCGACCATACCGTGGGCACCGACATCGCCATGGCCGCTGTCGCGCGAGGGGCGCGAATCGTCGAGAAACACTTTACCCTCGACCGCAACCTCCCCGGCCCCGACCATCGAGCCAGCCTCGAACCGTGGCAGCTTGCCGAACTCGTCAGTGCCATTCGGCGTACCGAGGCGGCCCTCGGCGACGGTGTAAAGGAAGCCGCCGATGCCGAACGGCCCAATATCGACATTGCCCGCAAGAGCATCGTGGCCATACGCCCGATTACCAAAGGAGAACCTTTTACAGAAGATAATATTTATTGCAAGCGTCCCGGCGGCGGCATATCGCCCATGCGATGGGATGAGGTTATAGGGCGCCCGGCACCACGCGATTTTGCCCCCGATGAATTAATCACGCTCGACTAAAGCCATGCGTTCTGGCGTTCTCTCACGGCAATTGACTCGCTGAGAAGGCGCACAAATTCCTGCATCGATTTCTTGTGATAAGAGTCGCGGAGTATGTGCACACATCCCGACATCTCATTATGTGGTATGTCGAGGGGTATAGCCTTTACCCCTCGCTCATTGTGTATGGTAGCCTCGGCCAACACCGAAGCCATCGAACTCTGGCGCAGGAGTTCGAGAAGTATGTTTACCTCGTTTAGCTCTATGCGTATATGCGCGCCGGCCAGATATGGTGCCACAATCGCATCAAAGGCATTTCGCGCCTGTAGGCCTTTCGACGGCAGAGCCAGGTCGTATTCCGACAACTCCTTGACCGTTATCCTGTCACGCGAGGCCAGGGTGTGGTGCGTGGCGACTATGACCGACAGATTGTTTTGAAACAGCATGTGCGACTCCACGCCCTCTACAGGCTGCGAGGGCTTGAAGGCAAGGGCAAAGTCGACGGTGCGCTCCTTGAGCAGCTCCATCAGCTCGTTCATCGGCTTATAAAAGATGTTGAGCCTGATTTTAGGGTACATCTTCATAAACGTGAGCAAGGTCTCGGTCAGTATCGGGCTAAACGAATACGTCACGCCTATATTGAGCGACCCGCACGCCAGCCTGTCGAGGTCTTTAATCCGCTCGGCGCACTGGTTGGCCTCGTAGATGGCCTGGCGTGCATTGGCAAGTATGTCGGTGCCGGCTGCGGTGAGCGACACGCTGTGGCTGCTACGGATAAAGAGAGGTTCTCCAAGTTCTTCCTCGAGCTGCTTGATTTGTTGCGACAAGGTGCTCTGGGTGACGGCAAGAGCCTTTGCCGCTTCAGAGAAGTTCAAGGTCTCGGCGACCTTGACAAAATATTTTAACTGTCGGAGTTCCATATGATTATGCAAAGGTAGCAAATTTGCCTATTATCTCGTGGCCTGGAAGGCGATTTTTTTAAACATAAATATAGGCAGCGTCGCCCCCGTGACCATGGCTAATAATATGCACGTACAGGTCATGGCATTGCTGGCAAAGAGGTAGAAGTTGTGCTCGAAGGCCTCCTGTTGGCCCGAGAACAGGCACAAAGCCAGGGCCGCAAACGACTTATAGGCATATATGCCCGGAATCATCGGCAACAACGATGGGAAAAGGAAGGTCTCGGCCGGGATTTTGGTTCGCGGCGATATGAGCACTGCCATTATGCCGACCAGCAGCGAGGCCGCGAAGGTGGCAAAAACTATATGGGGATGCGACACATGATGCAATATCACAAACCGTGCCGAATGTGCGACAGCGGCAATAAGCGCGCACCACAGATATGCCCTCTTTGGCGGACGGCTGATAGCGGCAAAACCGATAGCTGCTATCGCCGAAAATAATGCGTCTTGAAATATTTCTATATACATGGCCGTCAAAACATACTAAGATTCATAAGTTCCATGCCGGCGCACAAACCTGCCGACAGGCAGCATGTAAGCACAAGGGCGTCGGCAAACCGGCTGATTGCGCACAGGTAGTGACGATAGAGCACATCGCTAAACGAATTGAGGAACGGTATGCCCGGCACGAGGTAAAGCACACTGGTACCGACAGCGATATCAGGCGTGGTGCCGACACCGAACAAGGCATCGAACGACCCCAAGACTGCCGACAGCAGCGAACAAACCACAAAAGTCAGCCTTATGTCGAGATGGCTTGCAAGCATAAGCTGCTTGATATAGTATCCGCACAGAGTGGCAACCAACACCGTGGCCATGGCCACATAGTCGCCGCCGAAGAGGCGGCAGAACGAGGCGTTTGCAAACCCGGCAAGCACCAATACGAGCCACGGGTTCTGTGCATCGCCATGGACTGCACTGTCGAGCCGGCTGCATGCCGTGGCAAAGTCAATCTTACCGTCGGCAATCTCCCAACTAAGCCTGCTCAGGGCCGTATTGATGTTAAAACTTACCACTGCATGATTGACAGTGGCTATGTAGGTGGCAACCCTATCGCACCCCTCGCGCCACAACGATATATGCACATGCCGGGGCATAATGGTCATCTCGGCCTCGTAGCCGTATGCCCTGGCAATCCTCACTATGTTTTTCTCAAGCCTTATGCATGTTGCCCCCGAGCCGAGAAGCCACGAACTATAGCGCGAAAGGAAGGTGCCCAGAAGCTCGGCTGTCACCACGGGCTGCTCAGAAGTCGTCGTCATAGCCATACTCGTCAACTTTTGTAGGGTCGGGGTCGCCGGGGACAAAGAACTCCTCGCGTTCCGACGCGAACCCGATAATTCTGCGACCGCTGTGGGCGTGGTGACTCACGGCCTTGACAAGCCGCCATACCACCACCAACATAAACAGGGCAACGACGCCCCACCAAATCAGTAAAGTTGTTTCCATAATGCATGTTTTTAAATTTCATGCAAAGAAACAAACATCCGGCGGCTAAAAATCCATCCGGCTATGGATTGTAATAATCGTCACGATTTATAGAACCTAACTCTATGGTCAAAAGTCATTGATTAGCTTTAAGTCAAAAAACATGACACGGCTTCCCAAAGCATCTCCGTCTGATATGCCAAAAGCATCCTTCTCGCTCTGCTCTGTTTTATACAATGGCTTAAAACCATTTTTAAGATAATAGTGAATTGTAGAATCAGTGTTGTACGCATCAACAAGCATATAACGACATGCCGCTTTGTTATTCTCATCTACGAACCAGTATTTCAAGGCATCCATCAATTGGGTGCCTACATTAAGCCCATTTCCTTGAAACGACTTATTGACACCAAGACGCCCAATCAGAACAGCAGGATAACTACGATGGCGTTTTTGCTGAGGAATTCTACGCTGAAGAGCATTACGAGAAGGATTATCAAGCGCATATGTCTTAATTCCGTCATATGAGAGAGTGGCTATTGCTACTATTTCTCGCTGGTTATGCTTGTTTATCCAACAGTAAGTTTTCCCAAGTAATTCCTCTTCGTATAAAAACACATCATGACTAAAGAAATCATCTAAATCTTCATCACCACACGAAAAAAGGTCACAATAGTCTACAACTTCTTTAGTATAGGGCATCCATAAAAGTGTTTTCTACGAAAACAAATTCATCCATCTTCACCCTTTACTTGGAGGAAACATGATGCTTTTGGCACTCTCCAACATAGTGGACAATATTTTGCGTTGAGCATCCGAGAGTCTTGGCGTTGGCAACTTGCCATTACGCTCCGCTTCCTCGGTAAAGATTCGGGCGTCTTCACCCCAAAGTTCGGGGGAGGTCTTTATTGTCATTGCCATAATTCTATCTCCTTTTTTATTACTTGTTTACAAAGTTACAACAAATTTTTCACATAATCAATCTATTATTAACCTTACTCTTCTTTTTCGTCTTTGAAAAGTTGGTCGTGCTCGTCGAGGTAGAAATACTTCGACAGCAGGGCTATGAATCGCGCTATCTGTGTCATGGCCTTGTTTGTCGATTCCGACACCTCGGTATGCTTGAGCTTCATCAGCAGCCAGCCATAAAGAGCGTTGAAGCAGGTCTCTATTTCACCAGCAGGGTTATCGCCGGCCTTGGCACGCAACTCTACTATATATGGCAAGGTCGCATAAAACTCCTTGTGATAGTCAACAAAGCGATGGTCGGCCATCACACGGCGGTTGAGGTCGGCAAGACTGCCGATTATGTTCTTGTTCATCTGCAAGTGTCCCTTCTCGGCCACATCCTCGCGGCGCATCATGTCAATCAGCGACTCATACCACTCGGTAATCTGGTGCTTGGTGGCATCGTCGACGGGATATGGGTTGATTA
>VSPF01000101.1 GCA_009775195.1 Muribaculaceae bacterium
TTAGGGGATTTCTTGATGGTGGTAATAAATGGAATAGATACCCGGTCGCGGCGTGACGCAATGTCACGATTTAACGTTAAAAATAATATAATCGAACCACCTTACAGTAGGGGCGCGTCAAGCCGCGACCGGGTATCAAAAGCATTTGTCGCTGGATGTCAGGAAGATAGTTTCGCCAACCCGGACGCGCCATGGCGCGTCCCTACAGGTGGGTAGATAAAATGATTTTATCGTTAAGTTAGTGGCATTGCTGCAAGCCGCGACCCTACGAGAGGGCATGGGTTTAGTCGGGGATGACGGCGCCGCGAAGGCGCAGGGAGAGTTCTTCGCTCTTGCCCTTGCCGTTGCGGAATTTGACGCGGATGTCCTTGTCGGCCTCGCCGCGCTGACCTTTGGGCGTGAAAGTGACCTTGATGGTGGCCTTTTCGCCCGGTTTGAGCGGCTTGCGGGGGTACTGGGGCACGGTGCAGCCGCATTTGGGCTTGACCCAGATGATGGCCAGGGGGCTGTCGCCGGTATTGGTGATGCCATATTCGTGCACCACGGCCGGGGCCGACTCTTTGACTGTGCCGAAGTCGTAGGCGAGTTCGTCGACAGTGACACCGACTTTCTCGCCCGGTACGCGACGGGCCTCGGCCGTGATGCCTACAAGCACCATGAGGGCGAGGAGCAATATGCGGATATATTTCATAGCACGGTCTTTGTTTCGCTGAAATATGTGGCAAGTACCAGGCTTGCAGCGGCAAATGAGCTGCGGCGGTTGGCATAAACGTCGGCCTCGCACCGGGCAAGCTGTTGCTGTATTTCGGGGTTGTCGTAGAAGTGCTTGCGTAACTGCTCGTCGATGGTCTCGTACATCCAGTAGCGGGCCTGTTCGTGGCGCTTGGCATCGAAATAGCCGTTGGCCTTGACAAAGGCGAAGTAGCGGTCAATCATATCCCACACCTCGGGTATGCCGAGTTCGTAGTAACCCGAATATGTGAGCACTTCGGGCGACCAGCCGGATGCCGTGGGCGGGAAGAGGTGCAGTGCCGAGCGGTACTGGGCCTGGGCAAGCTGCGCCGGGCCGATGTTGTCGCCGTCGGCCTTGTTGATAACTATTCCGTCGGCCATCTCCATGATGCCTCGCTTGATGCCCTGCAGTTCGTCGCCGGCACCGGCAATCTGGATGAGCAGGAAGAAGTCGACCATCGAGTGGACTGCAGTCTCGCTCTGACCCACGCCGACGGTTTCTACGAAGACGTTGTCGTATCCGGCAGCCTCGCATAGCACGATGGTCTCGCGGGTCTTGCGCGCCACGCCGCCGAGCGAACCGGCCGACGGGCTGGGGCGTATGAAGGCGTTGGGGTGCTGCGACAGCTTCTCCATGCGCGTCTTGTCGCCGAGAATCGAGCCCTTGGTGCGTTCGCTCGAGGGGTCGATGGCGAGCACGGCGAGTTTGCCCCCGTCTTTGAGCACGTGGAGGCCGAAGACGTCGATACTCGTACTCTTGCCGGCTCCGGGCACGCCTGTGATGCCTATGCGGCGCGAGTTGCCCGAGTAGGGCAGACACTTCTCAATCACCTCCTGGGCTAAGGCATAGTGGTCGGGGGCAAGGCTCTCGACCAGGGTTACGGCACGGCTGAGTGTGGTGACGTTGCCCTTGAGGATGCCCTCTACAAGCTCGGAGGCCGTCGGCAGGGGCTTGCGGCGGCGTGCCACGCGGTAGGGGTTGACGATTGGCGGCTGGGCCACGCCGCTATTGACGGTAAGCCCGGCATATTGGCTGTCGTTTTCAGGATGGTCCATCTGTGGTTCGGTTTACACGCTCCATTCCACGCCGTCCTTGGTGTCTTTCACCGAGAAGCCGATAGCGGCGAGGCGGTCGCGGATGAGGTCGCTGGTTGTCCAGTCTTTGTTTTTCTTAGCGTTGGCGCGGATTTCGAGCAGCAGGTTTACGGCCTCGCGGTAGGGCTTGAGGCTGTCGCCGGTTTCGCCGCTGTCGTCGACACGTATGCCGAGGATTTCGACAAGGAAGGTGTCCATAAACCTGCGCAGGAAGTCGATGTCGGCCTGTGTGGCTGTGGCGGTGTGGTCTTTGACCTGGTTGATGATGCGCACGGCATCGAAGAGCACGCCGATGAGCACCGGGGTGTTGAGGTCGTCGTCCATTGCCTCGTAGGCACGTTGCTCGAGGGTCGAGACGTCGACAGTCGATGTGTCGGAGGGCTTGAGCTCCTGCAGGCGGCGGTAGCCGTCGAGCATGCGGCCAAGGGCCGTCTCGGCCGATTTGAGGGCCTCGTTGCTGAAGTCCACGGTGCCGCGATAGTGGGCCTGGAGGATAAAGAAACGGATAGTCATGGGCGAGTAGGCCTGTTCGAGCAGCTTGTGCGAACCGGTGAAGAACTCGTCGAGGGTGATGAAGTTGCCCAGCGACTTGCCCATCTTCTTGCCGTTGATGGTAATCATGTTGTTGTGCATCCAGTAGTGCACTGCGGGGTGTCCGCTGTGGGCCACGCTCTGGGCGATTTCGCACTCGTGGTGGGGGAATTTGAGGTCCATGCCGCCACCGTGTATGTCGAAAGTCTCGCCGAGATATTTCTCGCTCATAGTCGAGCACTCGAGGTGCCAGCCGGGGAAGCCTTCGCTCCAAGGCGAGGGCCAGTGCATGATATGCTCGGGGGCGGCTTTCTTCCACAGGGCGAAGTCGGCGGGGTTGTGTTTCTCGCTCTGGCCGTCGAGTTCGCGCGTGGTGGCGAGGAGCTCGTCGATGTTGCGGCCCGACAGTTTGCCGTAGCCGTAGTCTTTGTTAAATTTGGGAACGTCGAAATATACCGAGCCCTCGCTCTCGTAGGCATAGCCGGCGTCGAGGATTTTCTTGATATATTCGATTTGTTCGATGATGTGTCCCGAGGCATGAGGCTCGATAGACGGTGGCAGCACGTTGAGGGCCTCCATGGCCTTGTGGTAGCGGCCCATGTAGTATTGCACCACTTCCATAGGCTCGAGTTGCTCGAGGCGTGCTTTCTTGGCAATCTTGTCTTCGCCCTCGTCGGCATCGTGCTCCAGGTGGCCTACGTCGGTGATATTGCGCACATAGCGTACCTTGTAGCCAAGATGGGTCAGATAGCGGTAAACGATGTCGAATGTGATTGCCGGACGTGCGTGGCCCAGGTGGCCGTCGCCGTAAACTGTCGGCCCGCAGACATACATGCCCACCATGTTTTCATGAAGAGGTTTGAAAACCTCTTTCTGGCGGGTCATGGAATTGTAGATGGTAAGCATCTTTTTTAGTTTAGTTATTAGGTGTGTGATGGTGTACAAAAAATGGTTATCGAATGTAGTCGTCGGATAGAACGCAATTGCTTGGTGACATGTACTTTGCGACCTCTCCGAGGTCATTTTGTCATACAGTGCTTTTTTGCCCCACCAATGATGGTGGGGTTAACCATGATTGCGTCGTCTCCGACGACTTTTTATTTCGATAGGCACTATTGTCACTATGGTAAATGATTAGGCTTCAAACGGGTTGGGGATGCCGCCTTTTGTGGGGGCGTTTTTGGGCATCTTGCGCTCGATGACGCCGAAGGTGGCCTCGTAGCGCTGCACGTTCTCGTTGAGTGCCGACAAGAGGGTCTTGGCATTCTCGGGAGTCATGATGATGCGGCTGAGCACCTTGGCCTGGGGCATGTTGGGTGCAACGGTGATGAAGTCGATAAAGAACTCGTTTGCTCCGTGCGAAATCACGGCGAGGTTAGAGTAGTGGCCGGCAGCCACTTCGGGGCTGAGTTCGATTTTGAGTTCCTGGGGTTTGGGTTTGTTATCCATTGTAGTATGCTGTTTTCGTTATTTCATGAGTTCTACGACCTTCGAGCCGAGCGAGGTGTCTTTGAAGTGGATTTTCACGCCCTTGACATTGGGGTTCGCCCAACTGTCGCTGATGCTGTACGAGCAGTAGTAGTAATAGTTTTGTACAGCCCCGTCGGTCTTGGGCTGGAATACGACGTGGTATTCGGGAACCTCGTTGTCGGCGGTGGCGGCATCGAGTACGAGCGATATGCAGTTGTCGGACTTCGAGGACGAGCCTATGCAGATAAAGTTGATATATTCGCCCGAACGCTGGAGGTCTTTCATCGATACGGCCTCGGTTGCCCAGTTGTTGGTTTCCTGTGCGGTCTTGGTCACGGCCTGAGCGCCCAGACCCTCGGTCGGGGCAGCCTCTATGATGGTGCAGGGGCCGCTGACACGCAGGCCCGTAGAGGTGATGTAGCTGATGACGATGCGCGTGCCGGCCTTGAACTTGTCGGCGGGGAATTTTTGGTTGGTGGTCAGTGTGAGCAAGGGGGAGTCGCCTTTCTCGCGGAATGTCATGGTAGCGCCGGCGTCGGAAAACGAATCGAGGGTGACGAAATCGACAAAGTTCTCGAGGTAGTCGTCGTTGCTGTGGCTGTTGCAGCCGCCGAGGAGCATACCCGTGGCGGCAACGATGCCGAATAGTAAGTTCTTAATTTTCATTGTAGATTAATTATGTTTTTGATTGGTTTCTATGCCGACGATACGCCCGTCGGCCATGCGTATTACGGCGTCGGAATCGGCAGCGAGACCTTCGTCGTGAGTAACTATTACAAAAGTCGCGCCAAGTTCGTCGCGAAGCTCGAAGAAGAGCCTGTGCAGCGATGCGCGGTTGGCCGAGTCGAGGCTGCCCGAAGGCTCGTCGGCAAGGACGACGCGCGGACTATTGACCAGTGCGCGGGCCACGGCGGCGCGCTGGCACTCGCCGCCCGAGAGTTCCGACGGCCTGTGTCCGGCGCGGTCGCCCAGCCCGAGGCGGTCGAGGAGCGCCTCGGCGCGCCCGATGGCGTCGCGGTGGGCGGCGCCACCGATGAGTGCCGGCATGGCGACGTTCTCGACGAGGGTGAACTCGGGCAGAAGCTGGTGGAACTGGAACACGAAGCCAATGTTGCGGTTGCGGAAGGCCGACAGTTTCTTGTCGGACAGCGTGGTCACGTCTACGCCGTCGTACAGCACGCGGCCCCCGGCCTCGGGCGACGACAGTGTGCCGAGAATCTGCAGCAGGGTGGTCTTGCCGGCACCGCTTGGGCCCACAATGGTGGTCACCTTGCCGTCGGCAATGTCGAGGTCGATACCCTTTAAAACCTCGAGGGCACCGAAGCGCTTGTGTATGTTACGGGCACTCAGCATCCGCCGCAGCACCCTCCTTCGCCACACGAATGGTCGCCGCCGCCGCAGTCACCGCCGCCGCAACATCCGCCACAAGAATGTTTGGGATGGAGCTCGTCGTCGGTCGGGTCGCGCACTACGAGGACTTCGCCCTCGAAGCGCACCTTGTCCTGGGCTAAGGGGTGGTTGAGGTCGATAACGACATCGGTGGGTGTCAGCTCGAGCACGACGCCGTCGATACGGAAGCCGTCGGGCGTGCGCAGGGGTATTACCTCGCCGGGGGCGAACATCTCCTCGTCGAACTTGCCGTCGACAGTCATGCGTTCGCGGGGTATGCGGTAGATTTCGTCCTGGGTGTAGGGGCCGAAGGCTTCTTCGGGCATAGCCGTCAGGTTGAATTTGTAGCCGGCCTCTTTCCCGGCGAGTTCTTTGTCGAGGGCTTCGACGAGGCCGATGGTCACGCCGTCGATTACGCGGTCGGGGTCGTCGGGGGTCACTTCGTGTACGAGTTCTTCGTTGCCCTCCTCGTCGATGCGGTAGAGCTTATATGCTATTTCGAAATATTTTCCGGGTTCGATTTTCATATTCTATTTTTGGTTGTTCTTATTGTTCAATCTGGCGTACTTTCAGGCGTTCTCCGGCGTCGTTGACAATCGAGCGGAAGTAACGCTCGTTGTAGCCACCGAATGTCGGCTGTACCGGCATGCCGTCGGCGGTGCGCTCGAACTGCCCGTCTTTTTCTTTCTTTATGTTGCCGTCGAGGAACTTGACAAAGAGGTAGTCGCCAAGGTCTTTGTAGCGTTTTGTCACGTCTGTGGCGGCGCGGTCGGTAAGGTCGTTGAGCTGTGCCGAGGCGCTGGCGAAGTCCTTGCCTACGAGGTCTACGCTAAGTCGGCCTACCTCGGTGGCGAGGCCGTCTTCGAGTTCGCCCTGTACGCGGCGTATGTCCGGTATCATCTGGCTGTAGCGGTTATATGCCTGGTTGGCAACGTAGTTGTTGACCCAGAACATCGAGTCCCACGACAGCGTGAGCAGGTCGGCAGTCTTCTCGTCGAGTGACTTTGGCACGGTGGTGTTGGCCGAGAATACGGGCACGTAGACACAGGTGTTGGCATCGTCGACGCCGAACCACAATATGCCGCGCATGGCCTGGTGGCGGTCCTTGTTCATGTCGGCGACGAACGAGAAGCCCGTCTGCTGTGTGGCGATGGCGCGCTCGTGGGTGTACTGCTGTCCGTCGACGGTATACTCCATCGGGCGCCAGCGGTAGGGGCAGTCGAAGGGCCCGGCGCCGATGTCGTTGTTCATGTCGAGGAGGGTGCCCTCGAAGTGGTCGCGCATCATGTCCTTGAGGTCTTTGGCGGCGAGTGGCTTGGCCGGTTTTACCCACAGTGGCATCGGTTCGCCCTGTCCGTCCATAATCCACGATACGTACTGGTCCATAGACCCTTCGGGCGCAAAGCGCTTGAAATATGCCCACACTCGGGCATCGCAGCCGCGCAGTGCGCCGGCATCGGTAACGGCATAGGCGCGAGAGAAATCAAAATCTTCGTCCTTGCCGCTGTAATATCCCTGCTTGCGGGCGAAGTCGATTACGTCGGGCGAGTAGATGGTCTCCTTGTCCTTGAGGGGGAATTTGTGTATGCGGGCGTGGTTGGCGTGGCCCGAGATATAACCGTCGGGCACGCGGCGTGCGACCCACACGGCGCCTTTGTCGGCCTTGCCCTTGCCTATGAGTTCCATGACCCATACCTCGTCGGGGTCGGCGATAGAGAACGACTCGCCCGACGAGGCGTAGCCGTAGTCCTTGACAAGGCCGGTCATCACCTTTATGGCCTCGCGGGCAGTGCGGGCGCGCTGCAGGGTGATGTAGATTAGCGAACCATAGTCAATCAGGCCCGAGCCCTCGAGCTCGGGACGGCCTCCCCATGTGCTTTCGGCTATGGTGAGGCCGTGCTCGTTCATATTGCCCATGGTCGAGTAGGT
Source organism: Muribaculaceae bacterium (assembly GCA_009775195.1). Classification (GTDB taxonomy): domain Bacteria; phylum Bacteroidota; class Bacteroidia; order Bacteroidales; family Muribaculaceae; genus CAG-873. The sequence goes on from VSPF01000101.1 coordinate 7,147, forward strand.
ATGGGCGACTTCGGGTATTTCGCCGAGGTGTCGGCCTGTATCCCATTCCACTACGGGGCGCACCGAACCCTTTGCATGGTCGGCTGCAGGCTGGTGGTAGAGCGCGCCATAGAGCGTGTGGCTGTCGGCGGCGTATGTTATCATTGACGAGCCGCTGTCGGTTGCGCCCAGGGCGGCGATGAGGCTTGTGCAAGCCATTGCGGCGGCGCTGGCTAATGACAGCGCCAAGGTGGCGAATAGTCGTATTTTCATATTAGTCTAACGCTGTTTTTATACTTTTATTATTTTTTTCATGACCGGATACCATATATAACCCTCGACCGACGGTCGCCCGAGCCTGTGGAGCAGTTCTACGTAGTGGCTCACCTGGCGGTGGTGGCTCTTGCGCGTCTCGGCGGTAAATTTGTAGTCGACCACCACTACCGAGCCGTCGGGGCGCACTATCACGCGGTCGGGACGGAACGACTCGTCGGCATCGGGCACATAGATAGAGCGCTCGGCATATACCTTGTAGCCGGGGTCGAACCATTCGCACACCGTGTCGCCCCCGGCCTCGATGGCCTCGGTGAGGGTCGTGCGGTATTCGTCGGCCTCGCTGTCGTCGACGTCCTCGCGCGCGCATTGCCATGCCAGCGACCGGGGCAGGTCGCCGATTGTGCGCATGGCGGCGAGTATGGCATGGAGGTTGGTGCCGCGCCGGGCGGCCTCCTGCATCTCGGGTGTGCCTTCGAAGGGTTTGTAGGTATCGACAGTCTCCTTGTCTTCCTCGCCTCCTATGTCGAGGTCGGTGGCCAGGGCATCGTCGATACTTACCAATTCGCGAGTGTCGCTGCGGTATATTACGGGGTAGTCGCCGGCGTCGACGGGGTTGCTGTCTGATTTCGCCTTTTCTTCGGGCGTGGTCGGGCCTCCGAGGGTGAAGGTGTCGGTGAGCTCGTCGTAGCCCTCGGTAAGGTCGATAGTGCGTGGGTCGGCCACGGGGTGTGCCGTCGTAAAGAGCGCGTGGATGGCCGCGCCGATATTGTCGGTGTGGCAGTGTATGAAAAGCTCGCGCTTGGCACGTGTATAAGCCACGTAGGTGTCGTTGAGGTTGTCGATAATCTCGGCCTGGCGGTCGGCGGCGAAATAGTCGGCTACGGGCGATATAGTGCTGTCGCGCAGGGGCGAGCCGTCTTCGACCGTGAGACGTAGCAGCGGCGGCTTGATGGCGGCATCGAACTCGGTGAAGCCGTCCATCGGTATCCATAGCTTGGAGTTTTCGTGATATATCTCCCAGTCGCCGAACGGTATATGCACACACTCTTTCTCGAGACCCTTCGAGCGGTGAATGGTCATGATTTCTACGGCGTCGAGGTCGGCCGAGGCCTTTATGGCCCACTTGTCCTTGTTGCGCTCGTAGGCGGCGATGAAGTCGGCCAGCGACGGCTCGGTGCTTTCGGCCTGTTTTATGGCGAGGTCCTGCAGGGCGGCGATGTAGGCATATTCTTTGCTGCGCTGCTCCGTGCTTAGTTTGTGAGAGATTACGGCCTCGACGAGGGCCACGAGGTTGGCCGGGTTTTCTGCGCGGATGGCCTCGATTTGTCCTTTGAGGGCACCGGCGGCCTCGGCGCCTTCCTGTAGCGCGGCCTCGAGGGCGTCGGCAGGGGCGTAGCCTTCGGACTCGTAGTGATGGTAGCGCGTTATCATCATCACTATGTCGGCGTGCGAGGCATAGTGCGCCTCGTCGCCGGGCCGGGTGAGTTCGCGGCTCTGGTACGACCGCGAGATTAGCCTGAGCATGCTCATGACCGAGCGCACGGCAGGGCTGTTGCTCAGCAGTAGTGCTTCTGACGACAGTACACGTATTTCGGGATGCTTGGTGGTGAGGTACTTGACCACTTCCGAAGCCTCCTTGCGTTGTCGGCACAGCACCAATATGTCCGACCAATGATATCCTGCCTCGTGCTGCCGCAGCATCTCCCGGGCCATCGACTCGAGTATTTCTTCGTGGCCGGGCGTGTCGGCCTGGGCGTGGAAATGTATTTTTATATAACCGGGCTGTTTGTCGAATCGTGCCGACGGGGTCTGGATTACATTGCCGTAGTATTTTGCATCGAATACCCGGCTGAGAAGGTTGAAAACGGTGTTGTTGAAGCGCACGATTATGCCCACGCTGCGCCAGTTTGTGTTTTCTTCGGGGCTGTGGCCGCGCACTACGCTCCGGGTCGGGAAGTCGTCGGTCTGTACCTGGCGCCCGAGCAGTTCGCTGTCGGAGTTGCGGAAGCGGTAGATTGACTGTTTTTCGTCGCCGATGATGAGGCTGTCGAAATCCTGGGCAAGACTGTTGCCCACCAGTGGCTTCAGGTTGTGCCACTGCACTTTCGACGTGTCCTGGAATTCGTCAATCAGCAGTGTCTCGAGCTTCATGCCGAGCCGTTCGTAGATAAATGGCATCTCGGCATCCGAGATGATGCGTTTTAGCAGTTCGCCGGTGTCGCTGAGTAAGACGGTGTTGCTGTCGCGCAGGTATTTCTCGAGAGTGTGCAGTGCCATGCCCATGAAGTCGAGGGTGCCGAGCGATGCGCGCAGCTTGTCGTAGATTTTGCGGCGGCGGTATGCACGGGGCATCTCGTCGCAGAATTGATGCACGAGCGGCACTATTTCGCCCATGGCCGGGTGGCTGCCATATTTCTTTTCTTTTCCACGGGCGAAGAGGTCGGAGTCGGGCCGGCCGGGCTGGAAAGCCTTGGGCTTGAAGGCGTCAGACTTTATTACCGCCTTCGGTTCGGCCACGAGGGCCATGCGGGCATGGACGGCGCCGAATATGTCTTCTGTGATGCCGGCCTCGGCAAGCATCTTGCCTATAGTGGCCCCGAGCCTGGCGCAATGGTCAAAGGCTTTTTCCGATGCCTTGCGCAGGGCTTTGTCGAAGTCGTTGATGCGCTTGGGGTCGGCAAGGTATTCGCGCAGGGGCTTGGAGTATTTGCCGAAGGTCTCGTCCATCGATTTCTCCATGGCGTTGGCGAGCTCGCGGATAAGGTAGCCGTCGCGCTGGAAGAAGTTGAACGATTTGCCCTCGCGCACTTTCTCGAGGGTGTAGTTGCTAATCCAGTCGATGAGCCTGTCGGCATTTTTGGGCGAGGCGTAGTTGAGCTCGTCGAGCATCAGCGATATGCTTTGGCTTATGGCGTCGTTAGAGTCTATGGCCAGGTCGTAGTCGCCCTGCTGGTCGACCTCGCGCGAGAAGGTGCGCAGTATGCCCTGGAAGAACGAGTCGATGGTGCTGACATTGAAGTTGGCGTAGTCGTAGAGCAGTTCGCTCAAGGCCGTTGCGGCGGCATGGCGTAATTCGTCGGGCGTGCAGCCGTATTCGTCGAGCAACCGCTTCGAATAGTCTGCGCGGGCAAAGGTGTCTGCGTCGGCGAGGGCGCTGATTTGCTTTACGATGCGCCTCTTCATCTCGTCGGTGGCGGCGTTGGTAAATGTGAGGGCCAGGATGGCGCGGTGACGGCCGGGGCGGCGGTGGCCGCCGGGGGCGTGGCGGTCGCTGTTGAGGCGGTAGTGGCCGTCTTCGGCGCGGATGCCCAAGAGGGTCTTGATATATTCATACGCCAGGGTGAAGGTCTTGCCTGACCCTGCCGATGCCTTGTAGATTGTCAGCATGTCAGAATGCGTTTTTCTCGCCTATAATGGCATTGATGACGGTG
>VSPF01000102.1 GCA_009775195.1 Muribaculaceae bacterium
GCTGATGAACCTCATCCCCGATGCCGAGTGGGAGGACGCATGGCTCGAACATGCCACCGATTACAAGGCTATGGCCCGCAAGATTTTGCTCATCATGTTCCGCGTGTGGCTCTTAGAAGCATTTTCGGCATGGCAGCGTCAGGACAAGGCCGCAGCCGACGAGGCATGGCACGACCTTCTCACTACGAGCGAACACACCGTGGCACCGCCATTCTATATCTACAAGGTCGATGTGCCCGATGTGCCCGCACCCATCGACGAGGCGTCGCAAATCAGTACCAACGACGCCGCTATGTGGAGCCTCGACGCCATCTACATGCAAGAAGTAATCCCCCAAGACTGATAAGCAGTAAATCATAAAAAACCTTGGCAGCGCCTAACCGGCCCTTGCCAAGGTTTTTTATGCGTTCTAAAATGTCAGGATTTCACTTATGGCACGTTTGATGGATGTCACAAAAATTTTGCTAACCTATAAAAACTTTTTGAGGCGAAAAATACGTGGCTACATTTCAATACGGCTATTGTCATAAGCTATAAAATTCAAGACACGCAAAGAGTCTGAGTTCTGGATTTCCAAGTCTATCCAAATAAGCCAATCTCCTTTTTTCCCGTATATTCTACGCATCATAATAAGAGTGTCGCCAATTTCAGATGGTAAGAACTTAGCAGTCTGACATTCTTGTTCATATAGAGACCAATTGTTAGATGTTTGTGTAACCGTATCGCACATAATCGGTTTACCGAAAATACTATCCAAATTGTATAATGCTACCATCTTTCCTAATGGCACATTACTGTGGGCATCATAAATATATTCATCAGATTCATGCACACGATAAAAATGTGAAAAATTGAATGAACTTTCGTTGGAGTCAGCATTAGAAATAGCTCGCTGTTTGGTACATGAGAAGACTGCGAGAAAGAGAAATGATATTAGAATTTCAGTCAGATATTTCATGGCGCAAAGTTAATTATTTTTCAGTGGTATAAAAAAGTCTCTAAAGGCCGGAGTGGCCTTTAGGGACTGGGTATTGAGAGGCTTAGGGGTGCCTCGAGATTTTGATTTTATCGGCTGGCGAAGTTGGATTGCATGGCTACCTGCTGGTAGGCGTAGACGCCGGCATCGGAGAGTTCGAATACCTGGTAGTTGCCTTGGCCGACGGGCATCTTGACGTGGGTGTCGTCGACGAATGTAAAGAGGTCGTGGGTTTCGCCGTTAGCTGTGTAGCTCCAAGTCTGAGTGTCCTGGTCGAAGTCGAGGCGCACGCTGCTGTTGTCGTTGAGGCTGATTACGTCATAGCCCTTGCCGTCGCATTTCACAAGGTATTTGCCGTCGTTGCCCTCGATGATTTTGTCGCCTTTGGCCATGGGGTTGCTGCCGCTCCAGAACTCGATAGAGTTGAGCACCAACAGGTCGGCAAGGCATGAAACCTCGTAGACAGGGAGAATCCAGAAGGCGAAGAATACCAATTCGTTGACAAATTTATTACCTACGTGCTGGTTCCAACCCAGGAGGCGGTTGGTGAGCGAGAAGCTGCCGATACATGATGTCATTGTGAGCATCGAGCCGCAGAGTACAATGGCGAGGACTCGGGTGAGGATACGTTTTTTCATATTAGTTAATGTTGATTGTTTTGGTTTCGTTGCAAATTTAGCGATTAATGTTTGAAATTTACGCTATATCGACTAAAATTTTTTATGCCGATATTTCACGCTGGGCGTGTTCGTAGAAGTTTGTGATGTTCTTTACGTAGTTAACCGTCTCGGTACCTCGGCAATAGCCGTATTTCACTACAGGGTCGTTGTAATATCGCGGGTTCATCTTCATCAGTATGGCCTTGCTCACGTTGTCGTCCCACACCTGTGGGTCGAGGCCGTATTTTTTTGCAAGAGCTATCGCATCGTAGACGTGCGCTATGCCCACATTATAGGCCGCTATGACAAATTTGAGACGTTCCTTGTCGTTGGGAACATATTTGACCAGGTAGCCGTCGAGGTCGTCGAGCAGTTGTGTGGCGACTTTTACACTTGTCTCAGGGTTGTTGAGTTGCGACACCTTGGTGCGATAGCCTCGTGCCGTGGCAGGCATAATCTGCATCAGGCCCCTTGCACCGACCCACGAGCGCGCGTTGGGCTTGAACTTGCTCTCTTGATATGCCTGGGCAGCCATGAGGCGCCAGTCCCAGCCTATGGTGGGGGCATATTTGCGGAAGAGGTTGTCGTATTGCGATATATAGCCCTTTGAAAAATCAAAGCGCACGGTAGGACTGTATTTCGATTGTTCGAAAAATTGTTTGAGGAGCTCTTTGTTGGTCTCTTGCGGCGATGTCTGTGCAAACCATGAGTCGATGGAGTCGGCCAGCCACTCCTTGCCGGGAGCGACGGCCCACGATGCCCGCTGGGCAAAACTTACGGGCACGTCGATGTCGAGGCCGGGGTAGTAGGTACGGTTGAGTTTGGCAATATCGCTGTCGACGACGGTCATCGGTATTTTGCCGTCGTTTACCATTGTTATGAGGTCTTCGGTGATGAGCGAGTCGGCATCTACCTCGCGGATTTCTATACCGCCCCCGAGCTCGTCGTTGAGGTTTTGCAGTCGGCGAAGGTATTTGCTGTCTTTCTCGACATATACTTCTTTGCCTACGAGTTCGGTCACGTCGGTAATTGGTGCTTTGCCCTGCACCTTTGGCTGCACGAGAACCTGGGTGGTATAATTCTCGGGGCCACACGGTATCACGTATTTCAGATAATGCTCGGTGATGGGCACGTCGTATGCGATGAGGTCTACCTTGCCCGAGTCGAGCATCGACACTGCCGCCGACAGGCTCGAGGCAACCTTGAGGTCGAGCACCATGCCCTTTTGCCGGGCCAGGCTGTCGACCAGGGTATAGTCGTAGCCCATCGGCTCGTCGCGATATATAAAATACGATGTAGGGCTGTAGAGGGTTACAACCCTGAGCGTGTCGGGCAGCTTGTGGCCGGCAGTGGCGTCGGAGCCTTGTTTGCCACACGACATAAAAGCCATACCCACGGCGAGGCCGAGGGTTGGCAGGAAAAAGAGTGACGAGCGTTGTAGATGCATAATGGGGTGCGGTTACAATGTTGTTTGCCGTAGCCGCGCCCCCTATGCCTTAATAGTCAAATGTACCGTAGGGCGTGACGAGGGTCAGGCGTTTGGCTGTGGCTTCTTCGACGCGGCCGATGACCTTGGCGGCTACGCCCATGCTCTCCGAGATGGCGATGATGCTTGGGGCGACTTCGGCCGGGACATAGATTTCCATGCGGTGTCCCATGTTGAAGACCTTGTACATCTCGCGTGCCTCGGTGCCTGACTCGCGACGGATAAGGTCGAACAGCGGCGGCACGTCGAATAAGTTGTCTTTTATAACATGCACGTCGCCCACAAAGTTCATTACCTTGGTTTGTGCACCGCCCGAGCAGTGTACCATGCCGTGAATCGATGGTCTCAACTCACCGAGTACCGCCTTTATGACAGGCGCGTATGTGCGCGTGGGCGACAGTACGAGTTTGCCGGCGTTGACGGGTGCGCCCTCTACGGCGTCGGTGAGGCCGCATGTGCCGCAGTATACAAGTTCCTGGGGTATGGCGTTGTCGTATGTCTCGGGGTATTTTTCGGCGACGGCTTTGCAGAACACGTCGTGACGTGCCGAGGTGAGGCCGTTGCTGCCCATGCCGCCGTTGTATTCGGTCTCGTAGGCGGCCTGTCCGTAGCTGGCAAGACCGACAATCACGTCGCCGGGACGTATGTTGGCGTTGTCGACTACATCGGCGCGGCGCATGCGGCATGTAACGGTGCTGTCGACAATGATAGTGCGCACCAGGTCGCCGACATCGGCTGTTTCGCCTCCGGTCGAGTAGATGTTTACGCCATAGCCGCGAAGCTCGGTGAGCAGTTCCTCGGTGCCGTTGATTATGGCGGCAATCACTTCGCCGGGCACGAGGCGCTTGTTGCGGCCGATTGTCGACGAGAGTAGTATGTTGTCGGTGGCACCGACGCACAGCAGGTCGTCGATATTCATTATCAGGGCATCCTGGGCTATTCCTTTCCATACCGAGAGGTCGCCGGTCTCGCGCCAGTAGGCATAGGCCAGCGACGATTTGGTGCCGGCACCGTCGGCATGCATGATGTTGCACCACTCGGGGTCGCCGCCGAGGTAGTCAGGCACGATTTTGCAGAAAGCCCCGGGATAGAGGCCCTTGTCGATGTTTTTTATGGCGTTGTGTACATCTTCTTTCGATGCCGACACGCCGCGTTGGTCATAGCGCATATGTCAGGTTTTTGTGTTGTTATACTGTGTTTTATCAGCCTTACTTCAATTTGTTGATTTCCGAGGGCCTGCCCACGAGCCATACTATGTCGCCGGTCTGGAAGGTCAGGTCGGGGCGAGAGTCGATATGTTCCTCGCCACGGTCTACAGCCACGACGAGGGCGTTGTAGGTGTCGCGCAGCGAGGTTGACTGGGGCGTCTTGCCGATTAGTGGCGAGTCGGCCCCCAGGAGTATGTTGGTAAGTTTGATTTGTGCCGGGTCTACGCTCTGGTCGGCTTCGGGGAGGACGGCTTCGACCTTGGGCAGCATTTGGGATATTTGCTCGTCAGTGCCGATGACCGACAGCACGTCGCCGGGGTAGATGCGCGTGCGTCCGTTGGGTATGGGTATATACCTTGTGGCACGTTGTATGCCTACCACGTTGACGCCGTAGTGACGGCGTATGTCGGAGTCCATGAGGCGTTCGCCAACAAAGGGGCAGCCGGCACCGACGGTCATATAGGCTAAGTGGAGGTCGTGGACTACGGCGTTTTTCTTGCCGCTACGCCTTAGCTCGCGCTCGTTGAGGTTGTCGATAAATTTACTTTCGATACGCCCCATGCTCTCGCGCAGGCGCTTCGAGAAGAATAGTGCAAGCAATACGAGCAGCGATATGACCACTGCCAGGCCGACACGCGAGGAATAGATTTTGACAAACACAGCCACGACGAAGCCGAGCGATATGGCGAACCTGAAAACCATCATCACCACGCGCGGTATGCGGCCGGTGGCGCCCTCTTCTTCGCCCCGTACGGGCGAGAGCGGCAGCAGCAGTGCCAACAGGAACGGCGACATTGCAATCAGGGTGATTACCAACGACAACAGTCGGCTCCAGTCTCCGGCAAAGTCTTCGAGATACGGCGTAACATATTTCAATGATATAATCAGCAATGCCAGCAGGACTGTGGCGTAGAGCAGTGTGCGCCATAGGTATCGCTTGATGACGCGCCCCCACGGCCGTCCGGCGGCATCGCTGCGGTCGGCATCTTTCTGGTAACGGTCAATCAGGAAATGGAGCTTCTGCGGCAGGTGACGCTCTACGAAGTTATAGGCCGGCAGCGACATCTTGATAAAGTAGGGCGTGGTAAAGGTGGTAATTACCGACACTGCTACCACGATGGGGTAGATGGTGTTGTCGAGCACTCCGAGCGACATGCCCAGGGTGGCTATGATAAAGGCAAACTCGCCAATCTGCGTCAGCGAGAAGCCCGACTGTATGGCTACCTTGAGGGTCTGCCCGGTTACGAGCATACCGGCCGTGCCAAATGTTATCATGCCGACGATTACGACTGCCGACAGCAGCAGGATTGGAGCCCAGTACTGGGCCAGTATGGCCGGCTGCACCATCATGCCGACAGATATAAAGAATACCGAGCCGAAAAGGTCTTTTACCGGGGTCACGACGTGCTCGATGCGTTCGGCATACGATGTGCCGGCAAGGATGGAACCCATCACGAATGCGCCGAGAGCCAGCGAGAAGCCGCAGTAGACCGAAAATACGGCCATGCCCAGGCAAAGGCCCATCGAGACCACGAGGAGTGTCTCGCTGTTGAGGTAGCGGCGTATGCCGTTGAGCAGCGAGGGCAGCACGTAGACGCCGACAAGAAACCAAATGACCAGGAAGAACATCAGCTTGCCGACGCTGAAGAGCAGCTCGGACCCCTCGACGGTGTTGTTGATGGCGATGGACGATAGCAACACCATCATCAATACTGCGAAGAGGTCTTCGACAATCAGCACCGCCAGCACTATCGAGGCAAACTTCTGCTGCCGCAGGCCCATGTCGGTAAATGCTTTGATGATAATCGTTGTTGACGACATCGACAGCATGCCGCCGAGGAATAGGCAGTTGATGTTGTTGAAATGCAGCACATGGCCCACGGCAAATCCGGCGCACATCATGCCAGTAATAATAATCATGGCCGTGACCACGGCCGAGCCTCCTGAGTTGAGCAGCTTCTTGAAACTAAACTCCAGGCCGAGAGAGAAAAGCAGTATCACGATGCCGATTTGCGCCCAGAAGTCGATATTTTCTTCGGTCGTAACCGAGGGTAGGTATTCGAAGTGGGGGCTGGCAAGGAAACCGGCAACGATATAACCTAAGACGACCGGTTGCTTTATCCACTTAAACAGCACCGTCACCACGGCACCGAGGATGAGTATAAAGGCAAGGTCGCTTATCAGTCCTTCTACATTCATGATGTCAGAAACTCAACTGGTTGGCTAATGAGATAGATTTGGTGGGATGGAGGGTCTCGAACTGCGAGAAGAGCTTGATATAGTCGGTGGTCTCTCGCACAAGGCAGATGAGGTTGAGACGTGTCTCTACGCTGTCGTAGTCGTACTCGACATAGAAATTTTGCAGATGTATATTGTGCTTCTTCAGCACTGATTTGTAGTCGGAAATGTCGTGCAGAATGTCGGCAGTCTTGATGCGGATGATGCGCGACTCCGAGCCTCGGCTCACGCGGTGCTCGATGCGTTCGAGCTGAACCAGGATGAACAATATGAGCACGCTGGCCAGTGTCGACAGCACATACATGCCCACGCCGACAGCCATGCCTATGATTGCCACCATCCATATCCCGGCGGCAGTGGTGAGGCCGCGCACCGAGCCCTTCATCTGTATTATGGCTCCGGCACCAAGGAAGCCTATACCGGTGATTACCTGGGCGGCTATACGGCCCGGGTCGCCGTTCTTGAGACCCATGTATTCTTGCGGCACGTAGATTGACAGCAGCATGGCCAGGGTGGCGCCCATGGCGATGAGCGAGAATGTGCGCACGCCGGCCGACTGGCCCTTGCGCTTGCGCTCGTAGCCTACGACGGCACCGAGCAGCATACTGAGAACCAGTTTGTAAATCGACCCTATCGTGTTGACCTCGATAGCGTTGATGTCTTCGTAGACTACCTGTAAGATGCTCATTATTTGAGGTTGAACTGTCGCGAGACGAGGCGGAAGTTGTCGGCAAACAGTTCTACGGTATAATCGCCTGCAATAAGGGGGGTGTTAACGTCCCAGTATATTGTGACACCGCCGATTTCCTCGCCGGCATACTCGATGGTCTTACGCGAGGTGTACTCTACGTTGCCGCCTTCGAAGGGGAATGTGCCGCCGGGGCCGAGGAGCTGGCCCGAGGGGGAAATGATGCGCATATAGATTGTCTTCTCGCCCACGGGTGTCGAATTGTTCTGGGGTATGGTGAAGGTCACCTTGAGCTGTACGGCCTTTGTGACTTTTTTCTCGTTCTTGCCTTTCTTGTTGAGCGCGGTCAGGGTAAGACCGGTCACGTTGAGCTTTTCGGCCAGTGTCATGCGTTCGCTCAGCGCCTCGTTGCGGCGCGTGGTCTCGGTCACCTGGCTCGACAGGCGGCGGTTCTCGTCTTTTACCTGCTGGTTTTCGGAGCGCAGTTCCTGGTTCTCTTTGTTGAGGCGGTCGATTTCCTCTACATAGTGGCGCAGGAGTGCGCGCAGGGTGTCAATCTCGCTGCGGAGTTTGGCGATTTCTGCCGCGCTCTTGTGCTTCTGGTTGTTGAGTTCCTGCTGCAGTTTCTCGACCTGTATTCTGGCGGCCTCGTATTTGTCGTTGAGCTCGCGTTTTACCGAGTCGTCGGTTATGAAGCGGCGCGAATTTTCGAATTGCGCGAACTCGTCGTTGAGGTCTTGATATTCACGCTCGAGGTCGGCCTGGGCCATGTCGAGTTGTTGCTGCTCGAGCTCGGCCCTGGCAGCCTCGGCCTGGCGTGTGGCCCTGACGGTAGTAAAAACGAGGGCACCGACCACGATAGCTGCGGCGATAGTGCCCAATATGATGTAGAGATTGCGGCGAGAGCCGCCCTTTGGTGCTTCTGCGCTCATGATTTTTTGGTTTATACGTTTCAAACCACAAAATTAATCATTCTCCCCCAATTGGCAAAATTTTAATTTTGCACCGGGGGCAGAGACGAGGAAACAATAAGACAAAAGCTGGTTTAGAGTTTAGAGGCTTATTCTAATCAATATGTCAATGTGCGCTTTGACGACGGTTTAGCTTTTGGCAGCGGAGTCGACGACCGCTAAAGAGAGAGGGGTGTTGAGATTTTAGGGTTGAGAAGAAAGTTTGGAGTTGAGGGTTTAAAGTTTAGGGCGGAGGGTTGAGAGTTTAGAGTTGATGTTGGCGGAGATGGGTTGAGAGTCAAGTAGTAGACTCGTGGACCAGGGATTTTTTGAGGAAGACTGGGTTGTGGAACGGATGGGTCGCGAAGATAAATCGGGGGAACTTTGTCTGTAATGTTGAATGTGGAATTTTGAATTTTGGATTCGTTGCGGATGTGGATGATGATGAAGTTATTCTTGCCCTTGTTTAGGATGATTGGTGCGACGGCGCGAAGAGCTTCGGCGAATTTTGAATGTTGAAGGTTGAATTTTGAATTCTTTTGCCGGGTGTTGTAAGAATCGGTGTCGAGGAGTAGGGCGTAGTTGAATGTGAGGCCCCGGATGTTGTCGGGTTTTCTACCTGAGGCCGGTGTTAGCCAGGGGGTCTTTGACTTGGAAAGGTAGCCGGAAAGGGCAGCGGCGTCTCGTTTGGTCTTGGCCATGATGAGGAAGTCGCCGTAGGGGTCGATGCGGTGGTGGAGATATGAGTAATACTCGCAAAGTAGCTTTCGCGAGTCATGGCCGGGCAGGTCGACAATGACGACACGGTGGTTGTCGTCGTGCTGCCGGGTGTACTCGAGGGCGGCGATTACATCGAGCTCCCAACGGGCTAACTTGCGGTTTGCAAACTTTTCGAAAAAGATGGTGTATTTGGACATGGGTTGCTAATCAGAATAAACATAAGGGCATAAAACAATAGGGATATTCCTCGAGCTCGAGGAATAACTTTAATGGTTTCTGCCGGGGATTTCCGAGGCAAGCCTCGGACACAGGGGACAAAAACTATTATGATGCAAAGGTAATAATGGGAGAAGATGGATTATTGAGGTTTTTGCAAGTTTGTTGATTTTCGCCTCGAATTAGAGGTAAAAACTTTAACTGCTGACTGATAAATATTTACACACCCAAACTAATCAAGCCTCGAAAATGTGGCGACATAAGTCAATATCTCGTTAGGTCGCCACAATCAAATTTATAATTCAGTTAAATCTTTTTAGACCTGCGATTTTATCGATATGCTTTTTCTATGAGTCCTATATAAATTGCATGTGTCCTCTATATAACTCTGCTACGGTTCGGCCATTTCGGATATATTTTGGATAGCGTTGTTAGAATTTCAAAATATAGATTTTACAAAGTCAAGCAGTGTAAGTTCTGCATCTTTATTATCTTTCAAATTCATTTGTTTAAAACGATTGCTTGTGCTTTTTCATACTCGAGACCAGGCATTTGTGCGCCTACAGGTGCACCGATGTATGTGGGGTCACATACAACAAATTTACGATTGTTGATAAGCATAATGTCTCCGCTGACATCGGAGTCGAAGCAAACTGCGGTTGCAAGATGGCCGGGATAGTAAATCAAGGCCACATCAAGGCCAAGCAAATCCCTTATAAGACGTGAAAATAAAATAGACCTATCCTCACAATCACAATATGGGTAATATAAGGTTTCTTCAGCAAAGAATGCACGGTCGTGTCCCCATACCTTATCATCATACTCATACACAAAACCTGTCTGAACCCAATTCAAAAGCATTTCTGCCGCGAGTAGTTTGTCATTCTTTGAGATATACTCACGAAGAGATGGATATAGCTTATCCTTTGTTTTTTGTGCTAAGGGTGTATTGGCATACATTGCCCATCGTGTCATGGGGTTGCCGTCAAGGGCTGATGTCGGATATGTATTATAGAACTCAATAAGTTTTTGCGGCACATAACTGGTGGCACTCATACTTTTATTCCGATCTGCAGTTACAGTCCTTTCGGCAGACATATCGACTCCAAGCAACTGCTCTTTATCAATAATCAATGACATCGGAGTTTCACCCTCAAAGGCCGCTCTGCAGATGCTGATTGATTTTGACGGTTCTGTTAATGGATAAAAGGGTATTCCATCAATGTTAAAATAGCCTTTGTCAAAAATCTGATGCTTGCTTCCATATAGAAGCACTAATTTGGCTCCATCTACGGCAAGTCTCATTTGGTATCCAGACTGGCAATATAAGAATGCCGTTAGCAACGTTGCACCGTTTGGATTATTACAATATTTTTGAGCAAGCTGATTGAGAAACATAAGGTAAGCCCAATCGCAGAGGTTATAATGTATCCTCGTCTCTAAACAATCGCGTATGGCGTTATTCATCTCATCATTACATAGTAGCTCCCAGCCGGTCGCAATTGAGTTAGGCTGACAATCTTTCAAACTCAAATTTGCAAACTCCGGAAGTCTCACACTGCATGTTTGGCCGTAGAAACTAAGTGTGAAATCATAGCACATGACATTTTTATGTCGGTTTGGCCGCCTCATTTTTAACATTTGCCCAAAAGTCATGAAGGAGGTTGA
>VSPF01000103.1 GCA_009775195.1 Muribaculaceae bacterium
GTATATTATATATTAAAGAACATCACAATGACACGCAAACTAATCTTCGCATCTATACTCGCCCTTTGCGCGCTGTCGATGCACGCCCAGCAGACCGAGCCTGCCGTAACCTACGGAGCAAGGCTGTCGATGGACGTCACAATACCCGGCGGAGGGCGCAGCGTCTATGATACAGGCGCGGGGTTCTCTCTTGGCGGAATTGCACGTATCTCACTGGCCAAGGGGTTTTACTTAGAGCCCGGATTATTCTTCTATTATACCGGCATGTCATCAAAAGACCTCGTAACTTTTGACAATGAATATTACTATGAAGATGCTGCCAAATATTACGGACTCCGCATACCTTTGCTTGCCGGATACAAGTTTAGTATCTCCCCTCAATTAGACATGTCGGTTGCCACGGGCCCCTACCTGAATGTGAATTTGTACGCACGTCAGCAACTGAGTCCCAACCTTGAGGCTACAGACCCTTTGCCCGACAAGAAAATCAACCTCTTCAATCACGGATGGAAGCATGTCGATGCCGGATGGGCCATACGACTGAGCATGACGTTTGCCCATGATTATTATGTTGGCATAACCACGGGGATAGCCTTTACCCCGCTTGCAAGATATGGCGACAAAGACAAGAAAATACGTATACACCGCAATACGATAGCGATATCGCTGGGATATAATTTCTAACGGCCGCCGAACTGCATAAAAGATACATTTTCATTATTTATTGTCGGTATTGAAATTTTTGTTAATTTTGCACCCGATAAACAAAAAAGAAATGTATTTGTCACCTATAATATCCGACACCTCTCTATGGCTGCTGTGTGCAGCCTTTGTTTGTGTCGTACTCTTGGCAGCTATCTATATGTTGCGAGTGCGGTCGGTCGTCACGTTCCGACGCCGCGCAGACCGTGAACGCCCCGACAAACCAGATGCAGACTATCTGCCGGCATCAATAGTGATATACTCGCAGGGCGAGGCAGACAGTCTCGAAGATATGTTGCGCACCCTGCTCAACCAGGACTACCCTGCCGCCTACGAAGTGATAGTGGTCAACGAGGGCGAGTCAGTCGAGGTGCGCGACATCGTGTCGATGCTCAGGGCGACCCACAACAATATCTACCTGACATTCACACCTCAAGGCGTAGTGAACTTGTCTCGCAAAAAACTCGCCCTAACCCTCGGCATCAAAGCTGCCCGTTATGACATTGTCGTACTCACCACCACAGCGGCTGATATCGAATCACCTTTATGGCTAAAACGTATGATGCGGCCATTTGACCGCGACGGCAAAACCGAAATTGTACTTGGATACTCGTATATCGCGCCCGACGAAGACCATGCGTTTGGGGCACGCCGACGGGCATTCGACCATGTGGCAGAGAGCGTGAGGTGGATTGGCACGGCGATTGCCCGACATCCTTTCAGAGGTACGGAATATAATATCGCATATCGCAAGCAGGCATTTTTGCGAAACAAAGGTTTTGCTCGTTCGCTCAACATGCACTACGGCGACGATGATATTTTCATCAGCGAAATCGCGCGTCGCGACAACACCGTTGTCGAACTCTCCGACGAGTCAATCGTCCGTCTTCGCCAAGGCAACCATCCACGCCTGTTTACCGAGAGGGTGCTCAGGCGCATCTTTACCGAGAGTCACATAAAACGTCGCCCAAGATTTATATTCGGCCTTATCGGCTGGCTACAAATTGCAGCAATAGCCACCTCGGCATTAGCAGCGTATATGTCGTATCCAAACATGCAGGCAGCAATTATCGGAGCTGTCATAGTGCTGGCAATGCTGATACTCGATATCGCGACGTGGCGCCCGGCAATGAAAGCACTGAAGTCGCGTCCGCTGCTTATCACAATCCCCTGGTACTCGATAACGTATCCACTACGCCGTATTTGCCGACACCTACGCTCCCATATAGGCAAACAAAAGAAATATACATGGGACTAAAACCATGATAAATAATCAGGCCCCGGATAGAGAGGTAATCCGGGGCCTGATTTTTATCGTAGAATAGTTTATTTAGCTTCCCAGCCGAGAGCCGAAGCACCGAGGACGGCGGCATCGGCCTCTTTGAGTTCGCTAAGGAGTACTTTCGCCTTGCCTTTATACATAGAGAGCATGTTGCGGTCCATTGCTTCTTTGAGCGGACGCATCAACAGGTCTCCACTCTTGGCCAGACCGCCAAAGAGTATGAACGCCGCAGGCGATGAGAACGTCATCATGTCGGCCATAGCCTCGCCAAGGATGGTGCCGGTATAGTCAAATATCTCCTTTGCCAAGGCATCGCCTTGGATAGCAGCGTCGTACACATCTTTCGACGTGATTGAGTCTATATCGAGGTTGCGCAACAGCGACGGGTCGGTGCGTATTTCGAGAAATTCACGGGCTGTACGCGCCACACCGGTCGCAGAGCAGTAGGTTTCGAGACAGCCTGTGCGACCGCAGTTGCACTGCCTGCCATTGTGACGCTTGACACACATATGGCCCAGTTCGCCGGCAAGGCCGTCGTGACCATACACCACCTGGCCGTTGATTACGATACCCGAACCAACACCTGTGCCGAGCGTAATCATGATGAAGTCTTTGATACCACGGGCTGCGCCATATGTCATCTCGCCAAGGGCTGCTGCATTGGCATCATTTGTGACAGCGACGGGAATACCGAATTTCTCGCTGACCAGCTTTGCCAACGGCAGTGTGGGCCAAGGCAGGTTGACAGCATCATCAATGCAGCCTGTATAGTAGTTGGCATTGGGGGCCCCGATACCTATGCCCTGGATTTTATCTGTGGCATCGTTTGCGTCAATCAGACGCGAGGCTTCGGTATATAATTCATCAAGATAGTCTTCGAACTTATTGTGCTTGCCTGTCTTTACAGAACTACTGGCAATCACATTGCCACGTGCATCGACAATGCCAAACACCGTGTTGGTGCCACCTATGTCAATACCTAATACGTAAGGTTTCATGGATTAAGAAGTGAAATTTAAAGATAAGTAAAATTTTTCCTCAAAGTTACGTTTTTTTCATTAAAAGTCACACATTTTTGTGTTGTATTATCTTAATTAATATTAGAAAGTTGCGCCTCAAGCGCCTAAAAAACAATTATTAACATTTAATTATCGTCAAGGTATATCAATAGTCGATATTTTATCGTTAATTTTGTAATTTGAACATCGAAAAGGTAAAAAGGAATTGAACAACAAAGTACTTAATAGTAGCACGCATAAAACACCGTCCCTCGCACTGTCGGCTGCGCCGGTGGCCGCGTTACTCCTATTTCTTGTCGGCGTACTTATTTTTGCCGGCGCCGACTCTATCTCAGACTTTAGCGTGATTGCCTTGCTGAGTTCTTCGGCACTGGCGCTGCTATTATCTGCTGTCAACGGAAACTTTGGCCGACGAGGCATGACAGTGGGGCTTTACCGCAGTGCGCGCCAGATTTTGCCCGCAGTGCCGATGCTGGTATTTATTGCCATGGTATCAGCCACATGGATGCTGTCGGGGGTAGTCCCCGTGCTAATCGACTACGGTCTGCGTATGCTCAGCCCCACCTTCTTCCTCGTGGTTAGTTGTATGGTATGCGGCGTGATATCGGTGCTCACCGGCAGTTCGTGGAGCACGATAGCAACGATAGGTGTGGCTTTTATGGGCATAGGCACGGTAATGGGATTTCATCCGGGCTGGATTGCAGGCGCCATAATCTCCGGGGCATATTTCGGCGACAAGATTTCGCCATTGAGCGACACGACCGTCGTGGCATCGTCGGCATGCGGTGTCGACTTGTTTAAACACATACGCTACCTGATGCTTACGTCGATACCGGCCATGGGTATTGCGCTTATAGTATTCTTGCTTGCCGGTCTTACAGCAGACCCGTCGTCACAAATAGATACCGGTGAAGTTTGCGGATTATTGGCATCTCAATTCAACCTTACCCCCTGGGTATTGGTCATACCGGCTATAACTTTTGCCCTCATTGCCATGCGCGTGCCCACATTGGTTGTACTCTTCACCAGTGCAATGCTCGGGCTTGCCGGCATATTCATTTTCCAACCCGGTATCACCGAATGGCTCGGAGTAAGTGGCTTTTCGACAGGCATTACTACGTCTTTAGCCTTGTTGTGGGGCGAGACTTTGTTTACCACCGGCCACGAGCTCTTCGACAATCTGGTAAGCACCTCGGGTATCACAGGCATGTTCTCGACCATAGCCCTTGTACTTAGCGCGATGACTTTTGGCACGGTAATGATTGGCACCGGCATGCTCTCGGTCCTTACCCATACGCTCACAAGCCGCATCAAGAGGCGTCTGCCAATGGTCGGGAGCACGGTCGTCTCCGGGCTGTTTCTCAACAGTTGCACGGCCGACCAGTATCTTTCAATAATTATCGGTGGCAATATGTACCGCAACGCATATCGCCGTGTCGGTCTCGAGCCACGGCTGCTAAGCCGTACGCTCGAAGACTCGGTGTCTGTAACGTCGGTATTGATACCGTGGAATTCATGCGGTGTAACGCAGTCGGCCGTCCTCGGCGTAGCTACCGTGACCTACCTGCCTTTCTGCGTATTTAACTACCTGTCGCCGCTAATGTCGCTTCTAATGGCATGGACCGGGTTTAAGATACGGCAGACCGTACACACTCAGAAGAGCACGAGCGAACTGACCGAGAAGGTAATAGCCTGAACCGCGTCGGACGATGCAGAATATCCGTATGCTGCCTGACCCCGGAAACCATAGTTTGGAGTAAGGTGCCATTCGAGGCCTATACCGGCATCGCCACAAAAGGAGTATTTATTATTTCGTACCCGGCTGTCACCCATCCAGCGACGCGGCCCAATTTCAGCATGACATACCAGAGCAAGTTTATCGCAAGGCAACGTAAAATGGCCGACCGCCCCGAGTTGTAATGCGACTGCCGACAACGGAGCGCAATACCGCCCGTCAATCTTTACAGGAAAGGAAGCCCCACTCATAGTTGCCGCAAGCCCCCAATATTCTGAAAGCGGAAGACGGAAGCGCATGGCCATACCGAAACCTGTGCGTATATATCACGGTCTCCATTATCGCCAATAGGCAATATAGCCTCGGTCGACAAGCCGAATGACGGCCGGAAATCGCATGTCACCGAGGTTGTATATGGCGACGGCATATCGAAAATTTTACGGCTAACGAAATAAGCCAATTCTGTAGAGACTATGCCCGTAACAGCACCGGCGACAACGTCGCTGCCCCAATGCCGGCGCGAGGTGACACGCTGTATGCCCACCCCCGAGGAAGCTGCCTGCGCGGCAATGCTCCACCACGGGCTGTAGTGGTATAGCTCATTCGACAACACAGTCGATGCCGTGAAGGCCCACGACGTGTGCCGCGACGGGAAAGAATTATTCTCACTCCTGTCGGGTCTCAATTCATGCACACTATGTTTGAGTCCCTCGGTAACAGCTATATTCACTACCGCCGCGCCGCCAACGGCCACAATAGTTCGCGGCACACGACGATAGGTCGTATCGACGGGCTCAGATGCCATAGCAAAGAACCATGCCGACAAGACAAGTGTAGTAATAATTACCCTATTCATTTTCAAGCGACTTATAGACCAGCGAGAACAAATGCGGACGGATGTTGCTCTGACTGAAAGCAGCATTATCACGTGTGGGATAGACACGGTTTGTCAAGAACACAAATATCAAATCGTATTTAGGGTCGACCCAGAAAACAGTACCGGTAAAACCGAGGTGCCCGAATACCTCGGCCGAAGCTTCGTCGCACGTGGGTGAATAATCGGGGTTTTCCATATCGGGTTTGTCAAAACCAAGGCCGCGACGACATGTAGGGCTTTTATCAGTAGTGAACAAACGGGCTGTCTCCGGCGACAATATCCTATTACCACCATAGATTCCGTCATTGAGCAACATCTGGCAGACTTTGGCAATATCGCCGGCATTGCTAAACAAGCCGGCATTGCCTTGTACGCCGCCGGAAAAGGCAGCCAATTCATCGTGCACATATCCCTGGAGGGTTTGTTTACGCAAGAAACGGTCGTGTTCGGTCGGTGCCACAGTGGATATATCTGTCCAAGCAAGCGGCCTGTAGCCTGTGCGGTAAGCGCCTACCGGGGCGAATATTTCTTCTGCCACAAAAGCATCATGACTGCGACCGGTAACACGTTGCTCGATATCCATCAACAGGCAGAAATTAAGGCACGAATAATTGTAATCTTTGCTCGACCTCAACGGTATATCATATATGCGCTTCATCACCGTGTCGTAAGTCTGACGTCCGGTAAAAAGCCCTCGGGCAGCCTCGAGTGGGTAATCGTTACTCTTCACCGTCTTGACTATATCACGACGCATACGGGCCGTATTGTTAGCCCAGACCCGATTGTAGACCTTGATTGTATGGGCTTTGTCGCGACGTGGGCGTATCAGTTTGCCAGTGTAACTATCCGTGTCAACCATGACCTCGAACATGTTCAGCGAAGCAGGCATACCGCTCTGGTGATAAAGCAGTTCGCGCAGAGTCACCCTGCGTTTTGCCGAGTCAGTGGCCTGGGGGATATACCGCGCGATGCTATCGTCAAGAGCTATCAAGCCCATGTCGTAAGCCTTCATGATACCTGGCAGTGTGCCGATGGCTTTCGAAACCGAGGCAAGGTCATAGACTGTCTCCCTGTCGACGCGCGGACTACCGGGGGCGCCCAGACGTCCATACGCTTTGTCTAAAACTATATCGCCGCCCCTGGCCACCAATACCTGACATCCGGGAATTGCCCCGCTACGTATCGCTTTGCCTACAACGGCATCGATACTATCGGTAAGCCACGGAGCCAGGCCCCGGGCAACCGGTGATGAAAAACCGAGGCGTGTTTTTGGCAACGCTATGCCCTCACCAACCTTGGCCACACCGTTAAGATTGACCGGCAACTTGCCATTGACCGCTATGCCGCCAAAAAGTGCCTCGGCAGCGCTTATTTGCGACGCAGAAATGGTGTCGTAGGCCAGTACTACAGCCTTACATTTAGGCAATGAGGCCGCAAATTTCTTCATCTTATACGGATTTACAAAGAAGACACCGACAAGGTTGGGCGACGTGGAAGCCAGTCTGGCAAACTTCTCGCGCGACACAGCGTTGTCGTTATACACACCGGCGACCACCACGTCGGGTTTGGCACCGTGTATATCGGCATAGTGCGCTACGGTCTCGGCAAACTCGTTATCATTCTTGGCGCCAATATTTACAACCGAGACATTCGTAGTGGCGAGAGGTAGGAGAGAATTCTCATTCTTGAGTACGGTTATCGAGGCTGCGGCAAGACGCTTGACCAAAGCCTCTGCCCCGGGTGAATTAATGGCACTGCGTATGCTGTCGGCCGAGCCCGGGGTCTTGTGCCCGGCATCGAGGAGATATTTATATCGCAGCAGGCGTTTGCACCTGTCTTCAATCACGTCGCGGGA
Organism: Muribaculaceae bacterium; assembly: GCA_009775195.1. Taxonomy (GTDB): domain Bacteria; phylum Bacteroidota; class Bacteroidia; order Bacteroidales; family Muribaculaceae; genus CAG-873. The sequence continues at coordinate 7,471 of VSPF01000103.1, forward strand.
AATCTTACCAGAGGCTACGGCCTGGGCTATGACATCGATATCATTTGCGGGGTTGGACGGACATAAGAGAACATCGGCACCTGCCATGAGGGCAGAAAGTGAGGCATTCGTAGCGCTCGTGCTTGCGCCTTTCATACCGAGGGCATCGGTATAAATCAGACCGTTGAAGCCAAGTTCCCGGCGCAGTAATTTGTCGGTGACTACAGCCGAGAGTGACGCCGGCTTACCGGAGGCATCGAGGGCCGGCACAGCAATATGGCCGACCATAATGCCAGAACACCCGGCCCCTATGTATTCTTTGAATGGCACAAGGTCAGTACTATCGAGCCGAGCACGGCTATGCCCTACCGACGGAAGCGCCTTGTGGGAATCGACATCGGTATCGCCATGGCCTGGAAAATGCTTTGCTACAGACTGCACTCCGCCATCTTCGAGGCCAAGCGAATAGGCCACTGCGGCTTTCGCTACCCTGTCGGGGTCTTCGCCGAAAGAACGAAAACCAATAACGGGATTGGCCGGATTGGAATTGACATCGGCATCGGGGGCAAAATTGACATGTACACCGGCAAGACGACATTCACGGGCCATTTCGCGACCATAATCATATATAAGCCTGTAGTCGCTTATAGCACCAAGAGCCATATTTTGTGGAAATCGCGGGCTATCGGGTATGCGCATAGCAAGTCCCCACTCGCCATCAAAGGTCATAAGCACCGGCACTTTGGCCACCGACTGGGCATACGAGGCCATTTTGATATGGTCGGCAGCAGAGCCTTCGGTAAAGAGCAGGCCGCCGCAGCCCTCGCGCTGTATCAGGCGGCGAATAGTTGCCTTAGAGGCATCGCCCTGCGTCGGCACCACCTTAGGAAAAATAAGCTGGGCTATACGTTGACGCTCTGACAACGCGGCATATACGGAGTCTGCCCAACGGTCGGCTTCGGCTTGTCGGTTACGGGTAAGATTTGGCATAACGACAGCCGGGGCTGCCGAACAAAATAGCAGCCCCGCCATAAGAGTTACAATGTGCTTGCGCATCGGTTTAGTCATCTAAGGTCCATCGATTTTCAAGACTGCCACTCAATGGTTTATTTTTCCCCTTGCCGACAGTGAAATACTTGATTAAATCATCATATACGACGTCGGAACTATGAGCCACCGGCTTACCATGGGTAAGGCCGGTCATATAGTCGCCCCCGTTGGCAAGATAGTCGATAGTTGCCACTCGATATATCTTATCGGGGTCGAGCTTCCGACCGTCAATCATTATCTCTTCAGCCTCGGCATCGTCGCCACCCTCATATTTGACCCTGACATTGGCACTGACGCCATCACCACCACGACGGGCCATGACATCGAAGACATCCTCGAGGTCGGAGCCTTTTACATCGATTACAGTTATAAAGTTACGGAACGGGAGCATATTTATAATCTGCCCCTTCGAGAATTTACCTTCGGGCAAGCCATCGCGCAGCCCACCTTTGTTCGTGATAGCGAGGTCGACATTAGGGGCAAGTTCCTTACCGCGTTGCCATACATAATCGGAAAAGAAATTGAGCAATTCTACGCCCTGGTTATCGAGTGGGCGTTCGGTGGTGCCTATCCATAGATGCATCAGGGAATCTACGCCAGCAGAGTACTTTGCGATTGTCGCCTCGAGGGCAGCATCACTATACCCGTCATAGCGGCCATCAATATCTATGAGTTCATAGTCAGGATAAACGTCGGCTCCAAGTTTGTCGAGGTCGATTTCAATCTTGCCTAATTTACGACCGGCTTTTCCGGTCTGAACCACGAGGACAGGCTTGTCGTCAAGATTACGTAAATGTGAACGGCGGTTGCCGGTATCGGTCGACGGGTCGATGACATCGTGAGAGTGTCCGCCAATTATCACATCTATATTACGTGAATTGACAGCGAGCACCGAATCACCGACCAAGCCGGCTGGTGCGTAGCCGATATGCGACAAAGCTATGACAGCATCAACCTTGTCTTCCTCGCGGAGTTTTTTTGCCGCCATGTTTGCAGTAGCTACTATGGGCTTGAATACAAGGCCGTCGTAGTTACCCTTGGCAATCATACCGTCAGGATTCAGATTGATACCGATAATGCCTATACGTTTATCACCATACTCCTTAATAATAGATGAAACAAACTGCCCTTTCAAAGGAGTATTGTCCAAATCATAGTTAGTCGACAATTTGGTAGCATCCGAAATTGCAAGCACCGAGGCAAGCGAATCAATGCCATTGTCAAACTCATGATTGCCGAGTATGCGCACGTCGACACCGAGATTGTTGAGCACCGCCTGCTCTACCCTCCCTCCATAAAGATAAAAGTACAAAGTACCCTGCACCGCATCGCCCGCGTCGACAAGCAACACATTGTCTTCGGCCTTGCGAATACTGTCAATCACAGCCTTGCGACGCAGCACTCCGCCAAGGTCATTGCGGTCTGGTACAATCTGAGAGTGAGTATCATTGGTATGCAAAATCACCAGTTTGTTGTCACCGTCATGTTTCGGCGTACAGGCAGCCAACGACACCACCACCCCGAGTGCAATGACGCATCTTGCAATATCCTTATTCATATCATCTCCTTTTTATATCAACAGCCACACCCCTCAACCGGCATCTTGTCAATCCGGCGCTGGTGACGACCGCCCTCGAAATCAGTCGAAAAGAACACATCTACACATTGCAGCGCCACCTCGGGCTCGATGAAACGGCCGGGGAGCACCAATATATTCGCATTATTGTGTGCACGGGCCAGACGGGCAAGTTCAGGAAGCCAGCACAAGGCGGCACGTATGCCCTGGTGTTTGTTAAGAGTCATACCAATACCGTTACCCGAACCACACACAGCCACCCCAGGGTACACCTCGCCGTTCTCGACGGCCAGCGCACACGGATGTGCAAAATCGGGATAATCGCAACTCTCGGCAGAGAATGTACCGAAATCCTTATAAGCAACACCCTGCGACTCAAGGTATCCTATAATAATATTTTTTAATTCAAACCCCGCATGGTCGCTACAAAGCCCCACGGGGACGCCTGTTTTCAAGATACTCATATCTATATGATTTTAAACAAATTACGCAAAGAATGAAATTTTAGAAAAACATTCCACAACAAAATTAACAAAAAAAATTTGCTAAAAGTGCATTTATATAAAAAAAAGTTTGTAACTTTGCAGAGCAAAACCGAAAGAGCGGCATCAACTGCCGCACTAGCGGAAAGCAAGCCCAGGTGGCGGAATGGTAGACGCGCTCGTTTCAGGTGCGAGTGCTGCGAGGCGTGCAGGTTCGAGTCCTGTT
>VSPF01000104.1 GCA_009775195.1 Muribaculaceae bacterium
GTGCAGCGCATCCTCGACGCTGCCGATATTGTAGACGTTGTCAGCGACTTCGTCAAGTTGCGCCGCTCGGGTGCCAACTATAAGGGTTTGTGCCCGTTCCACAACGAGCGCACGCCGTCGTTTTCGGTCAACAAGGCACGAAATATCTGCAAGTGTTTCAGTTGTGGCAAGGGCGGTTCGCCGGTCAACTTCATCATGGAGCACGAGCAGATGTCGTATCAGGAGGCGCTACGCTACCTTGCCCGCAAATACAACATCGAAATCAAGGAGCGAGAACTGAGCGACGAAGAACGCGCCCAGCAGAGCAAGCGCGAGGCCCTGCTGGCCGTCAACGCCTTCGCCCTCAAGCACTTCGAGCACAACCTGCACGACACCGCCGACGGCCAGAATATAGCCATGGCCTACTTCCGCCATCGCGGCATGTCGGACGCGATGGTAGAGCGTTTCCACCTCGGCTACGCCCTCGACCGTGGCAACGACCTTCTGACTGCAGCCAAGGAGGCCGGCTTTCGCGACGAATACCTTATCGAGACCGGACTCGAGGTACGCAGCGACCGCGACGGCAGCCTCTACGACCGCTACCGGGGCCGCGTGATTTTTCCCATACACACCCTGTCCGGGCGCGTGGTAGGCTTCGGAGGCCGCACCATGCGCTCCGACAAGAATATCGCCAAATATGTCAACTCGCCCGAGTCGGACATATATCATAAGAAAGTAGAGCTCTACGGCCTCTACCAGGCCCGCGCCGCCATCGGCCGTCGCGACAAGTGCATAATGGTCGAGGGATATTTCGACGTAATATCGATGCACCAGGCCGGTGTCGAAAACGTAGTAGCCTCGTCGGGCACGTCGCTGACCGTGGAGCAAATCCGTGTCATACACCGCTTCACCGAAAACATCACCCTCATCTACGATGCCGATGCCGCCGGCATACACGCCTCGCTGCGAGGCATCAACCTTCTCCTGGGCGAGAAGATGAACGTAAAGGTGCTTGCCCTGCCCCCCGGCGACGACCCCGACTCGTTTGCCCAGACACACTCGGCAAGCGAGGTAGAGAAATACCTGGCCGAGCACGAAGTAGATATAATCGCCTTCATGACCGAGAAACTTATGGCCGACGTGCCGGCCGGCGACCCAACGGCCAAGGCCAAGGTTATCAACGAAATCTTGCAGAGCGTGGCCTTCGTCGACGAGCCGGTCAAGCGCCAGGAGTATATCTCGCAGTGCTCGCGTATGCTCGACGTACCCGAAGATGTGCTGATTAATCAGCTCAACATCTTTATCACACGCCGCTACGAGGAGGCCGACAAGGCCGCCCGTCGCGAACAGGCCAAGGCAAGCCTGGGCGATGCCGCCGACCAGCCCCAGGGCGAGACAAAGCAAGAGGCAGCGGCAGACACCACAGACCAAGCATCGACCGACGCGCCACTTATCAACCTCGACAACAATGTCCTGCGCCCCTACGAGGAGATGCTGCTACGCTATGTCGTGCGCTACGGGCTACTCTATATCTTCGACATGTCTACCCCCGAGGGCGATGTCATACCGGCCACGGTCTACGATATCATAATCAACGAGCTTGCCGTCGACAATTTCGTCTTTTCGCACAAGCCTTTTGCCGCCGTCATGGATGCCTTCGGCCATATCCGCAACGAGCAGTGGCCTGCCGACCGCGAGGCAAAGCTAAAGGAAATCGACCTCCAATGTCAACGGATGCTCGAAGACAAGCGCGAGGAAGTGCGCCGCAAAGGCTCGTCGCTGATGGAGATTGAGAAATTTGAGATGCAGGCCCAGGCAGAAATCGAAAGCATACGCAAAAAAGCCGCCGACGAGTTCGATATGTCATACGGCCAGAACAAGCTTATCAACTCAGCCGACAACACAGTCAGGACTGTGGCGTCGGAATTAGTCGTCGAACGCTACACATTGTCGAAGATTTACACCCGTGGAGCGCATGTAGAAAGCGAACAGGAACAACTGCAGACCCTCGTGCCAAGGGCAATCAACGAGCTGCGAAGCGCAATTGTGTCCGGCATGATAAAGGAACTGACCACGCGGCTTATCAACCTGCCGCCCGACGATATAGACTCTGCCTCGGCCATAATGGAGCAGCTGCTAAACTGGAAAGACTATCAGAAACAGCTTGGCAAGATGCTCGGCGAGCGCATCATTCTTCCCCGGCAGCGTTTTTGACAAGCTCAATGGCCGCCGGGAGTGCCCCGTCGGGCTTCAGCCACACCACATCGCTGTCGCGGCGCAGCCACGTGAGCTGCTTTTTAGCATAGACACGTGTGTTTTTCGCTATTCTCGCCCTCACAAAGTCGAGGTCGGCCTCGCCGTCGAGATACCAGCGCATCTCTTTGTAACCCACCGTGTTGAGCGAGTTGAAATCGCCACGTGCAAACGCTCGGCGCGCTTCGTCGGCAAGCCCGGCGTCAATCATGGCGTCGACACGGGCATTTATACGGGCAAAAAGTTCTTCACGCGGCCAGTCTATAGCCAGCTTGAGCACCTTGAAATCGCGCTGCTTCGCGCGGCCCGTCCTCAGCGACGAATATGGCACCCCGGCCTGGAGGCTCACCTCGAGGGCGTGGACCACGCGCCGCGTGTTGGCGCGGTCTACCTCGAGGTAATATGCCGGGTCGCAAATCTGCAACTGAGCCAGGACTCCTTCGAGCCCGTGGTTTTCGAGCAGCGAAAGCACGTAGCCCCGCGTCGTATCGGAGACCGTGGGCATATCATCGATACCCTTCGTAAGGGCGTCGACATACATCATCGAGCCGCCGCAGACTATCGCAATATCGTTGCGGTGCCAGATATCGGCGAGAATGGCCAAGGCATCGCTCTCAAAGCGCGCCGCGCTGTAATATTCGTCGAGGTCGAGTGTGCCTACCAGATGGTGACGCACAGCCCTCATCTCCTCGGTGGTAGGCGCGGCGGTACCTATTGGCAGGTCACGGTAGAGCTGTCGCGAGTCGGCCGACACTATCTCTGTGCCGAAATACGATGCCAGCTCTACAGCGAGAGCGGTCTTGCCCGACGCCGTCGGGCCGGTTATGACTACTAATAGATTTTTGATGGTGGTATTTGAGTGATTAGGCGAGCCCTATTGGCAAACTTTCTTAAAATGAGGAAACAAAAAGACAAAAGTTCAAAAAACACATAAAATTTTTATGTTCCTTCTGCACTTTTGTCTTTATGTTTTTTCCGACCGGCAAGGTCGCACATCGGCCCAGCCGGAGAGTGGTTACTTTTTACCGACGAGTTTCACGATTTCGACTATTACCTGCTCGGCTTTTTCCATCGAGGGAATAGGCACGAACTCATAGCGGCCGTGGAAATTGAGGCCTCCGGCAAAGATATTAGGGCACGGCAGACCCTTGAACGACAGTTGCGCACCGTCTGTGCCGCCGCGTATGGGCTGCACCTTTGGGGTGACACCGGCAAGGCGCATGGCCTCCTCGGCAATGTCGACGATATATTTCACCGGCTCGATTTTCTCGCGCATGTTGTAGTACTGGTCCTTGATTTCGAGCGAACAGCAGTCGGGGAACTCATGGTTGATTTTGCGGGCAAGATGCTCGAGTTCCTTCTTGCGACGTTCGAAGCGGTCGCGGTCGTGGTCGCGGATGATATAGGTAAGCACGGTCTTCTCTACGGTGCCTTCCATCGACACGAGGTGATAGAAACCTTCGTAATCCTCGGTATGTTCGGGGGTCTCCCAGCGCGGCAGCATGATTACAAACTGGTTGGCGATGCGCATCGAGTTTATCATCTTGTGCTTGGCATAACCCGGGTGCACGTTGCGGCCGGCAAAGGTGACACGCGCCACGGCGGCGTTGAAGTTCTCATATTCGAGTTCGCCGATTTCGCCACCGTCCATCGTATATGCCCAGTCGGCCCCGAATAGCTTGACATCGAACTTGTGAGCGCCCTGGCCTATTTCCTCATCGGGATTGAAGGCTATACGCACGTCGCCATGCTTGATTTCGGGATGCTTGAGCAGGTAGTCGACAGCCGAGATGATTTCGGCGATGCCGGCCTTGTCGTCAGCACCGAGGAGCGTGGTTCCGTCGGTAACAATGAGGTCCTGGCCGATATAATTGTCGAGTTCGGGGAACTGCGAGGGCGACAGCACGATGCCCTCGGCCTCGTTGAGCACAATGTCGCCCCCGGGATAGGCCTTGACTATCCGGGGTTTGACATGGCGGCCCGACATATCGGGCGAAGTGTCGAGATGGGCAATAAAGCCCACGGTGGGTACGGTGACGCCTACGGGCAGGTTCGACGGCAGGGTAGCCATCAGGTAGCCGTTGTTATCGAGAGTGATATCACGCAGGCCGAGGCCTTCGAGTTCCTTTTGCAAATATTCGGCAAATATCATCTGGCCCGGAGTCGACGGCGTCATGTTGGTGAGTTCGTCGCTCTGGGTGTCGAATTTGACATATTCCAGAAAACGGTCGGTAAGAGTCATTGATATTGAGTGTTTTAAGGTTTCGTTAGTTCAGCATGCGCCAGGGGAGTGCCGTGTGGAGCTCCTTGCTGTCATCGGCATCCTTGTAGACAAAGCGGTATCCCTCGATTTGGAGCGACGAGAGCAGTTCTTCGACCATCGGACGGCATGCGCCGAAGTCGTCGTAAACCGGCTTAAGAACTGCGATATACCGCCCGGCAAGCGAGCCCTGCGTCTGGTTGGCGAAGGCGTTGGCATTTTTAAATGTCAGGGTATATTGGGCAAAGCCGGCGTTATATTTAAACTCGCACGAAAGGGCATTGACAGCGGCCTTATACCTGTCGCAACGGGTATCCATTATGTCGAGCACATTTACACGCGCATCCTGGTAGCCGAGTTCCATCTGCTTGGTTGTGACGAGTTTCTTGACAGTGGCCGACGGCAGGTCGAGCACCTTGGTCTGGCCATAAATATCTTTGATAGTCAGCGACAACACTCCTTCTTCCTTGCCAAGGGTATTGAGCGTAATGTCGAGGTTCTCGCCCGTATGGGCCTTCATATACTGGCCGAGCACGTAGCGAATCAGCACGTCGGAAAGCTGGTCGGCGTGGACTATTGAGTCGCAAAACTCGAGGTTGACGCTGAGTGTACCGTCGGCATACGATGCCGAAGCGTCAGCAAGAAACATGGGGCTGTCTTCGGCCAACTGGCTCAAATCCTGGTCAATCCGTTCACTTTGCGATATAAGTGCCGACGGCTCTTTCGAACCCGACGAACAAGCGCAGGCAAGACCAAGCATCATAGCCCCCACGCCGAGCATTAAAAACACACGTTTCATAATCATAAAAATAAAAATATCGCAACATGCGACACGCTGCAAAGTTACGGAAATTTTTCAATATATCATATTTCTAATCGTAAAACCGGATATAATATGCGGTCAAATCGAGTGGCAAATTAGATACTCGCCATAACTGATAAAATATAAGTATAGCAACAACCCACAAAGCGATATAACCGAGGCAGCCTATGACACCCCGGGCTTTTTCGTCGTTCTCAAACTTCTTCATAAATTTCTCATATACGACAACTCCAATCACTACGGCAAATATGATAAGCTGTATGATGACAAGTGGATTTCTCATGGTACTTTATAATGAATTGAAATTGAATCGAAATGCATATTTCGGTCATTGCCATATTTTTCGCGAAGATACGCTATTTCGGTAGAATCTAAACCCGAATGGCGAATGTAGGCATATTCTTTCAATTTGTTTTCGTAATAAGTATCACCGTCGGCGTCAATCCCGCTTTTGGTCGATAGAACAATCAACACACTATCGCCGGCTATCGTGTCGTTGTAACTGTAAATATCGATTTTCCTATCATGGGCATCTTTTGCATGATGCAGAGGCACATAGTACCCACGGGCACTAAGGTACAAGCGTAGAGGTATTAGAGCTGCGTCGTGAGGGCGGTCGGCTACCACTCCGAAAAATTTCTCCGGTCCGGGTATCGCTACTGTTTCAGCATCCTTGCAAGATACCACCGCAGTGAGGGCCACAAGCAATAGTGTGGCTAAAAATATGCTACGTATCTTCATATCATCTTGATTTTAGGGATATAACTGTATCATTTAAAGCAAGTTCCACACCGGCATTTTTGCCAACATAGTCTGAAATATCGCCATCGTATGTTTTGAGTAGGCCCAGGTCGACCCCGTCGCGTTTGGCATAAGTGATAGATTTGAATATAGGCGAACCGGCATAAAGAGACTGAAATTCAATTGTCACTGATGCACCGCTGATGCTGTCGGTGGCCGAAATCGAGTGCATATTACCCTTGATGGCCACCGAAAAGGCGGCATTGCGGTAATTAGAATCGCAGAAATGGTGCAAAGTCCTTCTCGCAGTTTCCGAATCCATATTTAGATTGATACCGCAAAGTTCTATTTTAGAGCGACCTGCCACTGTACGCATTCGAGAACAAGAGTTTATGCCCACGACCATAGAGAACGCTATAAAAAGCAGGCCAACAAAGATACCTTTAGCTTCTGTAAAACGAATAATCACGATGCCAATGACCAATAAGACGAGGCTTACCAGTAAGGCAGGTGAAAATAATGACCAAAAAGACATGTTAGTTTCCATCGTTGGTTAGGATTTTATGATTTATAAAGGCAGTCGGCGCAGAAAGGGAACTTTTGGAAATCTATGCTTAGGGACATAGGGCTTTATCGGCCGCACCGGGGCGAAACGAATAGGAGGCGTAGCCATAAGCCGTTGCAATGAGTCCCTTTGTGATTTTAAATGTTCATTAATTTTATTAAATCCTGCCTGCTGTTCGGCAAGGATTTTCTCGGGAGTATTCATTTCTTCCTCTATAAGTTTTTGAGCCATATCCTTGTCGGCTTCAACCCCTCGACCAGTGGCGTAAAGGTCGGCAAGCATTGTATATGCTTCTTTGCGGTTCGTCTTAAGTATGCCGAAATGAAAATACCTGCTGCGCAAGAGTTCGATATAACGGCTCAAATAAGAGAATGCAATTCCATAGTCTGGCTCGTCAAAAAGCACTTCGCCCTTATAAGCAGATTTGCCAAAAACGAACATGGCGGGACCGTTGCCGTTATCGGCAGCCGCTTTCATCCAGTAGTACGCCGCCTTGCGGTATTTCTCGTGCTGTGTAGAGCCATTCACAGCACACTTGGTGTTAGTGTAAAATAGCCGGCCAAGAGTGTATTGAGCCCGGTTATCGCCGGCCACGGCGGCTTTTTTGCAATAAAACATTGCAGAATCGGTGTTTTTCTCTACCCCGTAGCCGAGCGCGTAACAGCGCGAAAGGTGGCCCAAGCCCTTGGTCGAGCCGGCATCTACACTGCGGCGAAGGCATTGGAACGCTTTTTCGTAATCCGGGGTCTCGTTTCGAAGATACCTTATACCAGCCTCGGCAAGAGAATCGGGATTCCCAACGACAGTTTCTTTAGGAGAGTTATTGGCTGCCACAAACAAAGCGGCCAGCAAGAAGATTGAAGTTAGAATAAGTGTAGGTTTCATGTGTGCGCCGTTTTAGATTGTTATACAATGCGATATTAGAGAGGGAGAAGAGAATGAGATAGAGCTGGCGGGCATCGGAAATAATCCAAAGCCAATACCACAAACAATATAAAAGTCAATTTTAGCATGTCGATATAGGATTTATATTTACACTGCAAATATAAATCCTAAAAACGAGTCCCTGTATGCTTTTTGAGGTATGTTCGGTAAAGTACGGCGATTATTCGGTGAATGGTTATTTGTAATTGTTTAGGTTAAGATTAGTCTTGCTTAGATTGTAGATGAAGTCGATGAAATCTTTCTGAATAGAATTATTACTTTTCGCTATGAGACGTGCATTTAAGAGCGGTGTCATATAATCGCCACCTTGAGCTATATAATCTATAGTTGCAACGCGATATTTCTTACCGGGAATAATATCCAAGGTATTCAAGCGATTGTCAATCTCGCCGGCTTGGAGACGCAGTCTTTCGCGAACTTCGACAAGGTCGTCGGCCTCTACTTCGAGAACTACAACAATGTTATTGAAGGGCATCATACTATAGACATCTTTAACCGTGACATCACCATCTACCCATTTGGCGCGTTGCAACGCACGCGATGATATAGTGCAATCAATCTCCGAATCAGCAAGTTGCCGCCCGCGTGTATATAGAAAATCATTTATAAAGTTAGTCATCAATCCCCCAACACTGTCATTACTCATTTTCAGTTCACATATTTTAATGTCGCCAACATCTCGAGACCATTTATCTTGCCGGGATTTGATTATTGAATCTCTTCTGATGCTGTCACTCTCTTCCTTAGTTAATCCCTTGACAAGTGTAGAAATAATGGAGTCATCATCCTCAAAATCTAATGATTTACCTTGTGTTGGAACGTCTTTTTTGACCTCAAAGGGCTCAATCTGAGGGAGGTTTTCTAAAACGATTTTTGTTAATAGGCTGTCTCTGTATCTTTTTTTGAGGTTGGCCATCATAGATACGTTATCTATATCATCTCTAATAGAGTTATGGTTTGCGCGTGTGGAGATTTCAGTATATTCTTTGTCAATAAAGCTGTTGACTATGACCAGCACGAGGAATAGGAAAACGAAGATTATGCTACCTTTGCTTTTACGTTTGCTTTTACGGTCAAGCAATACCTCAGTGGCGTTGTTGTACACAGTGTGGCCGCAGAGAAGGCTCATGAATGTATCAATGGTTTGTAGTCGCTCGTGCTTGATGTGTTTCATCGCACCCTCGAGAGCAGCGACAGTATTCTCGCCAAGGCCATCAGGCAGATTGACGCGCAACTCGTCGAACGATTTGATATCGAAGGCTTTCGGCGGATTTTTGCCGGTGAGCAGATAATATAATGTGCCACCAAGGGCATAGATATCGATTTGGGGCGAGAAGGTATCGATATCATCGTATTGCTCGATTGGAGCATAGCCGCTGCTTGCGCCTTTTGCCGTGAGGTATGTTGTTGGCGAACCGTCGCTACCGAAATGTTTGGCAATTCCGAAGTCTATCAAAACAGGCTCGAGTTTACCATCGCTACCATGGCGGAGCACAATGTTGCCAGGCTTTATGTCGAGGTGCAGCACATGGCTTGCATGGAGCATACCGACAGCCGATGCTACTGTAAGTATCGTTTCGACAGCCTGTTGCTCCGGCATTGGTCCATGTTCTTCAACATAGCTTCGAAGGTCGCCACCGTCGATGTATTCCATGGTATAGTAGGCCGTGCCCAGAGCTTCGAAAGTATTGTATACAGTGACAATGTTGGGCGAGTTGCGCCCGAGTATGCCAAGACGCCGCGCCTCTTCGACAAAGTCCGTACGGCCTGTTTCAAAATCTTCGTCTATGGTAGGAGCGTGCTCTATAGTAATGCCGTCAGTGCCACGCCAGCAGCCTTTAAGAAAAAACTCTTTGATTACTATGCGGTTTCCAAGGTCATCGTCGGCAAGATATGTTATGCCGAATCCGCCGGTGCCGAGTGTGCGCACTATGGTATAAGTGCGTCCCGCGCCGACTACGACAGTCCCAGGCTGTAGAGCGTGTTTCGTCAATATCTTCTTGTCCTCGCGCATAGATGTATACTTACCCTATTATTCCACCAAGTTGAAGCGCGTGTTGCCGAGCTGTATGCAGTCGCCGTAGTTAAGATAGATTGTTTCGCCTACTTCTACTTGCCTGCCGTTGTACAAGACCGGATTGGCAGATTTGACAACCGTTAGTTTATACAAACTGCCCTGAGGAGTAACGGTCACATCGATTATCACCGAGCGACGGCTCACCGAGGTATCGTCGAATACCTCGATATCGCAAGGCATGTTGTCGTCGTGACGCCCTATGGTATTTGGACCGGGATGAAGGGTGAAACTGCGACTGCGCCATCGCCCTAAAATGCCGCGAGGTACGATTTCGAGTCTTCCTATGGCATTTCCGAGTTTATGCGGTATGGTTACGGTCTCGCTGTCCTGTTCTTCGTCAGAATTCCCTATACGAAAACTGTTCGTATGTCCGCGCGGACACTTTACACCATATAGCCCGGGCGCAGATGGTGCCCGATAACGGACAACGCATCCGCAGCCTTCGACACGGCATATAGTGCTAATTATATCGTCCATGGCCAAGGTTCTATATATGTTTTTTGCAGTATGTGCACAAGCCCCGGCGCACATTGGCTTCACTCAACGGCATGCCGCAGTCGGGGTTGGGGCAAACCATCAGTTCTTTCAACTCTTGGTTTATACTTTTCAGACGTCGTCTTGATGCAAGCCCTACCACCGGCGCAAGCAACGCGGGTAGCATCATGGCACCACGCATCAAATTAATGCGATGGTTAGCAGGCATGCTGTCTGGCAAAAAGAACGTTGCAACCACAAGAATCAGAGATACAATCAAAGGGATGAATGTGGCAACGTTGGCTCGATGTTCGGCTTTGGTCTTGAGAGCTGTGAGGGCTTCCCAACGGTCGAGGATTTCCTGAAATTCCTCGCTATAATCATCGGGGTCTTCTTTTAGAAGGCGGCGCACAGTGAAACGGCAACTGCGTATGGTGCTGTCGGCACCACTTCTAAGAAAGCTAAATCGCTAATTCCAAAAGAGTTGGAGATTTTTCTTTTAGTCACTACAGGGCGTAGTCACTATAATAGTCACTATCTAAATCGCTATAAACCACGTTAAATCGGCTTGATTAAACTGTATTAAAAAGTAGCGTTTAATTCTAAACCCAATTAAATTCTACATTAAATTCTCTG
>VSPF01000105.1 GCA_009775195.1 Muribaculaceae bacterium
GTCTTAATCTATATGCCCCATTCGGAGTAGGATATATCTGGAACGCCACAGCCACCGCCAACGTGATGAACAGGCGTGCGAAGGCCAATCATTTTCATGATATAAGTTTTGACAACAGCAAATGGGTTTTCTATGGTTCTCTCAGCAATTCTTTTAAATTTAGTCAGAACTGTCCTGTATCCTTGTATGTTGATTTCAGTTATATATCACCATCACTGCAAGGAATAGCCGATCTTTCGAGTATTTGGAAAGTCGATGCCGGCATTAAATGGCAATTCGGAACGAACCGCAATTGCGAATTTGACCTGAAGGCTGATGATATATTCAACAAATGGTCGCCGACTATGACCATCAATCATGCCGGCCAGGATTACCAAATGAAAGTAAGGGATATGAGCCGCAATCTCAAACTGACATTTATATGGCGTTTCAACGGATTCAAGCCCAAAGATGTTGAAATTGACACCTCACGCTTTGGCACGGGTAAATAAACTCGCATGACACGTAGCAATGGAGTGTAATTACCACCGCTCTCGCAATGGCTCGTCTCGGAGATACGAGCTCCTAAATTTGCTTTTGTTTCTGATATGTTGTAAATTTGCACCAAATCAGAAACGAAAAAAAACAAAATTGAACTATCGGCTCAATCCGAAATCACAGTGCATAATTAAAAATATAAGAGAAGAGGGTTGTCAACGATAGGAGCTTGACTCTCCGAGGCAAGCCATAGGTCAGTTATTACATTTAACTGCCTGTATATAAATGAAAAGCATTACCTTGAAAATGGCTGGTTCCGGAGGCCCCAGCTCCTACATTAGCCCCAATTCGACCCAACTATATTTGCACCATAATTTCGGCTTGGGCCGAACTATCTTGAATTTCATAAGCGATGGTACCCGTTGGGCTGTTTCAATGTCCAACAGATATATTCATGGTGTCCTGATTTCAATCGGCACAATCTACGAGTCTAAGGGAAAAAGGGAACCTGACTATGCTTTTCTTAAAGACAGGGCCGGTATAGGTACAGCTACGGAACTAAAATCCGCTCTCCTCGATACACTCGCAAAAACGAATATGACTATGAAGAAACGTGATTTCGAGCACCTGCTTTTCAGCGAAAGGAACTCGGAGAAAATACTCAGATTTGCAGAATATATCGAGCAGAGGATTTCTTGACGGCATATCTACACACCCATCGCGCGGCAAGCAATGCTATTTAAGACTTATAATCTATCGTCCTTGTTGAATTGGATTTTGAAAGACACTGCGCCGGCGCTGCGTTTGTAGGTCGTGCCTTTGTATTCGACCTCTTCGAGCGTGACGGAGCCGCCTGAAACCAGGGGTGCCCGGTTTGCCACGTACTTGACAAAGCAGTTGAGTGATGCCTTTTGCTTGCCAAACTTGATTGTCATTTTCGACATACCCGTGGCTTCGCATCGGTCTTTCGACCACTTCATGTCGTTTTGGTCCGGGAGGTCTGCCTCAAAGCAAAGGCGATTGTTACTGATAGTGAACTTGATGTTACTGTGCGAGTTTTCACCCTCGATTTTGATTTTGTCGATAAAGGCTTTGTCTGCGAGACGGTTCTCACCTTTAGCCCCGACACATTCGATTTCTATGTTGAGAGATTTTTTACTGACCTGCACAGGGATGTACTCATCTTTGCTGCAAGAAGACAACAAGAGGGCTGAGATAAGCGCAAGAACGCTTATCCCGAAGAAGGGATGTTTCATTGATTATATTATTATATTGTTTTGATTATATTTTACTTAGTACGACATCAATCTGAGTCTCAATCGGTAGACTGTAATGACTTTTCGATGAAGTCTTTGAGGCTGAGAGAGCACATCACCTCGGAACGGGCGGCTACGACTCCGGCTCCCGTCGAGACGTTGCTATAACCCCAGATTGGGTCGGAAAAGCCGAGGTCGCCGAAGGCTCCGAGAATACCAGTGTCGCGTTGCCACAGATATACCTCATGGTCATAGTAACTGCGAGAAATCGTGGTAAGGAAGAACCTGACAGAGCAATCATAGAGGCCGGGGTCAAACGACGGGGCGTCGACATTGTACGTCGCATTGTTAAATTGCAGTTTCAACGTATAGTCCTTGCCGGCAAACTGCCTGTCAGAGAAAATCATCATCACATCATCATCATTGCCGACCACCGACTCAAACACCCCGATATACTCCCTGAAAATCGGCTCGACCTCGAAATCCAAAGTGCCGGAAGAAAGATGGGCATAAGGGGCATGAGAGGCATCAAATATGACACCGGGCTCGGAGCCGGTGGCCGGATAGCTCCAATTATAGTCGAATTTGAAAAAATCATCAGAGTCATGTGTATCAACAATCTTTAGCGAAATCCTCATATTGAACGTAAGGCTTTCGGTCATAGGCAGCTCGTCGTTTTTCCATACACTCAATATTTCGGGCGTAAAATCTAATGCGGCGACAGGCACGGCAAGTGGCACCGTCACCGAAGCCTCGGCAGTACCATATTTCTCGCTCCGGGCAACGATATGTATATCATCACCTTCACGGGGAATATAGTCTCCGCCTTGAAGGGTACCATTGGCATATATGCTGACTTCGGCATCGTCTACGCCGTGGTGTCTTTCGCCACTCTCGCTATCATACATCCATGAGTGGGAAACGCTAACATCTATCGGCTGGCCGGCAGTTATGACCGAGTTGATACACAGCACCGGCCCGACATCAATCTTCGGGACGAAATCCTCATAGCATCCTGACAGGAGCAGGGCGAACGTAACGGGATATAAATATTTTAGAATTGCCATGTGTACGATATTGAGGGGATTATAGGAAGCAGTTTGACTTTTTGAAAAACAGGCTTGTTATAACCATTGCGAGTCAGACGAATCGCCACCGTGTTCAAGTGGCAATAGGCATTGTAAAGACTGAAGGTCCAATAACCGCGCCTGTTCCTGACGTTGAGCGAAACATCGAGCCGATGATAGAAGGGTAACTGATAATTATTTATCGGAGCCTTGAGCGGCGAGTAGTCACCATACGTTTGAGGCGACTCCCATACTTGTGGCAACAATGTGAAGCGGTTGCCAGAGTGCCCGGTCCATGCGGCATTGAACTGCACTTTGTCACTGATATTCCAGTTGAGCAAGATATTGACCGTATGGCGGTGGTCAAACCGAGCCGGGAAAGTGTGTCCGCCATTTTTCTCGGGGAAAGTGCGATCGGCCCACGCAAGTGAATAAGCGATATGCCCCGAGAGCCGCCCAAAGACTTTTTCGAGTTTAATATCGACCCCTTTGGCGGTGCCTTTGCCAACGCACAACTGGCCGTTCCACACCTCCATCGGGGGCTGAAGGTAATACTCGTCGCGATAATCAACGAGGTTGCGCATCGTCTTATAATAGCCCTCGAGCGAAACGGCGAACATGCGGTTGTCGGACTGCCAGTAGATACCGGCCGCGACCTTGTCGGCAGTCTGAGGCTTGAAATCACCCGTAATCGGCACCCACTGGTCGATAGGCAGGGCAAGATAGGTCTGACAAAGCTGGTGCACATACTGGTTCGTGCGTGCAAAGGCTGCTTTTACAGCCCAGTTTTCTGATGGCCTGTAACTCAGCGACAGGCGGGGGCCAAGCCCATAGCGGGTCTTGCCGCCGATATTGAACAAGGAAGCATGAAAGCCGGCATTGACACGCAGCCTGTCGGATAGACGCAAATCATCTTCGATATATATGTTGGCCTCGTTGGCCGTATATGACTGCGTAGAGTCACGCGACGACATTTCCAGGGAACCAGATGTATAGTTTCGCGCCGTCCGCGACGGCAGGAAAGAATGTAGCGTATAGCCGCCACCGAAGCGTATGCGGTTGGCATCGTTTGGCTGCCAGTCGAAGTCGCCCCTGAATATCCAGTCGTTTATATTATTGTCGGTATCGGTGTGCGACCTTGATTCGCTGATGCCCGACGACAGTGTGTCCTTAGAGTAATAATTATGCTTCATGCTCGAGAAAAAGCGGGTATAGGCTGCCGTAAACTCGGCCGAGAGCGTGGGGCGTATGCGGTAATTAAACCCGGACTGCGCCACAAGGTTGCCCCAGTGCATATCGAACTTGTCGTCTTCATACCAACCGTAGTCGCTTTCGCCCTTATCCTTGCTACCGGTCTTGAGAATGTCGTTGCCGAAATAGATGTTGACAAACCCTGTCGCCCTATTGTTGAACCGATGGCTTATCTTGCCGTTGAAATCCATGAAGGCATAGCGGAATCGGATTTTTTCATCATCTGACGAGGCGTTTGAGAGTGCCAGCAGCGGTATTGACAGCACGTCGAACCATGAGCGTCGCAGAGCCACGGAGTAGGAGGTGTTGCGCCCCACGGGGCCGTCGATATTGAATGCCCCCGATGTCAGGCCGAGCCTGAAGGAGCCATGATGCCCTTCGTGAGAACCGTTCTTTGTGCGGACGTCGAGATATGACGACAGGCGCCCGTCGTACTTTGCCGGGATTGAGGATTTGAAAAAATCGATATATCGGACGGCGTCGACATTGAAGGCCGAGAAGAGGCCGGCAAAATGATTTACCTGGTAGAGCGGCACATTGTCGAGCATAAAGAGGTTCTCGTCGGCATTGCCGCCGTGCACGTGCATCTCGGCCATGCCTTCCGCACCACCGCTTATACCGGGCTGCATCTGCAATGCCTTCAGCACGTCGCTTTCGCCAAACATCACCGGGGTACGTATAATATCGTTTGCCGACAACTTCCGGGCACCTATTTCCGATGTCTCGACAGCCGGGGCTTCGAGACGCGATACGACCACGACCTCTTCGAGCATCTCTGGAGCCTCGACCGGGGCCGCGTCTACAAGCCGTAGACGATTTCCGTTGCTCTTAGTCTTAGTTATGGCTTTCTTGACGCGACGTTTCAATATGATATTGCGTCCCTTGATTTTCCATTCGATTTCAGTGTTTCCAAACATTATCGCAAGAGCCTCTTTCAGGGGCCTGTCGGCAACATCGACCGACACACGCATGTCTCTGAGCAGTTCTGACGGATATACGAAGTTCTTACCCGTCTGCCCGGCGATGCTCCTCACCACTTCAGGGGCGGGTTGGTCGACAGCCCTGATGGTCACATTACGCGCCTGGCAGACCGCAACGAAGCACAGCATTAGCGATATGACAACCAGTCTCATTTCTCTTCTACGGTCATTTGTGTTCCCAATATATCGTTGATAATGGCTACGAGGTCGGTCGGGGTGCCTTCGTAGCGGAGAGTCAGCACATACTTTTCGGGGGCCTCGGGGAGCTGCCCTACCCTGACGTTGTAAACCGACTCTATCTTCTCTACGACTTCGGGCAGAGGAGCGTTCTCGAAATCTATGACCTTTACCACGGTCAACGGGCTGGCCTGGTCGACCTCTTCCTGCACATTATCGATGCTATACTCCCTATAGAACATGGTTGCCGTCGCCGTGAGTATCACCATTGCAGCCACGGCTGCCGCTACCCTATATTTTCGCCACCATGTCGATGGAGCAATCGATAGTCGGCGCCAGGCGGCATCGGGCGAGAAGCGACCCTTGCGATAATGACGGGCTATGAAATCTATTTCTCGATTTTCCATCTTCTAAAAATCTATACCTAAGCGAAATGAGAAATATGGACGTATGTGGTGCCGCGTCCCGACATAATGCATCTCGAAAGAATCTTTGTCGAACCATGTACCTTCGTAATGTTCAGCCGTGTATCCGGCAAGAGTCAGTCCGGCGCCGATATTGACACCCATCTTTCGCCCCCAGTTGAACCTATAGCCTATCGACGGGGAGAAATAGACACCAAAATCCTCGGCGAGATTGGCTCCAAACCTTATATCGGCGAAAGGAGTAAATTTACCAAATTCGAAGTCTGCACGACCTTCGACAAAGACGGGTGCAACCCAGTTGCCGAGACTTCCACACCGCTCCATACCAAGGCCCGCACCGATAAAAAACATCGGGTCAATCTGATAACCGTGCGATGTGGTAAGGCCGGTGTAGAAAGTGGTCTGACGCCTGAAACCAAACTCGCCATCAAGATAAAAATCGCCGAAATTCTCCGAACGCACGCTGCTGCTCCACTCCAGAAAGCCACGGTAGCCACGTTGTGGCTGACGAGCCCCGGCCAAAAAGGCAGTTGCCACTATTGCCGATATCAGTAATATTGTCTTTTTCATTGTGATGAAGATTCATTTACTATTATGACTCACCACCCGTGAAAAAGTCCTACGCAGAAAATAAAAACTTATAGAAACGGTAAAAAGAACGGTTTATGCCCGTCGGACAAAGCCTCGCGCAAGCGGCTGAAAGCCTTGGTCATCTGGTTTTTGACGGTCTTGATAGAAATTCCTAATTCGTCGGCAATTTCTTCGTTGGTAAGGCCGTCGCGCTTGCTCATCAGAAAAATCTCACGGCATTTTTCAGGCAGACCGTCAATAGCCTGCCAAATCCGCGCGTCTCTGAACGATGTGTCGATTTCAGCCTCGGGCACTTCGGGGAGCAGTTCTTCGCCGACCATCCTGTGCCTGTCGCGTAGGTAGGTCAGACACAGATTGCGCACGGCCCGATACATAAACGATGTGAAATTGGCGATTTCGCCACCACCCTCGATATAGAGCCAAGCCTTCATAAAGGCGTCCTGCACCAGGTCTTCGGCAACATCAGCATCGTCGACAAGCCGCAGGGCATACATACCCAACGGCAAGTACAACTTACGGAAATATTGCTCAAAATCCCTGACTGTCATTTTCGAATTATTGAATTGAGACCAATAGCGACGGCAAAATTACACAATACTGCCAATATTGGCAAATAAGGCCGGTGTGGTATTTGCGTGTCTCGGGATTTTTTCGTAACTTTACAAGTTAAAGAATTCTAAGGATAACAATGCCAATTTCAGATATAGTAGTCAAGGGTGCGCGCGTCAACAACCTCAAGAACATCGACGTGGCCATACCCCGTAATAAGTTTGTCGTCATCACCGGCCTGTCGGGCTCGGGCAAGTCGTCGCTTGCCTTCGACACGCTCTATGCCGAGGGCCGGCGCAGATATGTGGAGAGCCTGTCGGCCTATGCCCGCCAGTTTATGGGCAAGTTGCGCAAGCCCGAGTGCGATTTCATTCGCGGCCTGCCACCGGCCATAGCCATAGAGCAGAAGGTCAACACCCGCAACCCTCGCTCAACCGTGGGCACATCGACAGAAATCTACGACTATATACGCATGCTCTATGGCCGCATAGGGCGCACCTACTCGCCCGTTACCGGCGAGATTGTAAAGAAACACACCGTGGAAGACGTCATAGCCACGGCGGCCTCATATCCCGTGGGCAATCGCCTGGCAATCGCGGCACCATTCACGGTGCCCGAAGGCCGCGACCTGCGCCAGCAGCTCGACATATACGCCAAGGAAGGCTACACCCGTGTGGTTGATGCCAACGGCGACTTTGTAGACATAGAGGAGTATAATGACAATAAGCTACCCCTGCTGCTGATTGACCGTATGACGTGGTCTGACGAGCCCGACGAGGTATCGCGCTTCGCAGAGTCGGCAGAAACAGCATTTTTCGAAGGTCACGACGAACTCGTGCTCATGCTGTGGCAACCCGACGGCAGCATCGTGCGCAAGGACTTTTCCAAACGCTTCGAAGCCGACGGCATCACGTTTGCCGAGCCTGGCGAACAGATGTTCAACTTCAACAACCCTGTCGGTGCCTGCCCGGTGTGCGAAGGCTTCGGCAACACGCTCGACATATCAGAGCAACTCGTCATTCCCGACCCCTACCTGTCGCTCTACGACGACTGCGTGGCAGCATGGCGCGGACCCAACACGCGCCTGTGGCAGCAGGCTTTTATTGCAAAGGCGGCTCAATACGGGTTCCCCGTCCACACCCCTTATAACGAACTGACCGACGAGCAACGACAGCTCCTATGGGAAGGCGACGGTGAAAAGCTAAAGGGTATCAACGCCTTCTTCGACAACGCGCGCAACAACCGCCAGGCAATCGAACACCGCATGACGCTGGCCCGTTTTCGCGGCAAGACTATATGCCGCGCCTGTCACGGCTCGCGTCTGCGGCCCGAGGCTCTTTATGTCAAAGTCGGAGGCATGTCAATTGACAAACTGGTGCGTATGCCGGTCGACAGGTTGCTCGACTGGTTCTTAAATCTCGAACTTGACGAGGCTGATGCAAAAGTGGCGTCGCGCCTGCTCATCGAAATCACCCGACGCCTTACGTTCCTCAAGGAGGTCGGTTTGAGCTATCTCACCCTCGACCGACTGAGCAACAGCCTCTCGGGCGGCGAAAGCCAGCGCATCAATCTCGCCACCTCGCTCGGCAGCAGTCTGGTAGGGTCGCTCTATATCCTCGACGAGCCGTCAATCGGCTTGCACCCACGCGATACCGAACGACTTATCGGCGTACTCAAAAAATTGCAGAAAATCGGAAATACCGTCGTCGTTGTCGAGCACGATGAAGAAATAATGCGTGCCGCCGACCGAATAATCGACGTAGGTCCCGATGCCGGACGACTCGGCGGCCAAATAGTGTTCGAGGGGTCGCCATCGGAACTCCCTTCCGACTCTAAAAGCCATACCGTGGCCTTCCTTGAAGGGCGCGACCCGATACCGGTACCGGGCGAACGCCGCCGCTGGCGCGACTATATACGCATTGAGGGTGCCACCGAGCACAACCTCAAACATGTCAGCGTAGACTTCCCCCTCGGAGTCATGACTGTGGTTACGGGCGTAAGCGGTTCGGGAAAATCGACACTCGTGCGTGATATTTTCTACCGCGCAATGGTTCGTGAAATATATAAGGAAGGCGATGCACCGGGCTCGTTCCGCCATATCTCAGGCGACATCAAGCGAGTAAACGATATAGTGTTCGTCGACCAGAACCCTATAGGCAAGTCTACGCGCTCAAACCCTGCGACATACCTCAAGGCTTACGACGAAATCCGCGCCCTTATGGCCTCGCAACAAGCTGCACGGCAGCTCGACCTGACACCATCGTCGTTCTCATTCAACACCGAAGGCGGACGCTGCGAGGCGTGCAAGGGCGAGGGTCGCATCACTATCGAGATGCAGTTCCTGGCCGACGTCACCATAGAGTGCGAGGAGTGCCACGGCCAACGATTCAAACGCGATGTGTTGTCGGTGCACTACAATGGGAAAAATATCAACGATATCCTCGACCTTACAGTCGACGAGGCCATCGATTTCTTTGGGGCATCCAACGGCCCGGCCGAGCGGCGTATCATCGACCGCCTGTTACCGCTGCAGCAGGTAGGGCTCGGGTATATCAAACTCGGTCAATCGTCCTCTACCCTTTCAGGCGGCGAGAATCAGCGTGTGAAGCTGGCATACTATCTCGCACAGGGCAGTTCGCGACCCGGCATTTTTATCTTTGACGAACCAACAACGGGCCTGCATCCTCACGACATTGGCATACTGCTCAAGTCTTTCGACAGGCTGATTTCGCTCGGTCACACCCTTATCATCGTAGAGCATAATCTCGATGTAATCAAATGCGCCGACCATATTATCGACATGGGGCCCGAAGGCGGCGATGCGGGCGGTAACGTAGTTGCTACCGGCACGCCCGAAGAAATTGTATCATGCCCCAAATCTATTACCGGCAAATACTTGAAAGTCAAACTACAATGACACTCGACGAATATCAGCAGAAAGCTATGGAAACTGCCATATATCCCTGCGATAATTCCATAGCCTATACAGTACTCGGCCTCGCCGGAGAAACAGGAGAAATTGCAGAAAAGGTTAAGAAGACTATCCGCGACCGACAAGGCATGTTCGACGAAGCTGTGAAACTCGACATAGCACGCGAGGCTGGCGATGTGCTATGGTACCTTGCCGCGCTTGCGCACGAATTGGGAATGTCACTCGAAGATATCGCACGACTAAATATCGAAAAAATATACTCTCGCCGCGACCGCGACGTAATCCACGGCTCAGGTGATAACAGATAAGCCCCTCACGTTGTCTATTCACTCGATGAGTCGAAGATACATAAAGGCATAATGTCAAAAGGCACAAAAGTTTTTGTGGTATAGAAGTGCCATTATAGGGGCTCGAACCTCCGGGACGAGCCATTTCGTGGCAACGCTATGACGCAATCCGTACTCTCGCAGGGTCGCGGCATGCCGCGACCGGGTACGCGAATCTATCTCTTTGGTAATCAATGACAGATGCTCTTGATGCCCGAGGGTGTATCAATAAAGACATGGGATGGAGTCCTCGGAGAGGACGCTCTTGTTGTCAGCCCCACGATTATTCGTGGGGTAAAATGGAAACCGATATATAGAAAGTCCTCGGAGAGGACGCAAAGGATTGATAGTATGTCTTTGCGACCTCTCCGAGGTCATTTTATCGCAGGTGCCTCAGAGTCCCCGCCAATGATGGCGGGGTTAACCACAAAGGCGTCGTCTCCGACGACTTCTTGTTTTGATACTGCCTCCTACCGGCGGGTGGTCTTATAGAATTAATTTTCCTTATGTCCCTTTTGAGCTTGTGTTTCCTCCGGCATGCACCGTGGACAGTGTCCACGGGTCGCGGCGCGTGGACATCAGTGGACAGCGTGGACAGCGGCGGGGACGGGCATAAAAAAAGGCCCCGGAGGCGTGTGCCTTCGGGGCCGAGAGGGGGCGGTTACCTACTTTTCCACTTTCGCAGTATCATCG
>VSPF01000106.1 GCA_009775195.1 Muribaculaceae bacterium
GAAGAGTACAGTACCGGGACCGCACAGGCAAGAGAGTGAAATGTTACATATACACCATTGATGTACCAGACGTGGGTAAAGTCTTTGATGCCAAGCTCGCCGATATTACCGTGGTGTCTACCCAACCAATCTATTGATGGCCATGGTAAAATATCTGACCATGTGTTTGCTTTTCATGTTCTCCACCTGCTGTTCTTACGGGCAGGTGGTGACATCGAAAAATACACTTAATTTCCTCTTTGCGCGCAACGTAAAGAGTGTAGACGAACTCATCAGCCGTTTCAACGGTGCCGAAACGCATCCCGACATACCGATGGATTCGCTGAGTCGGCGAGACAATATACTCGCCCTCTTCAGCCCCGACATAGACACGAACGGCCTGAAAAAAGATGAGTTCGAGCGCGTGGTATATGAGTTCGCGGCAGATGCCGAAAAGTGGCCTGGCAAGCTCGACATTGCAAGTGAAAATGTATTTGTCGAGATGCCGTGTAGTTTCAAATTTGCCGACAGACCATTCGATGCCACCTTGCTGCTTCGCCGTGAAAATACGGAAAGAGGGTCGTCGAGATGGGCAATTGCCGGTGTAAAGGGTTTGCGCAAATCCGGTTTCTATTCCGATAGGTTTAGCGGTATAAGCCCTGTCGACCACGAATTGGAATTTGTGGGTCTTTCTGAACAATTTAATAACAATAAGAAACAAATACCGAATATCATCAGTCACTCGCGTAATATCGACGAGTTGTCACTGCTCCTGGGCTTGGCGCAGAGTCGTGATTTCAAATTAGTCGGTTGCAGAAATATAAGTGTTCATTTTCTTGATGTGCCCGGCTATGTGTTTTCTATCAGGCAGTCTCTAAAAGAGGACGATTTAGGTTCGTGGATGATAGTCTATCTTGAGAAGGCCGGAGACTTTAATAAATTAGAGTATATAAACCGCCTTTTTGGTTTAGAATAGAAAAAAATATGAAAAAGCTAATCATTTTATTGGTCGTTGTCATTTCTTCAGTCATGTCTTCGACGGCACAGGTTTTCTACCATCGTATTGACGTTACGACCGGAAATTTATATTCGTTTGTGGCGTCTAACCTTATCTCGGCCGGCTTGAATTATATTTCGCAAGACCGACTGCTCGATACCTCTTTCGGTTATACGGTTTATGATAGTTCGTACCCCGGTGCTACTATCAAGATGAAAGATTATAGCCGGACAGGTATAACCATGCGAGATTTGATAGCTGATAGCTCATATGGTGTCAAACTTGGCTATCAAAGTTTTTACCCAGGTGTTTTCAACTGGGGTATATACGGCTCGGCACACTATAAAATCAACAGGTTTAAGATGGAGTATTCTGATTTGTTGATGCCGCAAAACATACACCGTCTGCAATTAGGAGGAGGAATTCTTTTGTCGTTTGGCTCGATTGACAGTGCAGCCAAAGCGGTAATCGAGGCCGGTATACGCTACAATCTGCCCGTAAGATATAAAGGCTCATGGGGTGTTGATGCCGGGTCGGTATTGGAAAAGGGAATCACTAACCATTATTCGATACGATTTGGAGGCTTTGGCGTGCTACAAGGTGTTGGGTTGTTTGCTGAAATACCATTGTACAATCTGGTCAAGAGTAATGCCATTTTCCCTGGACTTAAGTTCAAACCCTATACATTTGGTATAACATATACTATAATGCCATGGAATTGAGACGATTATTATATGTTGCCGTAACTTTTGTCTTCATGGCATCGAGTCAGCTGTCTTTGGGCCAAATACCGGTTCCGCCTGCAGTCAGACAATTTTACGGCGGTATGGAACAAATGCTGGCATGTAATACAACTGCCGAAATTAGTGAACTCGAAATGAGCATGAACAAGTGCTTTTTCGGATATGAGAATAGTGGTATGAACTTACCGAATGATTTCAGGCATATCGAACTCGATGCCGGCACGCCATCGCATGACAATGAGATGCTTACTTCGAATAACTATATAAACAAGCTTAGTAAGTACGTATATGCTGATAGGAGTCTTAAGCCGACAGTCAAGATAAGTTCATTTAGTAAGAAAACAGGCACATTGCCTACATTTGATAAGAAGATGAGTGCCGAAGATGCATACGTTGAAACTATTGTGAGAAAGAAGTTTTCGTATGTCACATCTTCGGGACTTGTAGACAAGGAGTTTATCGACACTGTATATACCCATGTGATACAAAATAGGATTAGTGTCATTGTAAACGGCATGGGTACGGACAAGGGTGATAATAACTTGGAATTGTTAAAGGTTAGGGCGGCGCAGGCATACCAAGACAAGCGATACGGTGATGCATACAAAATATTCCAGAGAATAATAGAACTCGACCGTCATGATTCGGAACCTCTATATCGGCTGGCTTTAATGACATATTACGGCAAGGGTTGCAAATCGGACAAACGTAAGGGGATAAGTTTGATGGAGGAGTCGTCTTATCGACACGGCCTGTATAGTACTAAAGCTGATAACGTGTTGCGCAATTGGAAATATAAGAATGTATTGTAAATTCCGAGACAAGTCTCGGGCACGGGGAACAAATTTTATAGTGTGAGAACAGTCTTCTTTTCTCGGATATGATTGGCAGGAGAGGTGTGAAACTATCGTCATTCCGGGGAGAGGAGGTCGTAGGTGAGGTAGCAGAGGAGGGTGGAAATAAGAAGGACTGAGAGGATGCGCAGGGGTTTCGACTTTATGATTTTGGTTTTGTCGAGAACCCAAGACAGGAGGTATGCAACAGCCGCAATTGCTATATAGATGTACCAGTGTTCGCTCATGAGGGTGTGTATTTGAAGTTCTTCGTATTAGACGCGGGTTTAAGCGAATAATTACAAACTTGAATTACAAATTTCATGAGGATATATACATCAGCCGCCCCGACAGTGACTGGCACTGCCGGGGCGGCTTTGCAGAAGTATATAACATTCAACCATAAAAGGCTTTGAAAAGTGGAGAGAGGAGAATTGATGGTTGAGAGGCTGAGGGGCTGCCTCAACCCTTTAATCTTATTCAACTGTTACTCGGGCCGAGGCGAAGACGTTGAGCTGGAGCTGCGTGGCTATGTATTCGATAGCTTTGGCCGCTTTGATGCTGACTCCGCAGTCGTCCAGTTCTGGCGAATACGCAACGATTGCACCGAAGCCCGGAAGAATTGCTATGATGGCACCGGCGAAGCTGTGTATGCCTGGCAGGCCGGTTTTACGCAGCCAGTGGCGTGCGAAGTGTTTGCCCCTGGTTGCCAAGAGTGCCACGACGTCGGCGGCGATGGAGCCGTCGAAGGCATATTCGCCCGAGTATGGGTTGCGGCCGTCGGCGGCGATGGTGGCACCTGCGGTGGCAAGCTGGCGGGCCGATAGTTCGGTCGACATGAGGCGTGTGTACATGTCGATGCACTGGGCCACGTCGTCGGCCAGTTTGAGTTCGCTGTTCTTGTAGGCGTTTACGATATCCATCGAGGCAACTTCCTCCTGATAGAGTTTGTAGAGCTTGTCGCTAAATGCGGGTTCGCTGTTGGCGAGGGCGACGAGCATGTTGGATATTACGCCGTATTTTCCTTCGGGGTCGCCCTGTGGCACGATTGCGCTGATGGCGCGTATGCCGCAGCGGCCCAGGGGAAGTTTTTCTTTCTTTTCGTGTCCGGCGCAAGAGCAAGCGCCGCCTTTGTCGCAGCCACAGCCGCAGTGGGCACCCTGTCCGTCTTTGGCGGCAGCGGCCTGCTGGGTCTTGAGCACGACAGCGAGGGGAATACGTGCGATTTTGCCGAGGGCGAAGAGAGCGTCGGCATCGCCCTTGTCGACGCTGCGGCCGTCGGTTAGTACGACGCTGATGCCGAACGAGCCGGCTTTGGCTTCAGAGGCGACGCGAGGGTCGATTGTGCCGCCTTTTTCGCTCTTGTTGAGTTCGTAGGCAGACTTGACTACTTCCTGTAAGTTGGCAAATGAGATTTTTCGTTCCATATTATGTAGTAGTTTTTCGATTTTCTACTGACAATAACGTGGTTGGCGCGAACTTGGTTTTTGTAAAAAATCTTAAATATGTTGAAGTTAGTTTTTTGATTTTGCACATTTTTACTAATTTTGTGGCGTGTGCGACTAAATGCACGCTAAAATCACATTTCTTATGTCAACTTTCCTCAAATACCTTAGCAGTCTGCTACTTTTGGTACTGATTCTTTTAGTGTAGGTTTTCTATGCTCCGATATATCCGTATATTTCTTGCCGTGATAGTCTTTGTGGCCGTCATCGGCGTGTTTGTAGATTTTACCGGCACGGCAGCCGGGTGGTTTGGCTTTTTGCCTAAATATCAGCTTGTTCCGGCCCTGCTGGCGTTGAACGTGGTGGCGATAGCGGTGTTTGCCGTGCTGACACTCGTGTTCGGGCGACTGTACTGTTCGGTCTTATGCCCGCTGGGTATTTTCCAGGATATTGTCAGCCGTTGCCGCATAGCCGTGAGCCCGCGCCGCAAGCGCCGGCCGGGCGTTTTCCGTTTCAGTAAGGAGCGTAAGGTTCTGCGTTATAGCTTCCTGGGAGTGTTTGTGGTCTTGTTTGTGGCCGGGCTGTTTGCCCTGCTGCCGCAGTCGTATGCCGGTTTGCTCGACCCCTACAGCATCTTTGGCCGAGGGGTAGGGCAGTTTGCCGTGCCTGTGTGGAGGTCGGCAGTG
Source organism: Muribaculaceae bacterium (assembly GCA_009775195.1). GTDB lineage: Bacteria > Bacteroidota > Bacteroidia > Bacteroidales > Muribaculaceae > CAG-873. Next base: position 4,684 of record VSPF01000106.1, read on the forward strand.
TCGACGGCGGCCTCGACGGCAGCCGACCATGGCGCATATCTCATCGATGGCGAGCCGGCCGTGTCGCCCTTCGTGTGGGCTGTGGCTATTGTAGCGGCCATACAGCTTGTGATTGTCGCCGTCATAGCGTGGCGGTCGGGCAGGGGTTATTGCAACGCCGTCTGTCCCGTAGGTACCATCCTCGGCTTCCTGTCGCGTTTCTCGCTGCTTAAGCCGGTCATCAATCTCGAGAAGTGCAATTCGTGCGGCTCGTGCGGCCGTCACTGCAAGGCATCGTGCATCAATACGAAGGAACATAAAATCGACTATTCGCGCTGCGTGGTATGTATGGACTGTATCAACAACTGCACGCAGGGCGCAATCACATATACCGTAAGGCGCAAGGCTGCCAAGCCGGCACAGGTGACAGCCGATGCCGGACGGCGCAGCTTTATGGTCGGCGCGGCTCTCGCCGCCGGTGCCGGAGTGGCCATGGCTGCCGACAAGACTACCGACGGCGGTTTCGCGCCGGTGAAGAATAAGAAACGCCACAGCGGAGTAAGGGCAACGGTGCCTGCCGGCGCCATAAGCCTCGACCACCTCAGGTCGCACTGCACGGCGTGCCAGTTGTGCATCAGCGCCTGCCCCTCGGGTGTGCTGAAGCCCAGTATCAGCCCGTCGAATTTCATGCAGCCTGTAATGACGTTTACCGAGGGCTTCTGCCGCCCCGAGTGTACGTCGTGTGCCGACATCTGCCCCGCCGGTGCCATACAGCCCATAGACAAGGAGGAAAAAGCAGTGACGAAAATCGGCACGGCGGTCGTAGATGTCACCCAGTGTATCTCGGCGGCTTACGGCCAGACTTGCGGCAACTGTGCGCGTCACTGCCCCGCCGGTGCCATACGCATGGTCAAGGGCGAGAACGGCAACATGCGCCCCACGGTCGACGAAAGCCGCTGCATAGGTTGCGGCGCATGTGAATACCATTGCCCCGTAGGGTCGGCCGGCATGATTTCGTCGGAGCAGGCCGCAATCTATGTAGAGGGTGTTGAAAACCACCGAATAATTTGATTATGATGCAAAATTACGATATAGACCCGTCGCGCAGGCGATTTCTGCGCAATCTCGGTTTTGCCGCCCTCGGCACTACCGTGGCAGGGTGCATCGCTTCGGGCAAGGACGACGATACTGATAAGCCGACAGGCGAGATGACTTATCGCACCAACCCCAATACCGGCGACACGGTCAGCATACTCGGCTATGGCTGTATGCGCTTCCCGACGCTCGGCATGGCCAACGGCACCGATGACCAGACCATAGACCAAGAAGCCGTCAACCGCCTTATCGACAAGGCTATCGAGAGCGGCGTAAACTACTTCGACACGTCGCCCGCCTATTGCCAGGGCCACAGCGAGGAAGCCACGGGCATAGCCCTTGCGCGTCACCCTCGCGACAAATATTTTATTGCCACCAAGCTGTCGAACTTCGCCCCCCAGACATGGCCCCACGACAAGTCGGTAGAGATGTTCGAGAACTCGCTGCGCTATCTGCAAACCGACTATGTCGATTACCTGCTGCTTCATGCCATTGGCGGTGGCGGCATGGAAAACTTCAATAACCGCTATATCGACAACGGCATCCTCGACTATCTGAAAGACCTTCGCGCCAAGGGCACGATACGCAACCTCGGCTTTTCATTTCACGGCGACATAGAGGTGTTTGATAACGCCCTTGCCATGCACGACCGGGGCGAGGTGCATTGGGATTTCGTGCAAATCCAGCTCAACTATGTAGACTGGAACGGCTCTAAGGAAGAAAGCAAACGCAACGTGGATGCCGAATACCTTTATAATGAGCTCCACCAACGCGGCATACCCGTGGTCATTATGGAGCCGCTGCTCGGCGGCCGCCTTGCCAACGTGCCTATCGCCGTTGTCGACCAGATGAAGGAACGCCGACCCGACGACAGCGTTGCCTCGTGGGCCTTCCGATTTGCCGGTACCCCCGAAGGCATACTCACCGTGCTGAGCGGCATGACGTATATGGAGCATCTTACCGACAACCTTGCTACATATTCGCCCCTCGAGCCAATCAGTGCCGAGGAAGACGCTTTCCTGACCCGCGCCGCCCACGAGATATTGAGCAACAATACCATACCATGCAACTATTGCAACTACTGTATGCCGTGCCCCTACGGCCTCGACATACCGGCAATCCTGACGCACTATAACCGCTGTATCATCGACGGCAACAAGCCGACCGATACAGCCGACCCCGACTATGTCGCCCAGCGCCGGGCCTTCCTCTACGGCTATGACCGCACGGTGCCACGGCTTCGCCAGGCCGACCGCTGCGTTGCCTGCGGAACGTGCGTGAGCCATTGTCCGCAAGGTATAAAAATTCCTGCCGAGTTGCATAAAATCGATAAGTTTGTAGAAAACTTACGTCAAAACAAAGCCTGATGGAACAAGTAAAGAAACACGCCCGTGTAGACGTGGCCGACGTGCTGCGCGGATTTGCGGTGCTGGCAATCATATTGCTGCACTCAATCGAGCATTTCAACTTTTATTCATATCCCGACACATCCGACCAAAGCGTGTGGCTCAATTTTTGCGACAAGGCCATATGGGACGGCCTTTTCTTTGCCTTCGGCGGTAAGGCTTATGCCATATTTGCCCTGCTCTTCGGCTTTAGTTTCTTTATACAGCACGACAACCAGCGCATGCGCGGCAAGGACTTCAGGGCGCGCTTCGCCTGGCGACTGCTGCTGCTCTTCATCATAGGCCAGTTCAACGCCGCCTTCTTCACCGGCGAAATCCTGGTCATGTATTCGCTGGTAGGCTTCGTGCTTGTGCTGACGTGTCGGCTGTCGACCAAGGTACTTGCCTGGCTTATCGCTATATGTATGTTGCAGCCCGCATGTATATACAATATAATAATGGCCTTTGTGTCGCCCGGCTGCATGATGACCGGCGGTTCGTGGGAGGCCGATTGGGCGGCCACCTACGATGTGCAGAGCCATGGCACATTCTGGGAGACCGTCAGGGTCAATCTTGTCGAGGGGCAGCTCTTCTCGCTCGGATGGGCGTGGGACAACGGGCGCATATTCCAGACCGCCGGGCTCTTTATGGCCGGTATGCTCATCGGTCGTCAAGGATGGTTCCTGCGCGACAAGCTGCATTACTGGGGCCGCGTGCTTGCATGGGCATTGATAGCCTTCTTCCCACTCTATGGCATTGACAATATGGTCGGAGGCTATATTTCGAACGCCACTATCCTGTCGCAACTTCACATCATACTCCAGTCGCTCTATAAACTTGCCTTTATGCTGCTGCTGGTGTGCGGCATACTCTTCGGCTACTACTGCACGACTCGCCTGTCGCGCACGCTGAGTTTGCTGATACCTTATGGCAAGATGAGTATGACCAACTATGTGACCCAGGGCATCATCGGGTCGGCACTCTTCTATCACTGGGGCCTTTACCTGCAGCTCGGCCGCACTGCGAGCCTCGGCGTGGGCATTATCATCTTCCTGGTGCAATATGCGTTCTGCCGCTTCTGGGTGGGCCGTCACAATCACGGTCCCTTGGAATATATCTGGAAACGGGCCACGTGGATTTGAGTCCGTGCAGGTCATGTTTCGGAAAAAATGATTATCTTTGCAGGGCGAGGGGCTTTTGGTCTCCCGCCCTTTTTACCCCTTAAATCATTTAACCGAAATGAGAGCGTTCAACGACGAAAATTTCTTGCTTCAGACCGAGACCGCGCGACGGCTCTACCACGAGTATGCCGCCGGCCAGCCAATCATAGACTACCATTGCCACCTGATACCCGAATATGTGGCCAGCGACCATAAATTTGAAAATCTTTCGAAGATATGGCTCGAAGGCGACCACTATAAATGGCGCGCCATGCGCACCAACGGCGTAGACGAGCGGTATATAACCGGTGCTGACACAAGTGACTGGGAGAAATTCGAGAAATGGGCCGCGACGGTGCCCTACTGTATGCGCAATCCTCTCTATCACTGGACGCATCTCGAGCTAAAGACTGCCTTCGGTGTCACCGAACTGTTAAACCCCGCCACGGCCAAAGAGATTTACGAGCACTGCTCGGCCATGCTTCAACAGCCCGACCGCACGGCACGTGGGCTTATGCTACACTATAATGTGGAGGTAGTATGCACCACCGACGACCCCGTAGACTCGCTCGAATACCATATAAAGGTTCGCGACGACGGCTTCAAAGTCAAGATGCTGCCGACCTGGCGCCCCGACAAGGCTATGGCGACTGAAGACCCGGCTGCCTATAGGGCATACGTCGACAGTCTTGCCGAAGTTTCGGGCGTGAAAATCAGCAAGTTTGCCGATTTGATTGCCGCACTGAAGGTGCGCCACGACTTCTTTGCTACAGTAGGCTGTCGGCTGTCTGACCACGGCATCGAGGAGTTTTATGCCGAAGACTATAGCCCTGCCGAAATCGAGGTGCTCTTCGACAAAGTTTACGGCGGCAAGCATCTGACGCAAGAAGAGACAGCGAAATTCAAGACTGCCATGCTGGTAGAATTTGCCGTCATGGACCATGATGCCGGGTGGACGCAGCAGTTCCACTACGGGGCAATACGCAACAACAATACCCGCATGTTCGAGCTCCTCGGCCCCGACACCGGCTTCGACTCAATCGGCGACTTTACCGTTGCCAAGAAAATGGCCAAGTTCCTCGATATGCTTGCCACACGCAACAAGCTCGGCAAGACCATCATCTATAACCTCAACCCACGCGACAACGAACTCGTAGCCACGATGCTCGGCAACTTCCAGGACGGACGTTACGGCGCCGGTAAAATACAGTTTGGCTCGGGCTGGTGGTTCCTTGACCAGAAAGACGGCATGGAGCGGCAGATGACGGCGCTGTCGAACCTCGGGCTGCTGAGCCGCTTCGTGGGCATGCTCACCGACTCGCGCTCGTTCCTGAGCTATCCTCGTCATGAGTATTTCCGCCGCACGCTCTGCAACCTCATTGGCAATGATATAGAGAACGGCTTGCTGCCGGCATCGGAAATCGACTTTATAGGAAGAGAATATATAAGTAAGATTTCTTACGGTAACGCAAAGGAATACTTCGGGTTCTGAAAAAATCTATACCATGACAAACGATGCAAGTATGCGTGTGGGCAAGATGAGTAGCTTCAGATGGGTGATATGCTGCCTGCTGTTCTTTGCCACTGCGGTAAACTATATGGACCGCCAGGTGCTGTCGCTGACCTGGAAAGACTTCATCTCTCCTGAATTTCACTGGACCGATGCCGACTACGGCCTGATTACGGCGGTATTCTCGATAGTCTACGCCGTAGCCAACCTCTTTGCCGGCCGGTTTATTGACTGGATGGGTTCGCGCAAGGGCTACCTGTGGACTATATTTATATGGTCGGCCGGCGCGTGCCTCCATGCACTTTGCGGCTGGGCCACCGAGCATACCCTCGGGCTGCAAGACGCCGCCGAGATGGTCGGGGCCACCGGTGCCATGGCTTCGACGATAGCAATCACCTCGGTCTATTACTTTATCGCGGCCCGCATAATACTCGGTGTCGGTGAGTCGGGCAACTTCCCTGCCGCCATAAAGGTCACAGCCGAGTATTTCCCCAAAAAGGACCGCGCATACGCTACCTCGATTTTTAATGCCGGCGCGACCATCGGCGCACTGATAGCACCGGTGAGCATACCCACGCTTGCCTCGTATCTCCGAAGCATGGGCGTTGGCAATGGCTGGGAGATGGCCTTTATAATTATCGGCGGTCTCGGCTTTGTGTGGATGGG
>VSPF01000107.1 GCA_009775195.1 Muribaculaceae bacterium
GGTATGGGGGGTGTACGGCGTCCTCCATTATCGCTTTTTAACCCTCTATCAGGATTTTCGTTATAGCTTTTGAATAAGCTTATAGTGTAGCAACTATAGCTTGCAGCAGCTGAAATCATGGTTGATAAGCTGAGGAATAATGCAGCCAGGATTTTTTGAATGTTGTTCATAGAGTTTTTTGATTAGTTTTTCGGTTGCAAATTTATAACATGTCTTAACTTTGTATCAAAAATTTAGCGACGGAAAAACGACGGTTTTTTTATCCGTCGTTTTTCCGTCGCTATGGTAATTCTTAATAAATTTATAGTGAGCGTATTAGCTCGTCGCTTAATTTGGGATTCATTAATTCGCCGAAAAGCTTTTTCGAAAGCGAGGTACGGCGAGAATTTATACTTGTGCGCGTGAGGTGAAACAAATATGACATATTTGTTGGGGAAATATTACATTTTATAAGAAGCGCCGTCCTGTAATCTGACGAAGAAATGCTGCCGTTAGAGAGGGCAAGTACATATTTTTTGAAATTCGGAGAGCTCGATAAGACCACGGTCTCAAGTTCAGTCCAAATGTCGTTATTGTCAGAAATACCTTTTTTCTGGTAAATATAGTCTTGCAAGGTGGTGTAGACCTGAGACTGCAATATTGAGATTGGAACATCGATACGGGTGCTTCCATCCAATTTACCGATGTTCGCCAGTAATTTCTCTCGCAAGACTTTGACATCAAGGTTTGAGTCCTCTGCTTTATAGTCTATTGAGTCTATGTCGTTTTTTAACTTGTCGATTGTTTCGAGAGCAATATGAAGTTGGAGTAAATTTTTCTGGTTACGGTTTTTGAGATATAATATTATTAAAGAGGCAATCAGTATTAATACTATTGCGCAAACAAGCCACGATTGTATCCTTCCCTTTGATTTTTCAGCTTTTTGCCTGGCTACATCATGCAGCTTGTAGTTGTACATAGCCTGTTGATTTATTGCCAATTGGTTCTGATTGGCATCATAATATCCATCAAGCAAACTCACATAGTCGTCAAGATATTTTTCGACAGTGTCGGCTTGTAAATATTTTCGCAGCTCTGGTGATAAAATCTTACTAAACGCAGTTTCTCGGTGAGTGGGGTCTTGCCTGTTTATTAATTCATGAGCATATGTATATGCAGAATCAAACAACCCCGCTCGAAGATATATCCTTGTGGCATATATTAAAGCACTATTATAGGAGACAGAGTCTACGAGTTCTTTAGTCCCATTTATATATACTAACGCCGAGTCAATATCTCCCTGCAAATATTTTGCATCTGCAAGATACATTCTAGATTTTGCGGCATGTTTTGGTTCTAAATTTTTACTATCCGTTAATGCTTCTCTAAAATATATCTCAGCATGTTTGAAATCATTTATCCTTAATAATGTGTTTCCAAGCAGTTGTAGGTCATAGACAAGATTTACGGAGTCTTTTTTCCTGTCTCTCCATTTCTATAACCTTTTCGATATATGGTAATGATTCGGAATATAATGACAATGCAGCAAGCAGCCGGCCGGTCTGGCTGATTATGTTGCCGCGCAGCTTGCGGTTGGCGGCATCGTCGGGCAGTTCGTCGAGGGCCTGGTGGAAATATGTCAGGGCCGTGGGGTAGTCGCCCAGGTCGCTGTAGACACGGCCACCGTAGTAGAGGGCCTCGGGGTAGTAGCCGTGACTGCGGTGTTCGGCGGCGTAGTCGATGACGCGGAGTATGACGGTGTCGGTGGTGTGGACTACGTATGCCTTGTCGGCGGCCTTGACCGACAGGAAGTCGTAGTAGTTGCGGTCGGCCTCGCCAAGGGCTGCTCGGTCGATGGTGGCGAGGCTGTCGAGCGCGGCCAGCGGCGACAGGTCGATTGCGGCATCGACAGCCGTGAGCCTGCGGTCGGCATGGTGGCAGCCCGACAGGACCGTCAGTACGAGAATGATGGGTATGAGATATATGCGGGTCATGGTGCCGATGGCAATTTTTATGCAAAGGTACATAAAAAATCGCGATTTTTTATGTACCTTTGCAGCGACCTTAAAACTAAGAGGAAATGACATTTGAATACGACTATCTGGTGATAGGTTCAGGCATTGCCGGCATGAGCTTCGCGCTGAAGGTTGCCGGCGAGGGGTCGCGTGTCGCACTGGTCTGCAAAACGACTCTCGACGAGGCCAATACAGCCCTCGCGCAGGGCGGCGTGGCCTCTGTGACTAATCTCGAAGTCGACGATTTCGACAAACATATCCACGACACCATGGTCGCCGGCGACTGGCTCAGCGACCCCAAGGCCGTAGAGAAAGTAGTGAAGGGCGCGCCCGAGCAGATACGCCAGCTCGTGGCATGGGGCGTAGACTTCGATAAAAACGAGAAAGGCGACTACGACCTGCACCGCGAGGGCGGCCACAGCGAGTTCCGCATACTCCACCATGCCGACAACACCGGCTTCGAAATCCAGCAGAGCCTCAACAAGGCAGTCAGAAACAACCCCCATATCGACATATACGAAAACCACTTCGCAATCGAGATTATCACCCAGCACCACCTGGGCAAAATCGTGACACGCCGCACGCCCGACATCACGTGCTATGGGGCGTACGTGCTCGACGTTGCCACAGGCCGGGTCGACACCTTCCTGTCGAAAATCACGGTAATGGCCACCGGCGGCGTGGGAGCGGTATACCAGACTACGACCAACCCCCTCGTTGCCACGGGCGACGGCATAGCCATGGTCTATCGCGCCAAGGGCACGGTGAGCGACATGGAGTTTATCCAGTTCCACCCCACTGCCCTCTTCCACCCCGGCGACAGGCCGTCGTTCCTCATCACCGAGGCCATGCGCGGCTATGGCGCTGTGCTCCGCAACCTCAAGGGCGAGGAGTTTATGCACAAGTATGACCCGCGCCTGTCGCTGGCCCCGCGCGACATAGTTGCCCGCGCCATCGACTCGGAAATGAAGCTCTACGGCGACGACCACGTGTACCTCGACGTGACCCACAAAGACCCCGACGAGACGCGCCGCCACTTCCCCAACATCTACGCCAAGTGCCTGTCGCTGGGCATAGATATCACCAAGGACTATATACCCGTCGCCCCGGCGGCGCACTACCTGTGCGGCGGCATCCGCGTAGACCTCAACGGCGAGTCGTCAATCCGCCACCTCTATGCCCTTGGCGAGTGCTCGTGCACCGGGCTGCACGGCGGCAACCGCCTGGCATCTAACTCGCTCATCGAGGCCGTTGTCTATGCCGACGCAGCAGCGCAACACGCCAAGGCCGAGATGCCGCACATATCGCTGCGCACCGACGTGCCGGCATGGAACGACGAGGGCACAAGCCACAACGAGGAAATGGTGCTTATCACCCAGAGCATACGCGAGGTCAACCAAATTATGGGCTACTACGTAGGCATCGTCCGCTCTAACCTGCGCCTCGACCGTGCATGGAACCGCCTGGACATACTCTACGAAGAAACCGAACGTCTGTTTAAAAGCTCGAAAGCCTCGCGCGAAATCTGCGAATTACGCAATATCATCAACGTGGGCTACCTGATTATGCGCCAGGCCAAGGAGCGCAGAGAATCTCGCGGGCTTCACTATACTATCGATTATCCCCCGCGCGAACAACGCGAACTTTAATAATTTAAAGTGTTAAAGCATCCCCAAAACCAAGCCCACAAGGCGTAGAAGCGAGGTGTTTTAATTATTTTAACATAATTTTGTTTTGAAGCTTATAAAATATTATATAACTTTGCAAACGTAAAAGGTAGTCAATACCACGATACGCATGAGGATAGAGAGAGCCTTTATCCGATTTGCGCATCTATAATACCGCTCTACCTTTTACGGGGTTCACCCCCCAATACGGCGATGCGATGTCGCCTTCATAGCAATGAAAGTGAATGATAAAAACATCATGGACATTAAATAGTTGTTTTATAGATAATTGTGTATTAGAAACGAGGCGTCGTGATGACAGCTTCGTTTTTATTTTTTACATCTCTGCGTATTGGCGCACCGTTGGCGACTCCACATCTACGCCATACTCTGCGGCACGTGCCATGATGGCCTTGGCCAGGCGGGGCTTCAAATCCTCGGGGCAATAACGGAAATACGCCTCGGCGGCACGCACGTGGGCAGCGTCGGGCATGGGGTACTCGCGACGTTCGGGAAGGCCGAAAACAGAATCGGGCAGTTCCTTTTTCTCTTCATAACTTAATCTGTCATTCATAACTGTAGTATTTATTTGTGCTAATATGTAAAACAAGCAAACACGCAGCATGGTTTTTTGTTAACAAATATCACACATATTTAATTAATAATAAAGAAATTGCCACACTGCGATTTTGGTATTATTTTTGTATGCACATTTCTACAATCTAAAAAGACTGCTATATGAAAAGAATCATCCTCAGTGCCGCTACAGCGGCCTTGTTCATGGCCTCGTGTACGGCCCAGGACAATACACGCATGATTTCGCAGGACGATTTCGTGCGCACCGCCGAGCAGACCGTCAACGGCGTTGTCTCGGTCAAGAGCTATGCCACGCCCCAGGTAAGGCAGCAAGGATATGACAATTATTCCAACGACCCCCTGCTCGAATTTTTCTTCGGGCAGCCCCGTCAACGCCAGTCGCCGCGCCGCCAGCAAGAGCAGCCTCGCCAGCAGCAGCTCGGCCTCGGTTCGGGCGTCATAATCAGCGACGACGGCTATATAGTGACCAACAACCACGTCATCGCCGATGCCGAACGCCTCGAAGTGACCCTCAACGACAACCGCAACTTCCCTGCCACGGTAGTAGGCACCGACCCCACCACCGACCTGGCACTTATCAAAATCGACGCGCCGCAGCTCCACGTCATACCGATGGGCAACAGCGAAGACCTGCGCGTAGGCGAATGGGTACTCGCCGTGGGCAACCCCTTCGGCTTCACCTCTACCGTGACCTCGGGCATCGTCAGCGCCAAGGCCCGCAACATATCTACCACCACGGGTATGCCGTCGTCGGGGGGCATAGAGTCGTATATACAGACCGATGCCGCCGTCAACCAGGGCAACTCGGGCGGCGCACTTGTCAACCTCAAGGGCGAGCTCGTGGGCATCAACACGGCCATATACTCGTCGACAGGCACCTATGCCGGCTGCTCGTTCGCCATACCGACCTCGATAGTCCAAAAGGTGATAGGCGACATCAAGAGCTATGGCACCGTGCAACGCGCCTACCTTGGCATACGCTTTATCGAGCTGTCGCCCGAGCTCATCAACGAGAAAAAACTCAACGGCCCCACCTCGGGCATCTATGTAGCCGAGATTGAAGAACGCTCTGCCGCCATGGCCGCCGGCCTTGCCGAGGGCGACATCATCACCGCCATCAACGGCAAGCCCACGCGCACCACGGCCGAAATGCAGGAGGTAATCACGCACTTCAGCCCCGGCGACGAGGTAAATATCGAGTATTACCGCGACGGCAAGGCATATAGCGTAGAAACTACCCTGCGCAACAATCGCGGCGGCGTGGCCCTGACCAAGACCAACGACAGCGGCAACCTCGGCGCAAAGATGGCCTCGATTGACGAGGAGACAGCGCGTCGCCTGCAAATACGCGGAGGTGTGGCTCTGAGCGACTTAGACAGCGACGGACTACTGGCCAGTGCCGGCATACGCGAGGGTTTCATAATACTCGGTGTCAACGGTCAGCGTGTCAGCAAGCCCGACCAAATCAACTCTATGGCCCGTACTATCGCACAGTCGCAGGGCGGCGACAAGGTGCTGTTTATCAGCGGCATCTATCCCACAGGCAAGGCTGCATACTATGCCGTGGCCCTCGAAGAATAATCCTTGCGGCGACGTACAACCAGGTAGGCCGAAACGATTATCGCCAAGGTTATCGTTTCGGCCACAGGTATTGCCAGCCACAGGCCCGGCACGCCGATTAGCACAGGCAACAGCATAAACGACGGCACGAGTATGAATATGCCGCGCAGGGCTGTGTAGGTTATCGCGGCCCCGGCCTTCTCGATACTCTGGTAATAGCCGATAAAGGCGATATTGAGCGCGAATGGCACCGCGCACAGGGCAAACAAGGGCAGACCGCCGACGGCGAGGCTAAAGGCCGTTTCTGACCGCGAGAGGAACATCGACGTGATTGCCGGAGCACTGAGCCATAGACCTATGCTTATCAGTATGCCGCAGACTATGGCCGTAACGACCGAGACCCTGAGCGTCTTGCTCACACGGCGCGACTGCCCTGCCCCGTAATTAAAGCTGATAATAGGCTGCGCCGACTGGGCCACGGCATTGCTGATAGAAAACACGACGGGGAAGAGGTAGCATGCTACGGCGAAGGCCGCCACGCCTTCTTCGTGGAGCATCTTCATAAACATATAATTGCCCGAAAGCATCATCACACCCATAGCAAGCTCGGTCAGGAAGGTGGCAAAGCCGATGCGGGCCATATAGCCGCAATTGCGAAGGGTGAGTAGCAGCGATGTCTTCGACAACTTGAGTCGGTAAAACTTAAGCGTGGTCGAAAACCATATGAAATATGCCAGCACCATCAGCCCGGCCACCATACAGGCGATTGACGTTGCCATGGCCGCGCCCATGACGCCCATGCCGAGGGGAAATATCATATACCAGTCGAGGACTATATTTACCACGGCAGCTACCACCTGTACCCACATGGCATAGCGCGGCGAACCGTCGAGGCGCACGAGCATCATGCCCACGCACTGCAAGAACAAAAAAAATAGGCCCGGCAAGAGCCACAACAGGTAATCGGTAGCATTAGCCTTAAGGCGTCCGCTGCAACCTAAGATACCGAGCAACGAGTCGGTAAAACACAGCGACAAGACTATGATTGCCGATATTATCAACACACCGACAATCATGGCCTGGGTCATGATTATGCGTGCCGCCTTGGCGTTGTTCCTGGCCAAATGAATACTTGCAACCACCGACGAGCCGATGCCGAACAACAGCCCGATACCGGTGCTAACCATAAAAATCGGTGCCACGATATTGACTGCGGCGATGCCGTCGGCACCCACACCCTGACCGACGAAGACACCGTCGATGATGGTGAGGGCCGAGTTGAAAATCATCCCTATCAAGGTCGGGAAAAATAGAGCTCGGAACAAAGCCCAGATGCCGTCGCGGCCAAAATCTATACTGTCGCGTCCTTTTTCTGCCATAATTTATTCAACCTTTTTCAAGGTGCAAAGTTAGTCATTATCCCGGCAATAATCATGGTCCTTTTTTGGACATTCATAGGAATTATCAATACAAAAATTTGACAAGGTCGGACATTATAGCTACCTTTGCCAAAAATCCTGATTATGCCACACGCAACGTCCCTCGAAGAAAACAGTTTTATGATAGGCCGAACCGACAGCCTTGAGCGTCGCTGCGATATACCAGGTTGTCAGATATTTGTCTTTGAGCAAGGTTGTTGCATCGTTTCGAGTAAAGGGCTGCGTATAGCTGTCAAACCCGGCGATATGGCAATAATCTTCCCGGAAACGTCGTTCGTACCCGTGAGAGTGTCGCGAAATTTTTCGTGCACCTACCTGTGGGTCGACGACCGAATTATGGAGAAAGCCTACAACCGCCTGACAAATTTGGCGTTTTGGGATTTTCTTTACCAATATCCTATTTTTTCGTTGTCCGAAAGGCAGAGGCAGATGTTGAGCCTCTGGCTGGAGCTGACAAGGATGTTTGCATCTGAAAAAAGCGACCTTTATCGCGACTCCATACTTGGTAATCAGATGATGACGCTGTTTATGAGTATCGACAGCGAACTAATGAATACTGATATCGGCGGTTTTAAGCCCGATAAGACTCGCACATTCAGTATCTTAGGTCGCTTTATGTCGATACTTACGAGCGATGTAAGCCATCACCACGACGTTGGGCACTATGCCGACAGGCTCTGCATCACCCCCGACTATCTCAACAAAATCACGCACCGCTACTATAAGTCGTCGCCCAAAGAGATGATAGACAGCTACCTGGTCGACGAAATCAAGAGTTACCTGTCGCTAAAAAACTACACAATCAAAGAGATAGCCACACGACTTGGCTTTACCGACGCCTCGTATATGTGCCGCTTCTTCCGCCGCCACACCGGCCGCTCACCCCTCGACTACCGCATGCACCCGGACGGCGGGAAGTGAAAATTCCATGCTCCATCCATGAATATTAGAAAACCCCTAAATGCCTTTTTACGAAGTTTCGAGGAGTTGGATGACTTCGGATTTTAACAAAGGTAAATGATTTATTACAATCGCCCAAATCAAATCTTCCTTTAAACTATCATAACCATGGATGAGATAGTTGCGAGTGTTGACAATTCGACGAGCCGAAGTAATAGGAATATCTGGGCATGATTTCAAAATGCGATTCATTGCCTCGCCAATTATTGCAATCTCCCATTGAACAGCACTACGAAAACATAAATCCTCGCAAAACACTTTAAATTCTCTTGGTCGTGAAGAACAAAATAATTCAATATGAGATATACTCTCTAAAATATCTCTAAGAGATTTTTTAATTACTTCATCCATAAATCAGGTGTTTTGTGCGGTCGAGTTCTTGGCGGAAGATGGGATTTTTGATTGCTGTCTCGTCGATTAAATCGACTTTACGACCCAACAACAGTTGTAGTTCGTCGATAAAGTCGAAAAAGGTCAAAAACAAATCAGAAATCTCATCGTAATGAAAAATTACAGAGAAATCCACATCGCTATCATCGTTGAAACGGGGAGTGAGGATTGAGCCGAATACCCACAACTTGGCAACCTTGTACTTCTTGCACAGGGCGATAATCTTGTCGATATTCATTTCTATCAGTTTCATAAATAGTTACTCCAACAATTTCTCTACCTCTGCCTTAAGCAATGGTAGATGACGGACTACAATTCCCCACATAATATCATCGGTTACGCTGTCGTAGCCATGAATTACATAATTGCGTGTGTCTACAATCCTACGAGCAGAAGTAATTTCGATATCTGGAGCGAGTTTCAGAAGTCTGTTCATTGCTTCGCCAATTATGGTTATGTTACGTTCAACGGCGCGGCGCAGGCATACATCTGACAAATATACATCGTAGCGCATTGGGCGAGTTTCAAAAAAAGACTCAACCTCAACGATTGCATTACGGATATCCTCAAGAGTCTTATTTATTGAACGCTCCATAATAATTTGCGAGTTTCATCGACTTCGGCACGGAAGAAGCGATTTTTAATTGATTTATTCACTACCATATCGACCTTTCGACCAACGACAGCTTCTATCTCGTGAATAAAGTTGAAAAAATTGTCGGCATAATCAAGCAAGTCGATACGATTTTCATCAAAATCGACAAGGAAATCCACGTCGCTGTCGTCATTGAAACGGGGAGTGAGGATTGAGCCGAATACCCACAACTTGGCGACCTTATACTTCTTGCACAGGGCGATAATCTTGTCGATATTCATTTCTATCAGTTTCATACGCTATTCAAATCATCCATAAATCAGGTGTTTTGTACGGTCAAGTTCTTGGCGGAAGATGGGATTTTTTACGGCATCGTCACAAACGAGGTCGACACGGCGACCCATGATAGCCTCGAGACCGTGAAGGAAATCAAAGAAAATATCAGCCCAATCGAGATTTTCGGATTTGATTGTATCGGCATCGAAATTAACAGAGAAATCCACGTCGCTGTCATCGTTGAAACGTGGAGTGAGGATTGAGCCGACTCCCCACACCTACCCCCCCAGCTCCAACATCCCCACCCCGATAATCTTGTCGATATTCATCTCTATCAGTTTCATACGCGCAAATATAGTGGTTTTATATTAAATTATTCTTAATCCTATATAACATTGATTCATAGCTGCTTGTTGAAAAAGCCGCTGAAAGACAAATCTTCATCTAATTCGGGCCAGTGTAATCCAAAATGGGATATTGTGTATTTTTCTCGTTGAAGCGAAGAAGCCCTCGCCAAACCCGGATAGTCGGCAAACAACTCACAGCCCTGACGTTTGTCTTTGAGCTGTAGCCAAATAGCAGTATCGGTCAGCCAGATTCGCAGTATGTCGTTTATATTTATCATTTGACCTCTTTATTAAAATATTCCTTCCAACGAGCAATGATAATATCTCTATTTTCGGGTCAAGCCGAAATTATAGTGCATCAATACTATAAATGAAGACGGAGAAAAACAGTCGAAGACTGTTACTTTGTGTAACCCCACCCTTACGAAGTT
>VSPF01000108.1 GCA_009775195.1 Muribaculaceae bacterium
GTCATGTTTGGCACGAAGGGAACTTGTTCCGAAAGCACCACAAGGAGTTTTTTGAGCTTCTGCTGGGTTTCGTATTCTATAGATGTGATTGCCGGTATGTCTATGTCTATTACCGACAATACAAGTCGTTCTACCCGTTGTGCATAGGTGAACTCAGAACTATCCATAAAGAAAGGATAATATCCTTTCTTTAGATATTTTTCAAATTCTCCGATTACTCGAATTTGTGAAGATATTTTTGCGGCTGATGTACGGTGATTGCTAAGAATGTCGGGAAGACTCAGCGCTTCTAATCCATAATTACCTGTAAAATTCAGATATTCACGAAAAGAAAGCCCTCGAAGGTCATATACGGCTACTCGTCGCGATAAGTCCGCGACTTTGCTGTTGAGATGAAGTAGCGATGAGCCGGTAAACACAACGTGTAGGCCGGGATAGCTGTCATAAATATTTTTCAACTCCTGCTCCCAGTTGGGGCGTGGATAGCGATGTACTTCATCGAGATAAAGATGGGTGCCTCCATGCTTGTAGTGGTAATCGGCTAACTCTATTATGGTGTGGTCATTAAAAAATAGTTGGTCAAGAGAGGCATAGACGCCACATCTTCCATTTTCTTTACACCGTTGTTTCATCATGGTCGTCTTGCCGACACCTCTGGCACCTTTTATCATAATGAGTCTGTCGCTCCATGCGATTTGGTCATAAAGATAACGTCGAAGTGGGGCATCTAATTCTGCTGTAAGACGTGCAGATATTTCGTATATTCGTTCCATATTACTCAAGTTTTCACAAAGTTACGAAAAGTTTTCTTTGTAAAGAAAGAAAATGGCGTAATTCTTTTCTTTGTAAAGAAAGATTTTTGTAATATGTTGGTATGTTGGTGCTTAAGTCTTCTTTTTTTTGCTCAAGCTAACGGGTTGGGCGAGTTGGCGACGTTTTTTATGTATAAACCTGGTGCTTTTAGCCTAAATATGCTAACTTTGTGATAAAATAGAATAGTGTAATATGATACATGGAGAGCAACCCGAAGTAGCCGTTTATTACAGTCCGGGGAAAATTCTATACAGGTTGTTATTATGCGTGGTAATGATAATGGTTTCCCTGTTTCTGGCATTTAATGATAGTGTGCAACGTCTCGGTGCTGAATTTTGGGGGTGGATTGGTATTATTTTTTTTGGCGGAGCCGGATTAGTAGTCGGTGTCAGTTTGTTCTATATGCTGATTAGGCGTATTCCATATATTAAGATATTCGATGATAGAATGGAATATTACGTTCCTATGCGAATGAAATATAAAACTGTGTATTTCAGAGACGTTGAAGGCTTTCGTTTGATAAATATGTCGTCTAAAGCGAGATTGATAACCATCGACTACAAGCCTGATATTATCGGAGAAGAGTATGAAGCAGAAGAAACTTCCGGATTAAAAAAATGGCTTTTTTCGATTAATTACGAATATACGGGAGCTATAGAGGCAATTCAAGCCGATGTCTATAAAATAGATGGAGAAGAGATTTGCGATATACTAAACGAGCGAGTGCAAGTATTTAATGATGCTTGCGGAAATAATTGTGTTGAGCGAGATTGATTAGTTAGAGGAGAGATGCAAGGTCAAAATACATCACGCGAGTATGTTTATCCTCATCATCATTATTGAGAAACTGATAATTGTTCTTAATATAAAATGGAATGGCATCAACGTAAGCATCAACTGTTACAAAACGGCAACCAGATTTATTATCTATAATAAAGTAGTCTTCGATGAACTCGAGTAAATATGTACCAATGGATTGGTGTTGAGCATTTTTAGAAATTCCGAGTCTACCGATTTTAATTGCAGGATAGCTGCGAAGCCGTTTCTCATTTTCAAATTTATGTTTGCGAAAACGATTGAACTCAGTCTTGCTTTCAAAATCTGAAATTGAGATTTTATCATTCGATAGACTAAAATATGCAAGAATATCGTTTGTTTGTTTATCTTCTACAACGTAGGTGACAGATAGTAATGCGTTACGATAAAGGTTTGCATCATTTAAAAGAAAATCGTTCAAATCTTCATCGTTACAATCAAAAACGGAAATAGTGTCACCTATGTTAAGGCGACGAACTATACAAAGTTCTTGAAATTCTTCTCTTGTCATAATCAATTGACCATCATTTTGATGACGGTTTCATAGGAACGTCTGATTTGTGCGCGCTTTTCAGGCGAAACTTTCGGAGGGTTTTGCATACGTTCCTCGAATCGGCGCCCATCGCTGCCGAAGAGTATTGGAGTTTCTTTTATTGGTCGTGCCATTTTATAGAAGGTTTTATAGCAAATACAAAATTATAACAATTTTCTGACATAAATAGCTTAAACCACATCAAATTTGACTTATACGCCTCAAATTTGATGTTTACATTCTTTTTAATGATTTTTATCGAAGGAGAGGGAATGATATGACAAGTTGGTATATAGCCAAATGCAATTATTAGAAATTTAAGTTTCGCAAGTCTAAGACTTGCTCACTGTTAATGGTTTATCGGTTAGTGGTTAGCCTTAATTCGCTAATAACAGTGAGCAAGTTGCATACTTGCGAAACTTGAATTAGAAATTATATATAAATCTCCCCGGGGTAGTCGACGCTCCATAGGTAGAGGGCTTCGGCGGGCATCGAGGTGCCGGCGGCACAACGGTCGGCTTTGTCGAGGACTTCGAGAATGCCGCCAGGCGACATTTTGCCGCGCCCCACCTCGACGAGCGTGCCCACGACGGCGCGTACCATATTGCGCAAGAAACGGTCGGCAGCAATGTCGAAATACCATGAGTCATCGTCTACGCGGTGCCATGCCGCCCGGCGCAGGTCGCATATGTTTGTCTTGGCGTCGGAGTGCAGCTTGGCAAATGATGTGAAGTCGCGCCGTCCGATTAGCAGCCTGGCCGCTTCGTTCATGGCATCGAAGTCGAGACTTGGTGAGCAACGCCGTGCCAACCCACGTGCAAACGGGTTTTTGCGTGTCGTGGCATAGTAGCGGTATGAACGCTCGGTGGCGTCGAAGCGCGCATGGGCGTCGGGCCGTACCGGCACTATCGAATACACCGCTATGTCATATCCTATAAGGCTGTTGAGGCCGCGCACAAACCCCGGGGCGGAAGCATCTATGCCGTTGTCGGTGTCGAAGTGGGCGACCATGGTATGTGCGTTTACCCCGGCATCGGTGCGCCCGGCTCCTGTCACGGCTACCGGGTGGCGCGTCAGTGTGGCAAGGGCGTCCTCGAGGACGCCCTGCACAGTTTCCTGGCCGGGCTGTACCTGCCAACCATGGTATGGTGCGCCACGGTAGGCAAGCGTCATAAACCAGCGCATGGCTTATTTTTCGAGATATGTATAGCCGAAGAGCCCCGAGCGGTAGGTGCTGATAAAGTCGCGGCCCTCTTCAGGCGTGATGGTTCCGGCCTTCATCGACTGTGTGACCCAGGTCTCGAGGTTGCGCACGAGTTTCTTGGGGTTGTACTGCACGTAGTCGAGCACCTCGTCGACACTCTCGCCCTCGATAATCTGGTCGATTTCGTAGTGGTCCTTGTATACGCTGATATGCACGGCGTTGGTGTCGCCGAAGAGGTTGTGCATATCGCCCAGGATTTCCTGGTAGGCGCCGACGAGGAAGACTGCGAGATAATATGACTCGCCTTGCTTGAGGGCGTGGACGGGCAGCGATGCCGACGTGCCCATGGGCGATATGAAGTTGGCAATCTTGCCGTCGGAGTCACAGGTGATGTCCTGTATGGTGCATGTGCGCGTGGGCTTTTCGTCGAGGCGCGAAACCGGCACTATGGGGAAGAGCTGGTCAATCGCCCACGAGTCGGGCAGGCTCTGGAAGAGCGAGAAGTTGCAGAAATATTTGTCGGGCACCATCTTGGCTATTTTGCGCAGGTCTTCGGGTATGTGTTTCATACTCGAGGCCAGCTCGCCCACCTCGCGAGCGACGCTCCAGAATAGTTTCTCTATCTGGGCGCGGGTCTTGAGGTCGAGCATGCCGAGGCTGAAGCGGTCGAGGGCCTCTTCGCGGATTTGCAGGGCGTCGTGCCAGCTTTCGAAGATGCCGTTGGTGTCGAGGCGGTCCCAGATTTCATAGAGTTCGCGCGCGAGTTCGTGCGCATCGGGGTCGAGCTCGTCGTTGTCTTTCCACACGGGTAGCTGCGTGGTCTCGAGCACGTCGAAAATCAGCACCGAGTGATGGGCGGTCAGCGACCTGCCGCTCTCGGTGATGATGTTGGGCTGCTTGAGGTCGTTTTTCTGACACACGTCTACGATGGCCGACACGGCATCGTTGGCGTACTCCTGGATAGAGTAGTTCATCGAACTTTCGCTCGACGAGCTGCGCGAACCGTCGTAGTCAACACCCAAGCCGCCGCCGATGTCGATAAACTCTACGCCGTAGCCGAGTTTCGACAGTTGCACGTAGAATTGCGTGGCCTCGCGCAGGGCGTTCTTTATGACCCGGATTTTGTTGATTTGGCTGCCGATGTGGAAGTGGATGAGCTTGAGGCAGTCTTTCATGTCGCGACGCTCGAGTATGCCGAGGGCTTCGAGCAATTCTGACGAATTGAGGCCGAATTTGCTTTGGTCGCCGCCGCTCTCGCTCCATTTGCCCGAACCGGTACTCGATAGCTTGATGCGTATGCCGATATTGGGACGCACGTTGAGCTTGCGCGCCAGGTCGGCTATCATGCGCAGTTCGTTGAGCTTTTCGACCACGATATATATGCGGCGCCCCATCTTCTGGGCCAGCAGGGCCAGGTTGATGTATGCCTGGTCTTTATAGCCGTTGCAGATAATCAGGGCGTTCTCGGCGATGTTGGTGGCCAATACGGCGTGGAGCTCGGGCTTTGAGCCGGCTTCGAGGCCGATGTTGAACTTCTTGCCGTAGCTCACGATTTCTTCGACTACCTGGCGCATCTGGTTGACCTTGATGGGGTATATCATGTAGTTCTGAGCCTCGTAGTCGTATTGCTCAGATGCTAAGCGGAAGCAGTTTGAGATTTTTTCGATACGGTTGTCAAGGATGTCGGGGAAGCGGAGCAGCACCGGGGCTGGCACGTCACGCACCTGTAGTTCGTCCATCACGTCCTTGAGGTCTACCGAGACATATCCCGCGCGCGGGGTTACTATGATATGGCCTTTCTCGTTTACGGAAAAGTAATTGCGACCCCAACCGGGGATATTGTACAGCTCTTCGCTGTCTTCAATACGCCATTTTCTCATCGGCTGTCAGTTAGTCTTTAATGTGTTTTATATGGTTTGGTCGGGTGTTGTTTCTCGTAGGGTCGCAGCACGCCGCAACCCTACGGAGGATATTACTGTTCCGGTCGCTCGTAGAATGGGATGTCGACCAGGCGGATGTTGAAACGGAGGGTAGAGTAGGGCTTGATATTGCCGCTTGTGCTTGCGCCATAGCCCAGTCCGTAGGGCACGATGACTTCGGCACTGTCGCCGCAACGCATACGTGGCAGGGCGACACACCAGCCCTGGATGGTGTTGTTGAGGGCGGTGCGGAAGATGCCTTTGGCTCCGTACTGGGTCTGGTTGTCCGACGAGTCGATACCGGTGCCGTCGCACAGGTGCAGTCGGTAGCGCACGTCGACCGTGCTGTTATACAGGGGCGAGAGCCGACCTTCGGTCTCGGCGCGGTCGTTGAAGTAGTGCATCAGCACGAAGCTGCCGGGGTTCCAGTCGGGTACCACGGTGGTGTAGTAGGGTGTGCCGTCGGCGTTTTTGCGCTGTTGCATCTCTTCGAGCCATGCGCTGTTGAGGTCGCGCCACTCGGTATATTCTTCCCAGGTTGTTTTGTCGTCGTCGGCACACGAGCACATCAGTGCTATGCCGGCGGCGATAAAGGCAAGGAGTTTCTTCATAACTTATCAGAATTGTACTTGCGGAGCCTTGGCAGCCTCGGCCTCGGCCTGGAACTGCGGTTTTGCGGAGAAACCGAAAATACCGGCCCAAAGGTTCGCAGGGAAGCGTTTTACGGCAACGTTGTATTCTTTAACAACGTCGGTATAGCGTCCGCGCTCGGTGGCGATGCGGTTTTCGGTGCCTTCGAGCTGGGTCTGCAGGCCCATGAATTGTTCGTTTGCCTTAAGGTCAGGGTAGGCCTCGCGAACGGCGTTCACGTAGATGCCGAGTGCGCTCTTGAGCTTGTCCTGTGCCTGGTTGAAGGCGTCGAAGCCCTGGGTGTCGGCGGGCGAAGCGGCGTTCTCGAGGTCGCGGGCCTGGTTGTAGGCGTCGCTGAGGCCGGCGCGGGCGCGGGTCACGTTCTCGTAGGTGCTGCTTTCGTGTTCGGCGTAGCCTTTGACGGTCTCGACAAGGTTGGGGATGAGGTCCATACGGCGCTGGTATTGCACCTCGACCTTGGCCCAGGCCTGGTCGACGTCCTGTTCGAGGGTGACCATGTTGTTGTAGGTCGATTTGCCGTTGATAAACAGGCCGATGGCCAGGACGACGAGTACGATGATTACGATTACAGATTTTTTCATATCGAGGGGAGGTTTTTAGCGGAGCTTGCGCAGGAGCGATGCGAGGCTCACGCGGTCGTGGATTAGCTTGTGCAGGTCGTCGACAGCCACGCGGGTCTGCTCCATGCTGTCGCGTTCGCGCAAGGTTACGGTGTTGTCTTCGAGGGTCTGGTGGTCTACGGTGATGCAGAAGGGGGTGCCGATTGCATCTTGGCGGCGGTAGCGCTTGCCGATTGCGTCTTTTTCCTCGTAGTGGGTGGCGAAGTCAAATTTGAGCTCGTCTACGATTTCGCGTGCCTTTTCGGGGAGGCCGTCTTTGCGGACGAGGGGAAGCACGGCGCATTTAACAGGAGCGAGGGGTGCCGGCAGGTGAAGCACGGTGCGGGTCTCGCCGTTGGGCAGTTGCTCTTCGTCGAAGGCCGAACAGAGTACGCTTAGGAACATGCGGTCTACGCCGATTGATGTCTCGATTACGTAGGGGGTGTAGCTTTGGTTGAGTTCGGGGTCGAAGTATTCTATTTTCTTGCCCGAGAATTTCTGGTGCTGCGACAGGTCGAAATTGGTACGCGAGTGGATACCCTCAACTTCCTTGAAGCCGAAGGGCATCAGGAATTCGATATCGGTGGCAGCGTTGGCATAGTGGGCCAGTTTCTCGTGGTCGTGGTAGCGGTATTTGTCGTCACCCATGCCGAGGGCCTTGTGCCATTTGAGGCGCCATTCTTTCCACTGCTGGAACCATTTGAGTTCCTCGCCGGGGCGAACGAAGAACTGCATCTCCATCTGCTCGAACTCGCGCATACGGAATATGAACTGGCGGGCTACAATCTCGTTGCGGAAAGCCTTGCCAATCTGGGCGATACCGAATGGTATGCGCATACGGCCCGTCTTCTGAACGTTGAGGTAGTTTACAAAGATGCCCTGGGCCGTCTCGGGACGCAGATATACGGTCATAGAGCCGTCGGCTGTCGAACCCATCTCGGTCTTGAACATGAGGTTGAACTGGCGCACCTCGGTCCAATTCTTGGTGCCCGAAATCGGGCAGACGATTTCTTCGTCGAGGATAATCTGGCGCAGCTCGGCCAGGTCGTTGGCGTTCATTGCCTTGGAGTAGCGTTCGTGCAGCGCGTCGCGACGGGCCTGCAGGTCGAGCACGCGCGCATTGGTGGTGCGGAACTGTGCCTCGTCGAATGCGTCGCCGAAACGCTTAGCGGCCTTGGCCACTTCTTTGGCGATTTTATCGTCGTATTTTGCCATCTGGTCTTCAATCAGCACGTCGGCACGGTAGCGTTTCTTGCTGTCGCGGTTGTCAATCAGCGGGTCGTTGAAGGCGTCGACGTGGCCCGAGGCTTTCCAAATGGTCGGGTGCATGAAGATTGCCGAGTCGATGCCGACGATATTTTCGTGGAGGAGCGTCATGGCGTCCCACCAGTAGCGTTTGATGTTGTTTTTGAGTTCTACGCCGTTTTGGCCGTAGTCGTAGACTGCCGAGAGGCCGTCGTATATTTCACTGGAAGGAAAGACGAAACCGTACTCCTTGGCGTGGGATACGATTTTCTTGAATACGTCGTCTTGCTGTGCCATGTTTGGATTTTGCTAATTTTATGGTTGATTTGTTTATAGATTGCAAAATTACGCATTTTAATCCAAACAACGTGCCTCTACACCTTAAAAAACTATAAAACAACACGGAACCGCCTTACTCGGCCGTCAGTCATCATAAATCGGATATAACTGCACTTTCATGCAAATTAGTCGCTGAAATATAAAGTAATATCGTATCTTTGCATAGTTAAATTATTAAGATTATATGTGTTTTTGTTCGCCTATAAAGAGAGACATGCCTGCCTTTAAGAGCGCCCTGTATAATTGCCATCAGGACAAGGCGGTGGTGCATAGTACTCTTGGCAAAATGGTAATTCGGGATGCCGATAATTTCACCACGGTTACGCAGCCTATGATTGTAGATGGTCGCTTGGTTTACGGAATCACGCGATATGGTAGTGATGAAATCGTGTTTGTACATGATGATGATAATATTACCCTCCCTGAGAATGAAATGGGTACGAAAGATTTTGAAATCCTGCCCATTGGTATGCGAAAAGCTGCAGCACTGGAAACGTCAATACATCTTGAAAATGTAAGAAAATACGGTTTGGAAGATGTTGACTCGTCGTCAACGCGATATTTTCCGAAGAACCCTCGTACAATCTATGATAGGTCTTGCCGAAAAGCGGAGTTAGCGCAGACGCGGCCAGGTCGCCTCTGGCTCAGCTTCCTCGAGTTCTTCGGCTGGTGAAAGGCTAAATTGGTTTGTTTCCCTACCTCGAGCAGATTAATTGCTAATAAACGCTTTGTGTATTTTGCATGATATCGAAATTTATGTTTATTTGTAAATAAAATAAGCGAAAAGTATTATGGATTACGCTATTAGAGATATATTTGAGTATATTATAGCTTTGGTAAATGAGTTTGCCAAAAAGTTTGGCTTATCTGATAAGCAAGCCTATAATTATATTCGTTACCATCGGGGAATTAGTTTTATTGAGCAAAACTATGGTATAATCCATACCCTTGATTTTAATGAGGCAGTTGAAAGCGTAGTGGTGTATTGTCGCAGAACAGGAGGTAAATTATGATACTTTACGTAACTTTTCAATTTTTCTTTGGTACGGAAGATGCTATTAAATATCTTACAAGATTATGAATCACAGCGATTGTAAATATATGGTAGAGTCTATATCTGCCGATTTGGCCGAATTGTTGACACGTGATTATGGTATGAGTATAACCGATGCTCTCGATACCTTATATAACTCTGAAACGTACGCTATATTATCAAATTATAAAACAGGACTTTATTTTCAGAGTTCGCTATATGTGTATTCGTTTCTAAAAAGTGAGTTGTCCTTTGGCAAGCTCGTATGGAGTTGTATATCTACTAAAACTGTATGAAAAAGCCATGAAACAATTTGTTAAAGACTTAGGATAGTTTTTTCTAATCCAAGTGTGTTGCGAAAAACGAAAACTTTTTGATTGAATATATTCCCATTTCGCAGATTATTCGTAACTTCGCATATTTCAAATTATTATATGGCGAAATCAGCAACAACTATAGACCAACAGCTCGAACTCTTAAAATCGAGAGGTTTGACTGTTGCCGACTTTGACAAGGCGCGCGAAATCCTGCTTGATATTGGGTATTATAGGCTTGGGTTTTATCTATTTCCATTTGAAAAATCTTATCCCGACCTTTGTAACCGTACACATGAATACATTGATGGAGCTTTGTTTGAAGATGCGGTCAATCTCTATTACTTTGATTTTGACCTGCGCCTCTTGCTTATGCGTTATCTCAATCGCATCGAGATAGCTTTTCGTACATCGCTCATTTACCATCTCTCCAACAAATATAATACCAATCCGATATGGTTTGTTAGCCCGGCGGTTGTCAATCGTTCTTACGCACGCGACTTTGAACAAAAGGTATACACCTCGGATTTCAAACGTAATCCTATCATCCATCGCCACCACCAGAAA
>VSPF01000109.1 GCA_009775195.1 Muribaculaceae bacterium
CATAAATATATAATATTGCCCCTGATAGCCGTCCTTTCGTCGTGCGGCGGTCAGCACCGGGGTGATGGCCATGTCCATGAAGGCGAAGCCGCCGAGAAACACGATGAACACGGAGAAATAGTATTGCACAAGGAAGTCGCCGACCAGTTCGGCGTGGTAATCGACAGTGTTGCCAGTGGTGATTTTGCCACCACGGTCCGTGCTGCCGGCGTAGTGTTGACTGCAAGCACGTCCGACGCGGTAGTGTCGGCTCCAACAGCCGGGATTGTGCGTCTCGCACAGGGCATAGAGGCCGGTAAGGCTCTCTCTGCCGGTAGTCTGGTCGCCACGATTGACGCACGAAATGTGAGCGGTGGAGATGCCAATGCCGCCGCACGAGCCGCATTAGATGCCGCCAAGACCGAGTATGAACGCATCGAGGCCCTGTATAAGGAGCGTCTTGCCACTGTGGGCGAGCGTAATGCCGCCCTGGCCGCATATAACCAGGCCAAGGCCGCATATAGCCCGTCGGCATCATCGGGCCGCGCCACGAGCCCCATCGCCGGCACCCTGACCTCGCTGGCCGTGCGCCAGGGACAGTATGTCGCTGCCGGAGAGGTGATTGCCACCGTTGCGGGGGCCTCAGACCAGACCCTGCGCATCGACCTGCCCCAGCGTTACTATGCCTTGGCACCGACACTTACCGACGCTGTAATAGCACTGCCGTATGGCGATACCGCCGTGCGCCTCGGCGAATACGGCGGCCACCGCATCACCTCCGCGCCCGTGACCCGGGGAGGGGCAGCGGCATACGTGCCTGTGTATTTCAGTGCCGGCCGCACTCCCGGACTCGTTGCCGGTACGACATTTACGGCATACCTGCTTGGCACGCCGCGTCACGATGTGGTGTCAGTGCCCTCGACGGCAATTTCTGAGCAGCAGGGCGATTATTTTGTCTACGAGCAGCTCGACGACGAGTGCTATGCCAAGCGCCGTGTCGACATCGGCGCGACCGACGGCCAGCGTGTAGAAATCACGCAGGGCATCGCCCCCGGCACGCCGATTGTCGTCAAAGGCGTGACTACTATCCGCCTTGCCGAGACTGGCAGCAATATCCCCGAAGGTCATACGCACAACCATTAATTGCTGCCCGGTATGCTCAACAAAATCATACGTTTCTCGCTCGACAACCGCCTGACGGTGCTGATTGTCACGGCTCTGATGCTTGTCGGCGGAGTAATCGCGCTGATGCGCATGGAGGTCGATATCTTCCCCGACCTCAACGCCCCCACGGTAGTGGTAATGACCGAGGCACCGGGCCTGGCACCCGAGGAGGTGGAGAAAGTGGTAAGTTACCCGATTGAGACAGCGGTCAACGGCAGTACGGGCGTGCGCCGCGTGCGCTCTACATCGACTACCGGCTTTTCGGTCGTGTGGGTCGAGTTTGACTGGGGCACGGATATATATACCGCGCGCCAGATAGTGAGCGAACGCCTCGATGCCGCCGCCGAGAGTCTGCCCGAGGGTGTCGACAAGCCCGTGATGGGTCCGCAGTCGTCGATTTTGGGCGAGATTATGATTATCGGCCTGCGCGCCGACTCGACCTCGCTGCTCGAATTGCGACGCCTCGCCGAAACAACCATAAGGCCGCGACTGCTTGCCCTCGGCGGCGTGTCGCAGGTGTCGGTCATCGGTGGCGACGCCCCCGAGTACCAGATTAAAATCAATCCCGACAAGATGCGGCTGCTCGACGTCAGCCTTGACGAGGTGCTCGAAGCCACCGACGGTTTCAACTCCAATGCCGGCGGCGGCGTGGTGTACCAGTATGGCAACGAGTATATAATCAAGGCCGACATAAACACCGACGACTGCGACGCCTTGTCTCAGGCCGTGGTGCGCAGCGACAGCCGGGGCATAGTGACACTTGGCGACGTGGCCGCTGTCGAGCTTGGCGGACGCCTGCCGCGCATAGGCTTGGCATCGGTCGAGGCCGAACCGGCCGTGATAGTGACCGTGACCAAGCAGCCCGGCACAGGCACAATACAGCTTACCGGGGAAATCGACAAGGCTCTTGCGTCGATGGCCCCGACGCTGCCCGCCGACGTGCGTGTGTCGGCCGACATTTTCCGCCAGAGCGACTTTATCGACAACTCGATTAGCAACCTGCAGCGCAGTCTGCTCGAGGGCGCCCTCTTCGTCATAATCGTGCTGTTCTTCTTCCTGATGAACCTGCGCACGACGCTAATCTCGGTCATAGCCCTGCCGCTGTCTATTATCGTGTCGGTGCTCATCCTCAATGGCTTGGGCTATAGCATCAACACCATGAGCCTCGGCGGCATAGCGATTGCCATAGGCTGTCTGGTCGACGACGCCATAGTCGATGTCGAAAACGTGTATAAACGCCTGCGGCAGAACGCACAACTCCCCGCCGGTGAGCGCCAGGGCATACGCGACTGCGTATACCATGCCTCGGCCGAGGTGCGTATGCCAATTTTCAACTCGACGCTGATTATTACTGCCGCCTTCCTGCCGCTGTTCTTCCTTACCGGCATGGAGGGTCGCATGCTCATACCCCTCGGCGTGGCCTTTATCGTGGCCTTGGCGGCATCGACTATCGTCGCCCTGACGCTGACGCCGGTGCTGTGCAGCTACCTTCTCGGCAGCAAGGCACAGAATGCCGAGCTGGGTCGCGAACCGCGTGTCACCCTGGCCATGCGCCGGGCCTACAGCCGTTCGCTCGAGTGGATGCTCAGCCATACTCGCGGACTGCTGGTATGCACCGGAGTTCTGTTCGTGGGCGCACTGGTATGTTTCTTTATGCTCGGGCGAGGCTTCCTGCCGCGTTTCAACGAAGGCTCGTTCACAATCAATGTCTCTACGCTGCCGGGCATATCGCTCGACGAGAGCGACGCGATTGGTCGCCGTGCCGAGCAGATTATACTTGAGACACCCGAGGTCAAGACCGTTGCCCGTAAGACCGGCCGTGCCGAGCTCGACGAGCACTCGCTCGGGGTCAACGTCTCCGAAATCGAGGCCCCCTACGTGCTCGAAGGGCGCAGCCGCGCCGAGGTCGCCGCAGAGCTGCGTCACCGCCTCGGCGAAATACCCGGCGCCGTGGTCGAAATCGGCCAGCCTATTTCGCACCGCATCGATGCCATGCTGTCGGGCGCGCAGTCGCAGATTGCCATTAAAATATTCGGCCCCGACCTGAACAGGCTCTTCGACATAGGCCGCCGGGTCAAGGAAATAACGCACGAGGTCGAAGGCACTGTCGATGTCAACATCGAGCAGCAGACCGAGCGCCCGCAGTTGCTCATACGCCCCCGCCGCGACGTGCTTGCTGCCCGGGGCATACGCATGGGTGACTTCGCCAAGGCCATAGAGACCGCCCTCGGAGGCCGCGTGGTGTCGCAGGTATACCGCGACGGCTATGCCTACGACGTGGCCGTAATACTCGACGAGGCGCACCGTGGTACTATCGACGATATCGGCGCGCTGACCGTCGACAGCCCCTCGGGCAAGGTGTCGCTCGGCGAACTTGCCGAGATTAAATCGACCACGGGGCCTAACACCGTCAACCGCGAGAACGTGGAGCGGCGACTGCTCGTGTCGGCCAATGTGGAGGGCCGCGACTTGCGCGGAACCGTCGACGAAATCCGCCACAGGGTAGAGGAGGAGGTCGACATGCCGCAGGGCTACCATATAGCCTACGGCGGACAATTCGAGAGCGAACAGGCTGCCTCGCGCACGCTCCTATGGGCCTCGCTGGGCGCCCTGCTCATCATATTCATGCTGCTCTACGGCGAGTTCAAATCTGTGGCTCAATCGCTGGTAATCCTGGTCAACATGCCCTTGGCGCTGATTGGCGGCGTGTTTATGCTTGCCATCTGCGGCGACGAGGTCAACATACCGGCCATTATCGGTTTTATATCGCTGATGGGCATAAGCACTCGCAACGGCATGCTGCTCATGACGCGCTACAACCACCTCAAGGCCGAGGGCGTGGGGCTGCGCGAGCGCATCGCCGCCGGGTCGGCCGACCGTCTGCTGCCGATTGTAATGACGGCTCTGACCTCGGCCCTGGCCCTAATCCCGCTTGCCGTCAACGGCGACGCCCCCGGCAACGAAATCCAGGCCCCGATGGCTATAGTAATCCTCGGCGGCCTGCTCAGTTCGACACTGCTTAATATCTACGTCGTACCGGCACTATATAGATTGCTAAACCGTAGGACGCAGAGTTGACAGCACTCTTCAAACAGTGCTGCGACAATATTGGTCAGATATGATAATTAGCAATTGTAAGAAGTCGTCGGAGATGACGTTGTCATGGTTAACCCCACGATTATTCGTGGGGCAAAGAGGTGATGATGTCTATCTCAGTCCTCGGAGAGGACGCACCATATCTTTTGCGTCCTCTCCGAGGACACCCCGGCAGTTTTTGCCTTCTGCCCCACCAATAATGGTGGGGTTAACCATAAGACGTCCTCTCCGAGGACTCCAATACTTTATTTGTACTTACCCACTCTCTCATCAATCAAACCTTAATCATAAGGAACAATGATAAAACGCATCATACTACCGGCACTTGCCCTCGCCATGGCCGCTACGGCCGGCGCGCAAGACCTCGATTCTCTATGCTATACGGTGGCCCTCAACTCTCCGGCTTTGAGGGCCGAACGTGCCAATGCCGACGCGGAGAGGCTGCAAGGCGAGGTCGATAATTCGCTTGCCGGACCCGAAGTCGACTTCGACTACAAGTTTAACCACAATGGCGGAGAGAACCGCTGGGGCGTCGCGGTCGGCCAGGCTTTCGACTGGCCCGGCGTGTATGCGGCCCGTGGCAAATCTAACCGTCTGCGCTCGGCTGCCTTCGAACAGCTCTATCGCCAGAATGTGATTGACAAGGCCCTCGAACTCAAATTAGCTGCCATACGTCTTGGCGAGGCGCGTGCTAATTTGAAGGTCGTTATCGAGGCACACGATAATTTTACAGCCTTGGTTGCCTCGCTCAAGAGGTCGTATGACCGTGGCGAGGCCACAATTCTCGCCCTGCGCAAGTCGGAGCTGCAGCTTATGGCCGTGCGTACGTCGCTGGCCGATGCCGAGAGCGAGTTGTGTGCCGCCGAGGCCGCGATTGAGGCTGTAGAGCCGGGGTGCCTTGCAAGTTTCAAAGATGTGTCGGGCTTATATATCAAGCCCTTGCAGGCGCGCGAAGTCTATGAGAACGCATTGGCTTCCTCGCCTGGTCTTGCAGGTAAACGTGGCGAGGCCGAGGCCGTGCGCAACGACATTTCGGTCGCCCGCCGTGCAGCACTGCCGTCGTTCAAGCTATCGTATGCCCACGACTACGAGGACGGCACCCACTTCAACGGGTTCGGCATAGGCATATCGCTGCCTTCGTGGCAACCGCGCAAAGCCGTGCGCCTTGCCGAGGCCCGGGCCGTTGCTGCCGAGTTTGGAGTGACCGACTACAGTATCGTGCTCAAGGCCAGGCTCAATGCCGAATATACCGAGGCCGCCCACCTTTATTCGCGTATATCCGACGAGCGCGAGGTTCTTGCCGAGGACTATCCGGCCCTGCTCAAAAAGGCATACGATGCCGGCCTGTTCACCGTATTTGAGTACTTGACAGAATATAACTCATATCTCGACATACTCACCGAGCACAATGCCCTCCTTGCCCGCTACGCCGCCCTCGAGGCTACCTTGGGCAAAAACCTATAATTGAAGCCATGCCCGTAATACTTTACACACCTTCGATGCTCCCCGAATGGGACCGCGTGGTTCGCGAGAGCCGCAACGGCACCTTCCTGCACCTGCGCGGATATATGGATTATCATGCCGACCGCTTCGCCGACATGTCGCTGGTGGCAAGCGACGATGCCGGGCGCATCATAGCACTCTTGCCGGCCCACAGGCGCGGCGATACCCTCGTGAGTCATGGCGGACTCACCTACGGCGGCTGGCTCATGACAAATCGTGCCGACATGCTCGCCATGATGAAGGTGTGGGAGGATATGACCCGGTTGCTCCGTGAGCAAGGCATACATCAGCTGATATATAAGCCGGTGCCGCATATCTACCACCGCTCCCCGGCCGAGGAAGATTTATATGCCCTCTGGCGTGCCGGGGGTAAGGTCGAGTCGGTATTGGTATCGAGCGTCGTCGACATGGCCTCTCCGCTCGGTTTCGACATGGCAGCCCGTCAGAGCGTTGGCAAGGCCCGGCGCAACGGCGTGACAGTAGGCCCTTCTGACGACTGGCAGGGCTTCTGGCGCGTGCTCGAGGAGCGCCTGAGCACTGCCTACGGTGCAACGCCGGTGCATACCCTCGGCGAAATCTCGCTGCTGCATAGCCGCTTCCCCGGCAATATAAGGCTCTATACAGCCGTCTGCGACGGCGAAATCGTGGCCGGCATCGTGATGTACTACACCGACACCGTGGCCCATAGCCAGTACACCGGCAGCACCGACGCCGGGCGCCGTTTGCGCTCAATCCCCTTGCTCTACCGCTACATCATCGACAATCTCCCCCAAGGCATACGCTACTTCGACTTCGGCACGAGCAACGAGGACGCGGGCCGCTACCTCAACGAGGGACTCATCCGCCAAAAGGCATCATTCGGCGCCCGCGCCGTGGCATATACTACTTATGTAATCAATCTCGCTGGCGATGACGTTGCCGATTTTATTAAACCTTGCTAAATATACCATGAAAAATCTTCTGCTTCTACTCCTGGCCTTGTTCCCCGTGAGCCTTTGGGGAGTGCGTCATGATGTGCCGCGCGATTCGATTATCCTCAGCGACCCCTGCATACTCGCCGACAGCGCGTCGCAGACCTACTATATGACCGGCACAGGTGGCAGGTTGTGGACGAGCCCCGACCTCTCGCGCTGGTCGGGCCCCTACGACGTGGCCGCTGTCGACACTGCATCGTGGATGGGCAGGCGCCCGGCAATCTGGGCGGCAGAACTGCACCCCTATAATGGCAGATATTACTATTTTGCCACCTTTACCAACGACTCTGTCATAATTGCGCGCAACCACAATGGTGCCATACCGCGCCGGGCCTCGCATGTGCTGGTGAGCGATACCCCTGCCGGGCCGTACCGCCTCCTCGGCGGCGGCGATTACTGCCCGGCCGACCGCCCCACGCTCGACGGTACGTTCTGGGTCGAGGACGGCGTGCCATATATGGTCTACTGCGGCGAATGGCTCTACAACGACGACGGCACCATGGAGGCCGTGCGCCTCGCCGACGACCTGTCGTGCGCCGTTGGCAGTCCGTCGCTTCTTTTCCGTGCGTCTGACTCGCCCTGGAGCCACGAGGTGCTCGACGGCAAAGAACGCCGCAGCCGCGTCACCGACGGGCCGTGGCTATTCCGTACCGCCACAGGGCGTCTCGGCATGATTTGGACTTCGTGGATAGATGATGTCTACACCATGGGCGTAGCCTATTCGCAGACTGGCCGTCTCGCCGGGCCGTGGGTGCAGGAGCCGCAACCCCTCACGCCGCCCAACCATGGCCATGGCATGCTGTTCCGCGACCTGTCGGGCCGTTGGCTCCTGTCGCTCCACAGCCACTATAACGACCATGGCCGCTATATCCGCCGCCCTGTCCTATTCGAGGTCGACCTCTCCGGCGACAAGCTCACCTTAGGTCCAAAGGTGGAGTGACAAGCCATTTTTGATGAGTTGAAGAAACGCAAAGACATAAGGTCAAAAAATACAAAAAATTTTTGCTGCATATAGAAGGGCCATTATAGGAGCTCGAACCTCCGGGACGAGCCATTTTCGAGACGAGATTTATAGCTTATATTCAGATGGTTACGAAGTAAATGTTTCGCCTTTCATATGGCTGGCCCCGAGGTTCCAGCTCCTACATTAGCTACAGTTCGACACAACTGAATATGCACCGACATTTAGGCATGGCCCCAAATCTCCGGCTTTGTGGCTGAGATGAAGAAACATAAGGTCAAAAAGGACAAAAATTCGTATCTTTGCAGACGGATTTTGTGTCTCAATATGCTTTTTCGTCTCATTATGCCGTTCAAGTACTTGATAATCTTATTGGTAGCCTTTGCTGCCTGCACCGTCGACAGTCGTCACCGCCAGCTTGCGATGGCCGATGCCGTAATGGAGTCGGCCCCGACAGCGCCATGACTATCCTCGCCGATGTCGACACCGCCTCCCTGTCGCAGTCTGACTATGCCTATTACTGCCTGCTTTATACCCAGGGGCAGATAAAGACGTGGACTGTCTTGCAGTCCGATTCATTGTTTCATGTGGCCTACGATGCCTTCCGCGACCATAGCGACAGCGACCTTCGCCGCAGGGTTTATTTCTATAACGCCCAGATTGAGTTTAACCGTGGCGACTTGCAACCGGCAATGCGCGATGTGCTTACTGCCTACGAAATCGCTAAGGCTGAGCATAATAACTACTGGCTCGCCAAAAGTGCCGAGATGATTGGCGATATATTTACACGTACGTACAACTATCCCCAATCAGAAAAATATCGCCTCGAGGCCGTTCGATACTATAAAAGTGCGGGCCGTGAAAACTCGCACCGATATGCCCTATGCGATTTGGCTCTGAATTATCATAATCAAAATATGTATGATAAAGGTGGTGCTTTATTGGATAGTTTACGTACTGTACTTGAAGACAGCACTCCTATAGATACTGCCTTGTTGGCTTACCTTTATGATGTTGATGTTCCTTTTTTATATAGAGAAGGGAGATATAATGAAATTAGACAAGCTTATGATTTGTATTTGAATGAATTCTATGGAGATGTTGATGGTAGTTATAATAATATTTATCTAAGTAACATTGAAGGAGAGACTGGTGATATAGAACAGGCTTCACAACGTATGGCATTAGCATTTAAGTTGGCTAAAGACGAGCAAGAGTCTGGGGCTGCATTTTATGGCTATTATTGCCAGGCTAAATCATGTGAGGATTATAAACTTGCGACTTCTTTATGTGATACATTGTTATGGTTTCAGAGCAGAATAATTGAGAGAATAGCAGATGAGTCAGTAACAGTTGTTCAACGAGATTTCTATAATCAAAAAGCGCAAATAGAAAAAAAGAAATCAAAATTTTATTTTCTCTTGGTATTAGTTTCAATGGTTATTGTTACGATTATTGTTATTATGGCAGTTGTTATATATCGATTGAAATTGAGGTCAAAAAATGAGGAAATCGCAAATCAAGTTTCTGCTTTTATGGATTTTAAAGATAGTTTGGATATGATAAAATCAGAAAACTTAAGATTAAACGAAGAACTGTCAAATTCATCTAATACATTATCGGCTCTCCAGCAACAACTTGCAGATAAATACAAAGATGAAAACAAGTATACCTTGATGGTTGAACAATTGTTTAAGGATAAATGGAATACATTTAATCATTTGTGTAATGATTATTTTGAATTTTTAGAATCAGATAAAAATCCAAATAGAATAATCAAAGATATTGAAAACGAATTAAAAGAAATACGTAATCCTAATAATCTCTTTGAAATTGAAAAATCGGTTGATGAATATCTTGGTGGCGTCATGACTCTTTTAAGGATGGAAGTACCCACTCTAAAAGAAGATGATGTAGTGTTTCTGTCTCTTGTTTTCGCTGGTTTTTCAGTCCGTGCAGTTTGTTTGATTATTGGTATTAAATATAAGAACTTTTATCTTCGAAAGTCTCGTTTGGTCAAAAAAATTTCTAATTCTGGAGCTCCTCATTTGGATTTCTTCTTGAATAAATTAGGTAAATAGTTGACTTTTAATGGAATGCGTTGTTGTATATCAATATCTTTCGCAATAGGTTGATATATAGCGATTTAAGTAATGAGGCAAAATTGTTTTTATTTCTTTGCGTAATGTGTTGATTATCAGTTGTGTGGAGTATTGGATGAGGCAAATAAATATTAGAGTTTACATCAATTAAAAGTTTATGCTAAGCGCGAGAAGCCAAACGCCAATTATGAAGGCCAGCGGCAAT
>VSPF01000011.1 GCA_009775195.1 Muribaculaceae bacterium
GACATTATCTCTGAATTTACGTATATGCCTATGTATGCGCACATTGGGCTGAATGAGCAAAATTGTCATGTGCTATGCATTTTGACACACCCACTTCACACAAGGCGTCGTCGGAGACGACTTTTTATAGGTGCTGTCTTTCAGTCGTTTACCCCAGCTAACTTCGTAAAGCTGGGGTTCAGACACAGGAACTGTCTTCGACAGCTTTTCCAAAAGCAAAACACTTTTTGACTTTATGTGTCTTTTTCTCAGCGGCGCGGCGTGACATGCCCTTACTATCGCTTTATTTTGATGTAGCCGGGTTACTTTCGTTTGTGAAAATTGAATTATATGACAAAAATTCCGTAACTTTGCAAGTCGGGCACTCGAGCCCCGCCCCTGCATGGTGTTGCAGTGCCCAAGAACGAACTCTGACATGACACACAAACTCATCACGACCCTGCGCATAGCCGCCGTCGCCCTGCTGCTGACGGTGGCCTTCGGAGCCACGGCGCAGGTAGAACGGGGTCAGAAATCTTTCGGACCCAAGGTAGGCTATATCACAAAGAGCAGTTCGGTGCTTGCCGGGCTGACATTCGACTACGCCTTTAGCCGCCACGTGCGCATCGCGCCGGCCCTCGGCATAGCATTCCGCAACAAGGAGCGCGACGCCCTGCTAATCGACATTGACATGCACTTCCCGTTCGCAACGTCGGCCAAGGCCGATTTCTACCCCCTCGCGGGCGTGGCCTACAACTCGTGGGGCCTCCATGATGTAGACCCCGAGACCTTCGACGATGTCACCTCGCATCAAAATTCGTTCGGTCTCAACGCGGGCGCCGGCTGGGAAATCCGCCTCTCGGGCGCGCTGCGTCTCGGCTTCGAAGCCAAATATACACTTATCCGCCACAACCCCAACGGCCAGTTCGCCGCCAGGATTGCGTACGTGTTCTAAATTTTGAATGTTGAATTTTGAATGTTGAATTTACAGATGATGCAACATTCAAAATATGACATTTTAAATCTGGCACGCAAATATGACATTCAAAATTCAAAATTAAACATTCAACATTGGTTACAATTCTCGGCATAGAGTCGTCGTGCGACGACACATCGGCAGCCGTCGTACGCGACGGCATACTATTGAGCAACGTCATAGCCTCGCAGGCCGTGCATGAGGAATATGGCGGCGTGGTGCCCGAACTGGCATCGCGCGCGCACCAGCAGAATATCGTGCCCGTGGTCGATGCCGCGCTGCGCCGCGCCGGCATCAGCAAAGGCGACCTCTCGGCCATAGCATTCACGCGGGGGCCGGGCCTAATCGGGTCGCTCTTGGTGGGCACGAGCTTCGCCAAGGGCATGTCGCTGGGCCTCAGGATACCTATAATAGATGTGAACCACCTCCACGGCCACGTGCTGGCACAGTTCGTGCGCCAGAGCCCCGACGACCGCGTGCCCGAGTTCCCCTACCTGTGCCTGTTGGTGTCGGGCGGCAACTCGCAAATCATACTTGTGCGCAGCTACAACGACATGGAAATCCTCGGGCGCACCATCGACGATGCCGCCGGCGAAGCCTTCGACAAGTGCGCCAAGGTGATGGGGCTCCCCTACCCCGGCGGCCCGCATATCGACCGCCTTGCCGCCGAGGGCGACGCCACGCGCTTCAAATTTGCCAAACCCCACATCCCCGGCTACGACTATTCGTTCTCGGGGCTGAAGACCTCGTTTCTCTACACCCTGCGCGACGGCATCAAGGCCGACCCCGACTTCGTGGAGCACAACCGCGCCGACCTGGCGGCGTCGCTGCAGCGCACGATTATCGACATACTCACCGACAAACTCGCCAAGGCCATCGACGCCACCGGCGTGCGCACCGTCGCGATTGGTGGCGGTGTGTCGGCCAATTCGGGGGTACGCGCCGCCGTGGCCGACCTTTGTGCGAAGAAGGGCGTGGAAGCCTTTATACCCGAGCGCAAGTTTACCACCGACAATGCCGCCATGGTGGCTGTGGCAGGGTATTTCAAGTATCTCGACAAAATCTTCTGCCCCTACGACACCGCGCCCTACGCCAGGGTTGAAATTTAAGCGAGCAAGCATAGAACTTGCTCACTGTTAATAGTTTATTGTTTATGGGTTAGCCTTGTAGACCGATTATCACCCTCGATATAATTGCCATACATTTATCAAGCACTAACCTTTAACCCAAAAACGACTTACAGTTTCACAAGTCATAGACTTGAGAAACTAAAAATTCATTACCTTTGCAATCAGAAATAAAACATAACACTATGCACAAACTTGCAATGACCGCCGGTGCCCTACTGATAGCCGCCGGTGCCGGCGCCACGGGGAACTTCGTGAGTCCCGACGGCAATTTCAGCATCGATGCCCTCGAGGCCCTGGGCCGCGTCAGCGACCCGTCGCTTGCCCCCGACGGCAAGACCGTATTATTCGGCATAGCCTACGAAGACCTTGCCGAGAACAACTCGAACAACGACCTCTATACCCTGTCGCTGACAGCCAAGGATGCCTCGCCGGTGCGGATTACCGACACCCCCAAGAGCGAGGGGGGCGCGGTGTGGATTGCCGGCGGCCGACGCATAGCATTCCTCTACCCCGACGCCGACGGCAACATGCAGATGTGGACCATGGCCGCCGACGGCACCGACCGCGTGCAGGCCACCGAACACGCAGGCGGCATATCGGGCTTCCTGCTGTCGCCCGACGAGAGCAAGGTCGTGGTAATCGGCAACGTGAAGTATGCGCGCAAGGCCGAAGACTTATATCCCGACCTGCCCAAGGCCACGGGCCGTGTTGTCGACGACCTGATGTATAAGCACTGGGATGAGTGGGTGACCGAAATACCCCACCCCTTTGTCGGCGACTTCGCCGACGGCAAAGTGACCGGGCTCAAGGACATCATGGCCGACGAACCCTTCGAGGCTCCCATGAAGCCCTTCGGCGGCGTTGAGTCGTTCGCCTGGCACCCCGACAGCAGGCAGCTCGTCTACGTGTCGCGCAAGAAGACCGGCCTCGAATATGCCATATCGACCAACTCCGACCTCTATCTCTACGACCTCGCAAGCGGCTCGACCCGCAACCTCACCGAGGGAATGACGGGCTACGACACCATGCCGGCCTTCTCGCCCGACGGCAAGTACCTGGCATGGCTGAGCATGGAGCACGACGGATATGAGAGCGACAAGAACCGCCTCTTTATCCTCGACCTTGCCACAGCCGAGAAGCGCGACCTCACTGCCGACTGGGACTATACCATCGACCAGTTCGCATGGGCCCCCGAGGGCACCGACATCTTCTTCATCGCCCCCAAGGACGGCGTAATCCCCGTCTTCCGCCTGCGCCTCAAAGATTGCGCTATTGCGCAGCTCACCGCCGAACAGACCGACTATACCACCCTGCAGCCAGCCGGCAAGGGCCGCGTGGTGACCATGAGCCACTCGATGCTGCGCCCCAACGAACTGATGCTCGTGGCCGAGGGCAAGAAAAAGAACGAAGAGACACGCCTCACCCACGTCAACGACTATATCTTCGACCAACTGACCATGCCGACAGTCGAGCGCCGCATGGTAGCCACCACCGACGGCAAGCAGATGCTCGTATGGGTTGTAAAACCGCCGAAATTCGACGAAGGCAAAAAATATCCGGCCCTGCTCTACTGCCAGGGCGGCCCGCAGCAGGCCGTGAGCCAGTTCTGGAGCTACCGCTGGAACCTTGCCCTGATGGCGGCCAACGGCTATGTGGTCATCGCGCCCAACCGTCGCGGCCTACCGGGCTTTGGCACCGAGTGGAACGCCCAAATCTCGAAGGACTACCCCGGCCAGAACATGCGCGACTACCTGGCCGCTGTCGACGACCTCAAAAAGGAAGCGTGGATTGACGGCAAACACATCGGTGCCACCGGCGCAAGCTACGGCGGCTTCTCGGTGTACTTCCTGGCGGGCAACCACGAGGGCCGCTTCGCAGCCTTCCTGGCACACGCCGGCATATTCAACATGGAGCAGCAGTACCTCGAGACAGAGGAGATGTGGTTTGCCAACTGGGACATGGGCGGCGCGTACTGGGAGAAAGACAACGCTGCCGCACAGCGCACCTTCGCCAACTCGCCCCACCGCTTCATCGACCGCTGGGACACGCCCATCATGATATCGCACGGCGAGTACGACTACCGCATCCTCGCCAGCCAGGGCATGGCCGCCTTCAACGCCGCCAAGCTGCGCGGCATACCGGCCGAGATGGTAATCTACCCCGACGAGAACCACTGGATACTCAAGCCCCAGAACGCCGTACTTTGGCAGCGACTCTTCTTCCGCTGGTTCGACAAGTGGCTCAAGTGATAATTTTGAATGTCGAATGTTGAATTTTGAATGTTTCCACCGCAGGAATCTTCAAAATTCAACATTCGCCATCAATGAACAATGCCGAGCGTCGAGTGTTCCTGTTTCAGGAGGAATTCAAAGTTCAACATTCAAAATTCAACATTACATGAGTAAGGCCGCGCTGAAAAAAGAGTTGAAAGATTTTACCCCGGAGCAACTTACCGAGGTGATACTCAACGTATACGACTCGTCGAAAGAAGCCAAGGCATACCTCGAGTTCTTCCTCAACCCCGACCCCGAAACATTCCTCAAAGAAAAATACGACGCAATCTTCAAAGAAATCAAGCGTACACGTCGCGGCAACATATCGAAATGCCGCATAAGCGTTATCCGCAACGCCATAAGACAAGGCACAGCCTACGGACTGTCGCCCGAATACATAAGCCGGCTCATGGCCGGCGCCATATCGCTATTGGTCAGCAGCGAACGCTACCTATATTACCCCGCCACGCTATTCAACGGCACATACCGCCTGGTATCTGACTATATCGCCTGGGCCGAAAAAAACGGCATGCTGTCTGCGGCCCTCGAAAACATCAGGAAAGTCACCGACGACCCAGGCATAGGTACCGAGACCATGCGGCGCAATATTGCCGAAACCGCCGCCAATGCCGTCAGAAATATTAAAACTGCCGGAAAATGAAACTATCAGAACTACAAACAGGCCAAACAGGCATAGTACTTAAAATACACGGTCACGGAGCCTTCCGCAAGCGCGTAATAGAGATGGGGTTTGTGAAGGGTCACGCCGTAAAGGTGCTGCTCCACGCACCTCTCAAAGACCCCATAAACTACAGCATCTTAGGCTACGAAATCTCGCTTCGCCGCGCCGAGGCCGACCTTATCGAGGTCGTTGCCGTCGATGATGCCGAAGTCGCCGCCATAGGTAGCGAGGTGCTGATGACACCGCCGCCCGAAATCGCCGCCACCGAGGCCCACCGCAGCTTTGACCGCCAACGCCACATCATCAACATCGCCCTGATTGGCAACCCGAACTGCGGCAAGACCAGTATATTCAACGCCGCATCGGGGGCGCGCGAACACGTTGGCAACTACTCGGGTGTGACTGTCGACGCCAAGGGGCGCCAGTTCCACTTCGAAAACTACAAATTCAACATCGTCGACCTGCCGGGCACCTATTCGCTTACATGCTACTCGCCCGAGGAATTGTATGTTCGCCAATACCTTCGCGAAAACACGCCCGACGTAATCGTCAACGTGGTCGACTCGTCGAACCTCGAGCGCAACCTCTTCCTCACCACCGAGCTAATCGACATGGACGTGCCTATGGTCATCGCCCTAAACATGTACGACGAGCTACGCGCCAGCGGTGCCCGCCTCGACTACGAGGCCCTTGGCAAGATGATAGGCGTGCCCATGGTGCCGGTCGTGTCGAAGACCGGCGAGGGCATAGGCGACCTGCTCGACCGCGTGATTGCCGTGTACGAAGGCCGCGACACCACCGTGCGACACATCCACGTGAACCTGGGCAACGACATCGAGGGCGCCGTGCGCAAGCTCGTCGACGCCATCAAGGCCGCCCCGGCAATGCGCAAGCACTTCTCGCCCCGCTATCTGGCCATAAAGCTGCTCGAGGGCGACCACGAAATCGAGGACGAAATCCCGGCAGTCAACAAGGCCGACAAGCAGACACACAAACCCGGTTTCTTGGAAAAATTGACCGGTCACAGCCCCCACGACAAAGCCTTGTGGCGGCAACATGTACACGACGGTGCCGACGACCCCATAATGCTGCTACGCGACAAACTACGCGCCAAAATCGAGACACTCCACGACCAGGATATATCATCGATTGTAGCAGCCGAAAAATACGGTTTCGTAGCCGGTGCCCTGGCCGAGACATATACCCCCGGCCACAAACAAAAGGGCCGCGCCTCGGCCATGCTCGACAAGCTCGCCACCAACCGCTGGCTCGGATTCCCGATATTTTTCGCCATAATGATATTTATCTTCTGGGCCACGTTTGCCATCGGCAACTACCCCATGGAGTGGATTGAAGACGGCGTGGCATGGCTGGCCGAGATAGTGCAGAAGCTTATGCCCGACGGGCCGCTCAAAGACCTCGTCGCCGACGGTATCATAGGAGGCGTGGGCGGTGTTATCGTCTTTCTGCCCAACATCTTGATACTCTTCTTCTGCATATCGTTTATGGAAGACTCGGGCTATATGGCGCGTGCGGCGTTTATCATGGACAAGGTGATGCACCGCATCGGCCTGCACGGCAAGTCGTTCATCCCCCTGGTCATGGGTTTCGGCTGCAATGTGCCGGCCATTCTCGCATCGCGCAGCATCGAGAGCAAGTCGAGCCGCATCATCACCGTACTCATCAACCCGTTTATGTCGTGCTCGGCCCGACTGCCTATCTACGTGCTGCTGTGCGGCACTTTCTTTGCCGGTTATGGCGGCCTGGTCATGGCCGGGCTTTACTTCGGGGGGATAGTCGTGGCGGTAATCACGGCGCGACTGCTGCGGCGCTTCCTGTTTAAGAAAGACGAGACTCCGTTTGTGATGGAACTTCCGCCCTACCGCGTGCCAACTCTCAGGGCTTCGATGAGCCACACCTGGGGCAAGGGCAAGCAATACCTCAAAAAGATGGGCGGCATCATACTCTTTGCCAGCATCATAGTGTGGGCACTCAACTATTTCCCCCTCCACGACGGCGTGCCTTCGACCGACATACAGTCTACCACCGATATAATCGACACCGAGCGCGACTCCTACCTCGAGATGGCCGGCAAGACTGTCAACCCGGTCATGGAACCTCTCGGCTTCAGTTGGCGCGCCACAGTCGCCGCCATGGCCGGCGTTCCGGCAAAGGAAATAGTGGTGTCGACCCTGGGCGTACTCTATACCAACGACGAAGAGGCATCTGACGCACGCCTCGGGGCACGCCTGCAGGCACCGTCGCCCATCACGGGCAAGCCCGATTTTACCCCGGCAGTCGCCCTGGCCTTCATGGTGTTCGTACTGCTCTACTGCCCCTGCATAGCATCTATAACCGCCATCGCTCGCGAGACAGGCTCGTGGTACTATGCCGCCTTCTCGGTAGTCTACAACACCCTCGTCGCGTGGCTCCTCGCCTTCGCCACCTACCGAATAGCGTTACTGTTAATAGTTTAAACTGGATTATTGCAACATCTGCCTTTCCTTCCAACCGGGAGCGAGGCAGAATTGCTACCATACGATTGAATATGAAAAAACTAACCTCGCCTTTACTTGTCACGATGGCACTTGTTTCAGTGTCATGCTCTGATGATGTTGAATCAAAAGGCCCCTACGAAGGGTCGGCAACACATCTGGTCGAAGTTATCAG
The DNA here is from genome assembly GCA_009775195.1 of Muribaculaceae bacterium. GTDB lineage: Bacteria > Bacteroidota > Bacteroidia > Bacteroidales > Muribaculaceae > CAG-873. The sequence goes on from VSPF01000011.1 coordinate 7,711, forward strand.
CCCCGACTTCTATCAGGCACCTGATACAACGGTTCTGATTTTGAACGCCTCGAAAGTGTCTTGCGACTCCGCCGAAACAGTAGAAAAAGTGCCTTGTAGCAGTACTCCGGTCGAGAGGCACAGTTCATATCAGCTCTCCTTTTCTGACGGGACTACAAATTTGCTTATTGCCACGCGCTTAGGCCAATATGATTATACGGCTGACAAAAAAGTGCGCACATGGGGGTACCATCCTGGCGAATACATGCTCAACACTGCCGGATACGAAAAGTGCGCGAAGTTTGCCAATGTCTATAAAGCGATTATAAAGAAAGACAATCTGGCTTTCAACAACCAGATATATTTCATACGCAAGAATGGGGACAAGGACGAGGTTGCCTTTGTGACTGATGCCGGGTTTACACATATCGAAATCTATAATATTAAGGAAACCGGCAATATAAATCTGGGTGTTTCCAACGATGAATTTAAGGTTTATGGATGCACGGTAACTACACGAAAAGAAGGCAAACATCACTGGATAATCCCTTGCGGAGAGGAAGAATATCGCTTCAACGGCAAAACATACGATTTCGAGCAAACCAAGCCCGAATACACCTATCTCTGCAAACTCCGCCCGGCTGATTAGTTACACGCAGAGTCAACCGGCAAGTGTAAAATTGTTGTGCAAAATTGTTGTATATAAGTTTTTGCAATCCCGCTAAAAATACGTAACTTTGTCTCGTATGAATACCAGCAACGATAAACAAGAAGTACTCGACCGGCGCTACCTCCGCATGGCCTTTATATGGGCCGAAAATTCCTATTGCCAGCGACGCAAGGTGGGCGCGCTCCTGGTCAAGGACAAGATGATAATCTCTGACGGCTACAACGGCACCCCGGCAGGGTTTGAAAACGTGTGCGAGGACGAAAACGGCGTCACAAGGCCATACGTGCTTCATGCCGAGGCTAACGCCATATCGAAAGTCGCGCGCAGCAACAACTCGTCGGAAGACTCGACACTCTATATCACCGCGTCGCCATGCCTCGAGTGCGCCAAGCTCATCATACAGGCGGGCATAAGGCGCGTGGTATTCAACGACCTCTACCGCCTCAGCGACGGCATCGACCTGTTGCGACGGGCCGGTGTAGAATGTGTACATATCAAAGAACTCGAGTAGGGCCTCACTAACCATCAAAAAAAGACATCGGCCCCCTGTTTCAAACCAAAAGGAATGGATAACCGCAAATATATGCTCTGGCTGCCGGCTGTGGCAACCATATTTCTCATAATCGGCCTCTGGCTGGGGCGCGCCCTCGACGGCCGCCACCCCGACAGCGAGGCACGTCAGAAACTCAACGAAGTATTCGACATCATCGAATCGAGATATGTCGACCCTGTCGACTTCGACAGCCTGGTAGAACTGACCATACCCGAACTGCTGCACAACCTCGACCCCCACTCGTCGTATATCCCTGCCGACAAGCGCGTAGCCGCCAGTCGCGACCTCGAGGGTTCGTTCTATGGCATAGGCATACAGTTCCAGATGATAAACGACACCCTCTATGTGCTCGAGGTAATCAACGGCGGCGGTGCCGACGAGGCCGGCATGCAGCCCGGCGACCGCATCATCGAGGTCGACGGCGAGAACATAGCCGGCGTCAATGCCGACGACGAGCACCTCTTCAGCCTCTTGCGCGGCGAGAAAGACACACACGTCAAGCTCGGTGTCAAGCGCCACAACACGCCGGGGCTTGTGACATTCGACATCGTCCGCGCCGAAGTGCCCGTGTCGCCCATCGATGCCTCGTATATGCTCAACGACTCGACAGGCTACATCCGCCTCGGCAAGTTCTCGGAGAACACCTACGGCGAGTTCCTGACCGTACTGGGGCAGCTGCGTTTCGACGGTGCCAAAAACTATGTAATCGACCTTCGCGGCAACGGCGGCGGGTATATGAACCCGGCCGTACTCGTAGCCAACGAATTCCTCGAGCCCGACCGCATCATCGTCATGACCAAGGGCCGCAACGCATCCGACCACAGCATACTCATGTCGGACGGCATGGGTGGCTTTACCAACGAGAAAATCGTAGTGCTGATTGACGAATTTACCGCCAGCTCGAGCGAAATCCTTACAGGTGCAATACAGGATAACGACCGAGGGCTGGTAGTGGGTCGCCGCTCCTTTGGCAAGGGCCTTGTGCAAAGCCCCTTCGAGCTGCCCGACTCGAGCGAGTTCCGCCTGACGGTACAACGCTACTACACGCCCTCGGGCCGCTGCATACAAAAGACCTACAAGCCCGGGCACAACGGCGAATACGAAACCGAAATCTTCGACCGCTACGACCGTGGCGAAATCTTCACCGCCGACAGCGTCCGCGTCGACAGCACCCTGATATTCAAGACCACCACCGGGCGCCCTGTCTATGGCGGCGGCGGCATCATACCCGACGTGTTCGTGCCGTCAGATACCACCGGCGTCACATCATACTACATCAAGGTTGCCAATGCCGGCCTGCTGCGCAAATTTGCATATGAATATGCCGACCTCAACCGCGATACCCTCAACGAGAGCCGCAACGTCGACGAGATGCTTGCCAAGCTGCCGGCCGACAACGTGCTGCTCCAATCATTTGTAAACTATGCAAATAACAAAGGCGGCATAGCTCCGCGATGGTATTATATCAACATTTCGGCCAAGTTGATTGTTAATCAGATTAAAGCGCTGATAGCACGCGATATCGTCGGCATGGACGGATATTTCCAGGTTGTCAACGCTACCGACCCCGTGGTCAACGAAGCCCTGCGCCAGCTCACCGAAGGCGGTGCAGACTTCCCCCTGACCGACAAGACAACAAACACCGACCATGACTAAAGAAGAAATCCGCCGCCGCGTACGCGCCCGCAAACAAATGATTGACCAGTCGGAACGGCTGGCCGCCGCGCAGCGCGTGTTCGACACCGTGCGCTCTATGGCTGCCTATATGGTTGCACGCCGCGTACTGCTCTACCACTCGCTTCCCGACGAATTGTCGACACACCTCTTCTTCGAGAACTCGCCCGGCGACAAGACCTACTACCTGCCGCGTGTCAACGGCCTCGACCTGGAGATACTGCCCTACGAGCGTTCGCGTATGCACTTAGGCTCTTTCCGCATCGAAGAGCCCGATGGCGACGACACTGTCGATATCGACGACATCGACCTCGTCATCGTGCCTGCCGTAGCCTACGACCGCCACGGCAACCGCGTAGGCCGTGGCAAGGGATACTACGACCGCCTGCTCAGCCGTTCGCGCGCCACCACGATTGGTATATGCTACGACTTCCAGTTGTTTGACGAATTCGACACCGACGATTTCGACATACCGGTCGACTATGTAGTCGCCGACGGCCATGCCGTGATACGCCGGCGATAACACGCCTATGGACGTCCTGACCCCCGAACAGCGCCGCCGCTGTATGCAGGGAAATAAAAGCAAGGGCACCAAGCCCGAGCTGGCCATGGCGCGCCTGCTGTGGTCGTGCGGTATTCGCTACCGCAAGCATCCAAAGGACGTAAAAGGCACTCCCGACTTCTGCATCAAGAAATATAAGCTCGCCATCTTTGTCGACGGCGAGTTTTGGCATGGCCGTGACTGGCCTGAAAAAAAGGAAAAGCTAAAAGGCAACCGCGACTTCTGGATAGCCAAAATCGAGCGCAACATAGCCCGCGACCGCGAAGTGACTGCCGAACTCATCGGCCGTGGCTGGGCGGTATTCCGCTTTTGGGAAAGCGACATACGCCGACATCCGGGTGTATGCGTGCGCCAGGTACTTCAATACATATGCCAATTCAAGCACCTCGAAATCCCCGACTACCTGCCGTCGGACTACGACCTCGACATCCCCGAGCCAACACCCCAAGCCGCCGAGCCGGCAGAAGAGTATGGAAGAGACAGCAAATAACAAAGCCGCGATTTGGGTGGTGATGCACTCAAATCGCGGCCAACGCTTATAGCGCGGATTAGTCTTTGTCGATGGTTATAAACTCGCCCTGGGCGTTGAAAACCAGGTCTTGACCCGTAACAAGCTCTACGTCGTAGCCTCGACGCTCCTTCGAAATCTCGTTGATACCGGCACCGGCATAATTGGCGGCAATATAGTTGTCGATTGCTGCAGGATAGAACCCTGTAGGCAGGCTCTGGCCCATGGCGGCATCTACGTCTTTCCACTCGCCCGACTTATCGAAGTCTATCACCGTACCGTCGGACAGCGTTACCTCATACTCGTCTTTTTCTCTCTGGGTCGTCATAATCTCGGCCGAGGGGAAGTATGTCGTAATAAACGACTTGGCCGACGAAGGCAACTCTTTCTCAGAAATGAAGGTATCTTCATTCTCATCACAACCTGCTGCAGCGAAACATATCACCGTCAATAGGAATAAGGGCAGTAAACTCAGTATCTTTTTCATCTTGGTTATAGGTTTAATCTCTTGTTAAGAACTAACTCTAACCAATATAACACTCCACCGACTATTAAGTTTACTTACAAGCGTTTAAAATGGCAACAATTATGTACGACACTCGTGAGCTTACACCATACCCATCGACATACATCACCAATTATAGCAATGATTAAGACTACAAAACTTTCGCCAATAAATACCAATGGGAACTGCCATATACTCTTCATACTGTCATACGGATGAGAAAGTATATCATTCTCACCCATAAAACCTCTCGCCCGAGAAAGAATAGTTATATCGGTACCTGGAAGAACGTGGCAATTTGTAAGAATTATAAAAAGGAGAGAAGCTAAAACAGTCGACAATGATATCATCAAAGTCCATTTCAACAAAAATGGCGACAACAACCACTTTGTCCTAAATTCTCTAACTAACAGAACAATTGGGAAAAAACCAAAAATACCAAGCAAAGGCAATGCCGCCAGATAAAGTAAGACCTCTCCCAAAAAGCATATTAATATCCCAAGAGGTATTGCCATGAGTGGGCCTAAAACGGCAATTGCCAATAGTTTATTACCGGAAAGTACTGAGCAAAGCGAGGTAATCATAGCTTGTGTACGCACTTTACATACCACCGTTATTATAAATAACGCCACCAATATTACAAAGCCGAAAACGAGGCAATATTCATACGCCGGAAAAATCCAATTATGGAAATCCACAAGCCGGTCGGCGAAACCGGCTCGGGCAAATGTCTGTAGCGATGCAGCCAATAGAACAAAGCCAACATACAACCTACTTGAAAAATTTTTCATTTATAATCTGAACTATCAAAAATTTCTTGTTCTTTACGGTTTTGACTACCTGTCATAACTATTAACTTTAGCGATTTTATGGTTACTCTACAGATGTTTCAAAGCCGACGGGACGACGGTTTTCATGCGACAAGATTTGTAAGGAAGATATTTGTTGGCATCTGCCCAACACCTCTTTTTTGATGCTAAAGAATGACCTGAGGATAGCGTATATGTAGTCTATGTAGTCCTCTATGTCGGGGAATGAAGGATGAAGTACGATAGTACTGCGACTATGTAAGAATACTCTATTTTGCTCGTCAGGATGTGACAATACTACTGTCGGTCCATAATTATAGTTGCCCACATTAACAGCCTCTTGAAGGTTAGAAAAACCCGAATCATCCCTGTCGACCGAAGCCCAAGAAAAATCCCATATTTGAGCAAAATATCCGTTGAATTCAATATGAAATTTCTCACCTTGATATTCCACATCAATAGTGCCGTCTTCATTAGCCGTCGATTGGCAACCAAGACTACTCAATGCCATCAGCATCTTTCCGTGCTCCTGTGTGAATGTATCGGACTTAAATAATGCTAAATAGCTTCCAGTAGTTCTCCTACTTGGAACACGTAATTTCTTTTCTTCCATCTCTAATTCCATTCGTCTACTATTTTGCTCCAACCCTTTATAGAAAATCGCAATTCCAATCAAGGCAGGTGTAATCAACATATCGCTTCATCTTTTTAAGGTTTCAACATCTATCTTTAGATACGCAAAAATCTCGCTTTTTCGCTGTGGCTGGCAAGATTTGCGTTACAAAGATATATACCAAGTCGAGACTAAAGGTAAACCGACGGGAACCATTGTACAAAGTCCTCGCCGCAGTGTATGAAATGCGAAAGTACAAAAAGAGGGTGGGTCAAAATGAGAAGTCGTCGGAGACGACGCTTTTGTGGTTAACCTCACCATCATTGGTGGGGAATGACTAAAAACATCTAAGGCAAAAGACCTCGGAGAGGTCGCAAACGACATATTATCAGCCGTTGCGTCCTCTCCGAGAACTCTTATAAGTTATCCTTTTGACACCTTCAGTTATTGCAAATTCAATAACAATCAGCTATCTAAGGCTAACCACTAACCGACAAACTACTAATAGTTTTGCAAGTCATAGACTTGCAAAACTTAAATTAGTTAGAAGAGGCTCCAGCTTACCGTCAAGCCGGCCATGACGATTGATACCATCGACATGAGCTTGATAAGGATATTGAGCGACGGGCCCGATGTGTCTTTGAAGGGGTCGCCGACGGTATCGCCTACAACGGTGGCCTTGTGCACCTCGCTGCCCTTGCCGCCGAAGTTGCCTTCTTCGATATACTTCTTGGCGTTATCCCACGCGCCGCCCGAATTGGCCATGAAGATAGCCAACACAAAGCCCGCGCTCAAGCCGCCCACAAGCAGGCCAAGCACGCCCGGCACACCGAAAATAAGGCCGGTGATGATGGGTGCCACAATGGCCAGCAACGACGGGAAGACCATTTCGCGCTGTGCGCCCTTGGTCGAGATTTGCACGCAGCGCGCGTAGTCGGGCTCAGCTTTGCCCTGGAGTATACCTTTGATTTCACGGAACTGGCGACGCACCTCCTCAACCATGTGCTGTGCCGCACGGCCTACGGCGTTCATTGTAAGGCCGCAGAAGAGGAAGGCCATCATAGAGCCTATAAACATGCCCGAAAGCACCTTGGGGCTCATCAGGTTGACCTCGTAGAGGGTCATAAAGTCGAGGAACGACATCTCGTGAATATGCACCGTGCGGTCGCCCACCTGTATGAATGTCTCGCCGAGACGCTCGAGTCCGATACGGATTTCCTCGATATACGACGCCAATAGAGCAAGGCCCGTCAGCGCGGCCGAGCCGATAGCGAAGCCCTTGCCGGTAGCGGCAGTGGTATTGCCAAGAGAGTCGAGGGCATCGGTACGACGGCGTACGTCCTCGCCAAGGCCGCTCATCTCGGCGTTACCGCCGGCATTGTCGGCAATGGGGCCATAAGCATCGGTTGCAAGTGTGATACCAAGTGTCGAAAGCATGCCGACAGCGGCTATGCCGATGCCGTAGAGACCCATGGCGACGTTAGAGAAGTCGAAGCCCGAGGCAAACCAGTAGCTAAGTATAATGCCCACGACAACGGCGATGACGGGGATTGCCGTCGACACCATGCCCAGGCCCACACCCGAGATAATCACTGTCGCCGGGCCGGTAGTACCGCTCTCGGCAAGTTTTTTGGTCGGTTTGTATGACTGCGAAGTATAATACTCTGTTGAGCGTCCTATCACAATCCCCACAAGCAGGCCCACAACGACCGAGCAACTGATGAGTGCCCAGTTGTCGAGACCGAGGAGCCACAGGATAAGGAAGGTCGCGGCCACAATCAGCACCGAACTCAGGTTGGTACCCAGCGACAGCGAGCCGAGGAGCGCCTTGATGTCGGCATCTTCCTTGGTACGCACGCAGAATATACCCAGGATTGACAACAGGATGCCTACAGCCGCAATCAGCATCGGGGCTATCACGGCCTTATATTGCATCACGGCATCGCCCGACAGCAGATAGGCTGCAGCGCCGAGGGCCGAGGTAGCCAGTATAGAGCCGCAATACGACTCGTAGAGGTCGGCACCCATGCCGGCCACGTCGCCCACGTTGTCGCCCACGTTATCGGCGATTGTTGCTGGGTTGCGAGGGTCGTCCTCGGGGATGCCGGCCTCCACCTTGCCCACAAGGTCGGCACCTACGTCGGCAGCCTTGGTATAGATGCCGCCGCCGACACGGGCAAAGAGGGCCTGGGTCGACGCGCCCATGCCGAAAGTAAGCATGGTCGTCGTAATCATGGCAAGTTTGGCAGTGCCCTCGAGGGGTACAAGCCAGTCGAGGAGTAGATACCAGAACGAGATATCAATCAGTCCAAGGCCGACAACCACGAGACCCATCACGGCACCCGAGCGGAAGGCCACCCTGAGGCCGCTGTTGAGCGAGCTACGGGCGGCGTTGGCCGTACGCGCCGAGGCATACGTGGCGGTCTTCATGCCTAAGAAGCCCGAAAGGCCCGAGAAAAAGCCGCCTGTAAGGAAAGCGACGGGCACCCACGGGTTCTGAAGGTCGAAACCGTAGGCCATTATAGAAAATAGCACCACGAGGGCCGCAAACACCCAGCCAACGATTTTATATTGTTGTTTGAGGTACGACATGGCACCCTTGCGCACATGCGAGGCGATACGCTTCATCGTATCGGTTCCCTCGCTCTGACGCAGCATCTCGCGATAGAAATACCATGCCAGCAGCAACGCTACCACTGCCGACGATGGCACAAGCCAAAATACGGGATTAATCATCAATTTAGGTATTAGTAAGGTTAAACATAGGCCAAAGTTAACAAAAATACCACGACCTAACAAATAATTTTGCAGCACACACCGCATATCACAACACTTACGGCCCGATTGTTCAGGCTGACCCCAGTCAAGCGCAAATTATTGCCTGCAACAATCGACGTGCTACACCTTTACAACTCAAGCATGCTTGGATTTGCCCTCACTTCTCCGTATATTTGCAGCAGCTACCCCAAACTCACCAATAATATCACACACGTACAATATGAAACACGAAAACGAACTTAAATCGCTTCTAACCGGGCAAAGGTTTGAATCGATAGAAAACAAAAACATCTTGACAGAGTCTGCAAAATCATACGCACACGGCTTCGCCCTCGCCACCGAAGGGGTCGCTGTGATTTCTGATTTTCACAACAATGTCAGCTATATTTATTCGGGGAAATTCGGTCAAACTTTTTTTAATCTTCCCGAATGTCATATTGACAACAATTCCGCTTTTGAAAATACGATATTCAGCCGGATTTTGAAAGACGACCTTCTGGAACGCCACATTACAGAACTACGATTTTTCCATTTCCTGAAAAATATCCCTCTCGAAAACAGGACAGAATACCAGGCCACATGCCATATACGTTTGTCAACACAAGACCCGGAGCCGGTACACATACTACACACTACGCGCTATATGCACTGCCTACCCAATGGCTCGGTTTGGTGCGGAATATGTACTTACACACCATCGCCAGACTATGGAATTAACGAAGGCCGGATTATCAATATCAAGACTGGAAGGGCTATCGGAAAAGACAGATATACGCAATGCTGCAAAAAAATACTCAGCAACCGGCAGGTTGAAGTACTATCGCTCTTGGCAAAAGGTTTAATGAGCAAACAAATAGCCGAAAGACTCAATATTTCATCAAATACTGTAAACAGGCACAGACAAGACATAATCGCCGCACTAAACGTACCAAACACCATAGCGGCAGTCGAGATAGGGCTAAAGATGAAACTCATCTGACAACCCTCGGACCGACCGTCGCTGAATGGCGGCAAATTGGTTAATATTCAGTATTGCACAAGCACCTGAAACGCATTACTTTTGCAACAACAGCAAAGAAAACATTATGAAGAGAACGCACTTATTTTATGTACTAATCGCGGGCATAGCCGTTACAGGTTGTTCACAAAACGAAACAAAGGTCTCTACCAGGAGTGAAGACCTGACCCCATGCGACATAGAAATCGGGGGTATCAAATTCACCTTGGCGAAAAACGGTGCCGAGAACAATATAACGACATATGATGACACCCTCAAATTTGTCGCCGGGGCACAAACCGACTATTTCCGTTCGCCGGCAGGTGACGTAATCGACACCTCCCCCGTCATATTTACCGAAATAGACAATACAAAACCATTTACATTCACGGCAAAGGTCGAGCCCGAATTCACAAAAAATGGCACTTACTCGGCCGGAGTACTCTATGTCTACGAAAACACCACACACAGCCAGAAACTATGTTTCGAACAAGACGAATACGGCGACCACCGCATAGTTTCCGTTCGCACAATCAACACTTCGGATGACAACAATCATCAATCTATCGAAGGTCCGTCAATATACATGAGGATTTCGTCTGATGGAAAACAAATCGGCAGCTATTACTCTGCCGACGGCAGAGAATGGCACATGGCAAGGCTCTACAAAAATGACTACCCGAACAAACTACTACTCGGATTAAGCTCCCAAAGTCCGAAAGACGACAAACATACCTGCTACTTTTCCGAAGTATCGATTGCCGGGGTCGCAGTACCTGATTTCCGTAACGGCAGCCTGCCACACGAGTGACATATCGCCGGACATACAAAAAGATACATATAACTGACGCGCCCCGGAGTTTGCACTTCGGGGCGCGTCGATAATGTAGACCGGAGCAGAATCGAACTGCTATCAAAAGTTTAGGAAACTTCTATTCTATCCGTTGAACTACCGGTCCGACTAAAAAAAGAATGAGAAACGACATCCGAAGATAACCATTTCTCATTCTCCTCTCTCCTCTTGCGGTATGGACGGGACTCGAACCCGCGACCTTCTGCGTGACAGGCAGACGATCTAACCAGCTGATCTACCACACCGTTCATTTGGTTGGAGAGGCATGGGCTTTATCGCTTTTGCGTTGCAAAGTTACGACTGTTTTAGTTACTGTGCAAATATTTTGGCAAAAAAATTTCAATAAAATGTGATTTTGTCTAATATTGCGAATATATTTGCATTTTAGTCGAAGATTTGGCGCAATATCTCGAGACTTTTTAGCCCGTCGAGGCTCGTGAGGTGCAAATCATAGTAATGAAGAATTGTGTCGAGGGCACGCCGCCGCTCGTAACGGGGCATCTTTATCAGTCCGCAACGACGCAGCGGTATTCGCCCCAATATCTGCACTGCCCTCGCGTCGTCGCCCGATAGATAATCACCATGCAGGGGAGGAGCGACTGCAAAGCGACCCTCGCGCATATCAAATACCTTACACTCACCCGACAGCCCGGTATCAGGCGCTATGCCCATAAATACTGCCAGATGGCACAGGAAGCTTATATGAAAATTTGCGGCAGCAGCGACCGACGCCTCGCCATAAAACGCCACGGCATCAAAGAGGAATGTCGACAGGTCGCTCTCTACCTCAGTGCGGCGCAGCAGCACGTCGAGGGCCTCGGCAAGAAATGTAGCCCCGGCCATGCGCGTAGGCGACATGACCATGGTCGGTGACGACGGTAGCGGCAGGAGGTCGCGCACGGTCACTATCTCGCGGTCGGGGCGCAGGTCGGCCACGGCCTCGAATAATGCCAGGGGCGACGTAAGTGCCCGGCGTCGCTTGGCCTCGCGACCGGCACCGGCAGGCATGGCGATTGTCATGCGCCCGTGGTCGCGGCTCCAGACCGACAGGAGGTTGCAGCCATCGTTGACCCTGACCGTCCTCAAGGCTATACAATATATACGACTGAGCATAAGAATAAAAAGCCCGGCGAGGAGCAACTCGCCGGGCATATTTAGGTTGTAGTCAATCTACTTATTCAGCTGCGGGAGCTTCGGCTGTGGGAAGTTCGGGTTCCTGGGCCTGTGCCTCAGCAACGGGATTTTCGGCAGCAGGAGCAGCTGCGGCGCCTTTACGGCGGCTGCGGCGTGTCTTGGCCTTGGTCTCGGTCTTGTCTTTGAGCATGGCCTCGTTGTAGTCTACCAACTCAATGAAGCAGGTCTTGGCGTTGTCGCCGAGACGGTTGCCGGTCTTGAGGATACGGGTGTAACCGCCGGGGCGCTGTGCGATTTTCTCTGCAATTTCCTGGAAGAGGATTTTGACAGCCTCTTTGTCCTGGAGATAGCTGAAGACAACACGACGGTTGGTAGTTGTATCTTCCTTCGCGCGGTTAATCAGAGGCTCGGCATATACGCGGAGCGCCTTAGCCTTTGCCAGAGTGGTAAAGATGCGCTTGTGGTAGATGAGCGAGATGGTCATGTTAGCCAGAAGGGCGTCGCGATGACCCTTCTTACGGCTAAGGTGGTTAAAATTTTTATTGTGTCGCATCGGGCTTATTCTTTATCGAGTTTGTATTTGGAGATATCCATGCCGAACGAGAGATTCAGGCTCGTAAGGAGGTCTTCGAGTTCGACCAAGGACTTTTTACCGAAGTTGCGGAATTTGAGCAAATCGGTCTTGTTGAATACCACCAGTTCGGCGAGGGTTTCGACCTCGGCGCTTTTGAGGCAGTTGAGGGCACGGACGGAAAGCTGCATGTCGACGAGCTTCGATTTGAGAAGCTGGCGCATGTGGAGCACTTCCTCGTCGAATTCCTCTCCGGGGTCGGCTTCGGTCGTCTCAAGGGTGATTTTCTCGTCGCTGAAGAGCATGAAGTGGTAGATAAGTATCTTCGCGGCTTCCTTGACGGCATCCTTGGGGAGTATCGACCCGTTGGTGCTTATCTCGAGAGTCAGTTTGTCGTAGTCGGTTTTCTGGTCTACGCGGTAGTTTTCGACGGTGTATTTGACGTTTTTGATAGGGGTGTAAATCGAGTCGATAGCGATGGTGTCGATATCATCCTGCGGAGTCACGTTTTCCTCGGCGGGCACCCAGCCACGCCCCTTGTTTATCGTCAGTACGATAGTGAAACTTGCGTCGGGATCCAAATGACAAATCACCAGCTCGGGGTTCATGACCTCAAAGGCCGTGAGCGCCTTGGCGATGTCGCCGGCTGTGAACACTTCTTTGCCTGAAACGGTGATAGTGACACGTTCCGAGTCGCTGTCTTCGACCTTTTGTTTGAGGTCGACCTGCTTGAGGTTAAGGATGATGTTGGTCACATCTTCCTTAACGCCCGGTACGGCATCGAATTCGTTTTTAACGCCGTCGATTTTTATCGACGATATCGCATAGCCTTCGAGCGACGAAAGCAGCACGCGACGGAGGGCGTTGCCCACGGTGATGCCATAGCCGGGTTCCAAAGGCTTGAACTCGAATTTGCCGTAGAAGTTGGAAGCTTCTACCATTATTACCTCTTCAGGTTTTTGGAATGCTAATATAGCCATGGATCTGAGATATTGTATAAGATTACTTAGAGTAGAGCTCGACAATCAGCTGCTCTTTGATGTTCTCGGGTATGTCCTCGCGTGCGGGCACGTGGAGGAATTTGCCGCTGCGTGTGGTTTCTTCCCACTCTATCCAGGGATATTTGCTGTGGTTGAAGCCGGCAAGGGCGTCGGCGATGACCTCGAGAGACTTGCTGCGTTCGCGCACGCCTACGATATCGCCGGGTTGTACCGAGTAAGAGGGCACGTTGACAACCTCGCCGTTGACAACGATGTGACGGTGGAGGACGAGCTGACGGGCGGCTGCACGGGTGGGTGCGATACCCAGACGGTATACAACGTTGTCGAGACGGCTCTCGAGAAGCTGAAGCAGAATCTCACCGGTAATACCTTTGAGGCTCGATGCCTTCTCGAAGAGGTTGCGGAACTGACGCTCGAGAACGCCGTATGTATATTTAGCTTTCTGTTTCTCGCGGAGCTGCACGCCATACTCACTTGTCTTGCGGCGTTTGTTGGCACCGTGCTGCCCGGGGGGGAAGTTACGACGTGCCAGAACTTTGTCTTCGCCGAAAATCGGTTCGCCGAACTTACGGGCTATTTTGGTCTTAGGACCTGTGTATCTTGCCATTGTGTTGAAATCATTTTATCGGGTTACTGCCTTGCGGCTCCTATGGCGCCTGCTCAGCGCATGCCTGGCGCAGCCGCGACCGTAGAGAGGTGATAAAAAATACGGTCTATTCGCCTTCGGCTCGTTGTGAGAGGTCAGCCTTGCCTTGGTGCCCCCGCCGGCATTGGCGTGCCGGCGTGGCGGTAACCCGCGTGTTGATGTTTGTTGTTTACTAAAAGCGAAAGCAGAGCCGGGTCTCGCTGGCGATGGCCCGGACGGGGCTCATTGCCTCAGACTCTACGGCGTTTGGGAGGACGGCAACCGTTGTGGGGAAGCGGTGTCACGTCGATGATTTCGGTCACTTTGATGCCTGCGCCGTCTACGGTACGCACTGCCGACTCACGGCCGTTACCCGGGCCCTTGAGATAGGCTTTTACTTTGCGGAGACCGAGGTCGAAGGCTATCTTGGCGCAATCCTGTGCTGCCATCTGGGCTGCATAGGGAGTGTTCTTCTTCGAACCACGGAAGCCCATCTTACCGGCACTCGACCAGGAGATGACCTGGCCCTCGCTGTTGGCTAAGCAGACAATGATATTGTTGAAAGATGAGTGAACGTGGAGCTGGCCTTCTGCGCCAACCTTGACGTTACGTTTCTTTGCTGCGACTGTTTTTTTTGCCATGTTGTTTCGTTATTTAGTAGCTTTCTTCTTGTTAGCAACGGTTTTCTTGCGTCCCTTGCGGGTGCGGGCGTTGTTCTTGGTGCTCTGGCCGCGCACGGGAAGGCCGATACGGTGACGGATGCCACGGTAGCAACCGATATCCATAAGGCGCTTGATGTTGAGCTGGATTTCGCTGCGCAGGTCGCCCTCTACCTTATAGTCCGTACCGATAACTTCGCGGACACGGGCTGCCTCTTCGTCGGTCCAGTCCTGCACCTTGGTGTTGACGTCGATACCGGCTTTGCTGAGGATGTTGCGGGCCGAGCTGCGGCCGATGCCGAAGATATAGGTCAAGGCGATTTCACCTCTTTTGTTCTGGGGGAGGTCAACTCCCACTATACGTACTGCCATAATACTTTATCCTTGACGTTGTTTGTATTTCGGGTTTTTCTTGTTGATGACATAGAGACGTCCCTTGCGACGGACTATCTTGCTGTCGGGTGTGCGTTTCTTTACAGAAGCTCTTACTTTCATATCTTTTAGTGTTTCGATTATTTATAGCGGAAAGCAATGCGCCCTTTGGACAGGTCGTAGGGGGTCATCTCGACGCGCACTTTGTCGCCGGGCAGGATTTTGATATAGTGCATGCGCATCTTGCCCGAGATATGTGCGGTGATTTCATGACCATTTTCGAGCTCGACGCGGAACTTCGCGTTCGACAGTGCCTCGATTATAGTCCCGTCCTGTTCGATTGCTGATTGTTTTGCCATAGATGGGTGTTTAAATAAATTTATCTTTTAATACATCCTTTATGTAGTCAAAGGTGGTGAGGATTTCGACCTTGTCGTTGACCATGGCCAGGGTGTGTTCGTAGTGCGCCGACGGTTTGCGGTCGCGCGTGAGGGCTTCCCAGCCGTTGGGGGCGATGACGATATTGCGGCTGCCCATGTTTATCATGGGTTCGATGCAGAAGCACATGCCGTTGGCAAGGCGGGGGCCTATGCCGCGACGCCCGTAGTTGGGCACCTCGGGGCTTTCGTGCATCTTGCGTCCTATGCCGTGGCCGGTCATCTCGCGCACCACGGTATAATTGCGACGCTCGCAGTAGGTCTGTATGGCGTTCGATATGTCGCCGATGCGCGCCCCGATACGGGCGGCCTCGATGCCGACGTAGAGTGCCTCTTTTGTGGTGCGGAGAAGGGCCATCTTCTCGGGCGAAACTGTGCCCACGGCAAAGGTGTAGCACGAGTCAGCGCAGAATCCGTCCTTTTCTACCACGGTATCTATACCTATGATGTCGCCGTCGAGCAACACCCGGTCTGACGGGAAGCCGTGCACGACGGTCTCGTTGACCTCGATGCACAGCGTGGCCGGAAAACCTTCGTAACCCAGGCAGGCAGGCTTGCCACCATTGTCGAGGATAAATTCCCTGGCAATGGTGTCGAGCTTGCGTGTGGTTACGCCGGGTTCAATCCAGCGGGCCACCTCGCCCAGAGTCTGGCTCACGAGCGTCGATGACGACCGCATGGTCTCGATTTCTTCCGGTGTCTTGAGATAAATCATTTAAGCGTAGATATTAATTGTTGGCCTGCGTCGCTTAGTAAGCCTGGCCTGTGGTGCGACCTTTGATTTTGCCTTCTTTCATAAGGCCGTCGTAGTGGTGCATCATCAGGTGTGACTCAATTTGCTGCAGCGTGTCGAGCACTACGCCCACCATAATCAGCAGCGATGTGCCGCCGAAGAACTGGGCAAAGTTCTGACTGATGCCGAAGAAGCGGGCAAACGCGGGCAGGATAGCTACCACACCCAGGAAAATCGAACCCGGAAGTGTGATTCGCGACATGATGGCATCGAGATACTCGGCCGTCTTCTTGCCAGGTTTTACGCCGGGGATAAATCCGTTGTTGCGCTTCATATCCTCGGCCATCTGGGTGGGACGCACCGTGATGGCGGTATAGAAATATGTAAATGCGACAATCAGGACAAAGAAGACGAAGTTATACCAGAAGCCGTTGATGTCGGTGAAAGCATGCATGAAACCGCTCTCGCCGCCACGGAAACCGGCCAGGGTCATCGGGATGAACATGATGGCCTGTGCGAAGATGATAGGCATCACACCGGCAGCGTTTACCTTCAGGGGGATGTACTGGCGGGCACCACCATACTGGCGGTTGCCCACGATGCGCTTGGCATACTGCACAGGCACCTTGCGTGTGCCCTGCACCAGCAGCACGGCCCCTACGGTCACGGCGAAGAGCAGCACGATTTCGACCAGGAACATTACCAGGCCGCCCTGGCCCGAACCTTGGCCGGGCATGCGGTTGGTAAATTCGAAGGCCAGTGCCGACGGGAGACGGGCAATGATACCTACGAGGATGATGAAGGAGATACCATTGCCGATACCACGGTCAGTGATGCGCTCGCCGAGCCACATGATAAACATAGAACCGGCAGTAAGGATGATGGTCAGGTAGACTACCGACCAAAATCCGAGCTGGAGAGTGCTGCCGTTGGCGGCACCATTGACCTGCACCTGGAGGTTAATCAGGTAGGCCGGGGCCTGCAGGAAGAGGATGAGTACCGTCAGATAGCGGGTGTACTGGTTCATTTTTTGACGGCCGCTCTCGCCTTCGCGCTGCATCTTCTGGAACGAGGGCAATATCATGCCGCACAACTGTATCACAATCGACGCAGTGATGTAGGGCATGATACCCAGGGCGAAGATGGAGGCTTGCGAGAAGGCGCCGCCCGAGAACATATCGACAAGCTGCATCAAGCCGCTCTTGTTGGTAAAGCTTGCCAGGGCGTCGATATCGCTGGGCGAGATGCCCGGCAATACCACGTAGCAGCCCACGCGGTAGATAAATACCAACAGGACGGTTATCAAGAGTCTCTTGCGCAGCTCCTCGATAGTCCAGATATTCTTAAGTGTCTCGATAAATCTCATGGTCAGACAGTTTTGCAGGTGCCGCCGGCAGCCTCGATGGCTGCTTTTGCAGCGGCAGAGAAGGCATTGGCTTCAACGGTGAGGGGCTTGTTGACGCTGCCGTTGGCCAGGATTTTAACCAGTTGGCCACGGTCTACGTAACCGGCCTGGCGAAGCTCTTCGATGCCTACTGCCGACAGCTGGCGTGCTTCAGCAAGCTGCGAGATGAGATCGAGGTTGATTGCCTTATATTCGACACGGTTGATATTCTTGAAACCGAATTTGGGCAGACGGCGCTGGAGAGGCATCTGACCGCCTTCGAAACCGATTTTACGGCTGTAGCCCGAACGCGATTTTGCGCCCTTGTGACCACGGGTCGATGTGCCGCCCTTGCCGGAGCCTGAGCCACGGCCGATGCGCGTGCGGCGCTTTACGCTGCCTTTGGCGGGTTGTAAATTGCTTAAATCCATTGTAGTAATTTTTTAGGCCTTGGTCACTTCTACGAGGTGACGTACTTTGTTTACCATACCCATCACACTGGGGGTGTCTTCTTTGACCACTGTGTGATTCATTTTCTTGAGGCCGAGGGCATCAAGGGTGGCTTTCTGCACCTTGGGGCAGTTGATGCGGCTCTTTATCTGTTTGATTTTAATCTGTGCCATTGTAGTGTGCGTTTTAGCCTTTGAAGACTTTTTCTACAGAAATGCCGCGATTCTGGGCGATGATGGCCGGTGAGCGCATCTCGTCGAGTGCGGCGATAGTTGCCTTCACAAGGTTGTGGGGGTTAGACGAACCTTTTGACTTGGCAAGCACGTCGGTCACACCCACGCTCTCGAGCACGGCACGCATAGCGCCGCCGGCCTTTACACCGGTACCGTGGCTTGCGGGCTTGAGGATGATGCGCGAGCCGCCGAACTTGGCTACCTGCTCGTGGGGGATGGTGCCCTTGTGGACGGGCACGCGAATCAGGTTCTTCTTGGCTGCCTCTACGCCTTTGGCGATAGCTGCCTGCACTTCGTTGGCTTTGCCGAGGCCGTAACCTACGACACCGTCGCCGTTACCTACCACCACGATGGCGGCGAAGGTAAAGGTACGGCCACCCTTGGTCACCTTGGTAACGCGGTTGATGGCCACCAGACGGTCCTGGAGCTCGAGATCGCCGGTCGATTTTACTCTATTATTACGTTTTGCCATAATCGATTAGAATTTGAGGCCGGCGCTGCGGGCAGCATCAGCGAGTGATTTAACACGGCCGTGGAAAAGATAGCCGTTGCGGTCGAACACTACTTCGTTAATACCGGCTTCGAGAGCCTTGGCAGCTACGGCGGCGCCAACGAGGGCTGCAATCTCGCTCTTGGTGCCCTTGGCATCGAGACCCTTCGACGACGACGACACCAGTGTGCGGCCTGCCAGGTCGTCGATGAGCTGTACGTAGATTTGCTTGTTGCTGCGGAAGACGGTCATGCGCGGACGCTCGGCAGTGCCTGAGATTTTGCCACGTATGCGCGTCTTGATTTTATTGCGTCTTTGTATCTTTGAAAACATGGTTGCCTACGTATTATATTATTTGGCGCCGGCCTTCTTGCCGGACTTGCGGCGGATGATTTCGCCGACAAATTTGATACCTTTGCCTTTGTAGGGTTCGGGCTTGCGGAGCGAACGGATTTTTGCGCACACCTGGCCGAGGAGCTGCTTGTCCTGGCTCTCGACGATGATGAGGGGGTTCTTGTTACGTTCGCTCTTGGTCTCTACGCTCACCTCGGCGGGGAGCTTGATATATATTGCGTGGCTGTAGCCCAGTGAGAGCTCGAGCACCTGGCCGGTGGCCTGTGCGCGGTAGCCTACGCCTACTAATTCCATTTCTTTGCGGTAGCGCTGGTGTACGCCTTCGACCATGTTGTGAATCAGTGCGCGGTAGAGGCCGTGCTGGGCACGGTGCTCGATGTCGTCGCTGGGGCGGGTAACTACCACGTGGTTGCCTTCGACGCTGACATGGAGGTCGGGGTTTACAACCTGGCGGAGTTCGCCATATTTACCTTTGACTGTTACGACGTTGGTCTTGTCGTCAACCGTAACGGTCACTCCTGCGGGGATTTCGATGGGTGCTTTACCTATTCGTGACATATTGGTGATTTTTACGGTTGATTAATAAATGTAACACAGCACTTCGCCGCCGATTTTGAGGTCGGCAGCAGCCTTGTTTGTCATCACGCCACGCGAGGTGGAGAGGATGGCGATACCGAGGCCGTTGAGCACGCGCGGCATGTCTTTGTAGCCGGTGTACTGGCGCAGGCCCGGGCGCGATACGCGCTTGAGGCCCTTGATGGCGTTGACACGGTCGACGGGATCATACTTGAGGGCGATTTTGATGGTGCCCTGGGGGGTATTTCCTTCTTCGAACTTGTAGTTGAGGATATAGCCCTGCTCGAAGAGGATTTTTGTAATCTCTTTTTTCAAGTTTGAGGCCGGGATTTCAACCACGCGGTGGTTGGCTTTGATAGCGTTCCTCAATCTTGTGAGATAATCTGCTATAGGATCTGTCATTGTTGTTTGTTTTAAATTGATTGAGCCGTATTGCCCAACAATATTTAAATCTCTTGTTTTTCAGGCCCTCCGAATGTCGGCGCCGGGCCGATAGCGGAGTTGCCCTTGGTAGGGGTTTGCGGGGTCTTACCAGCTTGCTTTCTTCACGCCGGGGATGAGGCCTGCGGATGCCATTTCGCGGAACTGGATACGCGAGATGCCGAATGCGCGCATGTAGCCTTTGGGACGGCCGGTGATTGAGCAGCGGTTGTGCATGCGGATAGGCGAGGAGTTCTTGGGAAGACGCTGGAGCTGCTGGGCTGCCTCGTAGGCTGCGGCGCGCTTTTCGTCGTCGGCCTCGTGGGCGGCGTTTACAATCTTCTTCAAGGCGGCGCGGCGCTCGGCATACTTGGCTGCCAGACGTGCGCGCTTCACCTCGCGGGCTTTCATTGATTCTTTAGCCATACTTGGTCTCTGGGAATTATTATTTCTTGAAGGGGAGGCCGAATGCCTTGAGCAGCGCGTAGCCTTCTTCGTCGCTCTGGGCCGAGGTCACGAAGGTGATGTTCATACCCATGAGCTTGTTGATGTTGTCGATGTTTATCTCGGGGAAGATAATCTGCTCGGTGATGCCGAGGGTGTAGTTGCCACGGCCGTCGAGTTTGCCTTCGATGCCCTTGAAGTCACGGATGCGGGGGAGTGCCACACGGATGAGGCGCTCGAGGAATTCGTACATCTTCTCGCGGCGCAGTGTCACGCGCACGCCCACGGGCATTTTCTTACGGAGCTTGAAGTTCGAGATATCCTTGCGCGAGAGTGTGGCCACGGCTTTCTGGCCTGTGATGGCTGTGAGCTCGGCGATGGCGGTCTCGATGAGTTTCTTGTCCTGTGTGGCGGCGCCGATGCCCTGGTTGATGACAATCTTCTCGAGGCGGGGCACCTGCATCACGGTGGAGTAGTTGAACTCACTCTCCAAAGCCGGAACGATGCGTTCCTTGTAGTCTTTTTGCAGTGATGTGGTCATTATTAGATTTCCTGATTGGATTTTTTAGAAATGCGGACAACCTTGCCGTCGACACGTTTTTTGGCGATGCGGGTGGGCTTGCCTGTCTTGGGGTCTACCAGGTTGAGGTTGGAGATGTGGATGGGGGCCTCTTTCTTTACCAGGCCGCCCTGGGGGTACTGGGCGGTGGGCTTGGTGGCCTTGGTGACCATGTTGATGCCCTCGACGATGGCGCGGCCCTTGGTGCGCTGCACCTCGAGCACGCGGCCTGTCTTGCCCTTGTCCTCGCCGGCGAGAACATAGACGGTGTCGCCCTTGCGGATATAGATTTTGCTCATTGTTCAGTGATTTAGAGCACCTCGGGTGCCAGTGAGACAATCTTCATGTTTTTAGCGCGGAGCTCGCGGGCCACCGGGCCGAAGATACGTGTGCCGCGAAGTTCGCCGTCGTTTTTGAGCAGCACGCAGGCGTTATCGTCGAAGCGGATGTAGGAGCCGTCGGGGCGGCGTACTTCCTTCTTGGTGCGCACCACCATGGCGCGCGACACAGTGCCTTTCTTGACGTCGGCGCCGGGAATGGCGCTCTTTACCGACACCACGATGATGTCGCCCACCGATGCATAGCGACGGCCGGTGCCGCCGAGTACGTGTATGCACAGTACCTCTTTGGCTCCCGAGTTGTCAGCTACGTTAAGACGTGATTCTGTCTGTATCATTATTACTTAACTTTTTCGATGATTTCTACTAACCTCCAGCGTTTTGTCTTGCTGAGGGGACGGGTCTCCATCAGGCGTACGGTATCGCCCACGGAGCACTCGTTGTTTTCGTCGTGAGCGTGATATTTCTTGCTCTTGTTGACGAATTTACCGTAAATCGGGTGTTTCTCTTTCCAGCGGACGGTGACAGTGATGGTCTTGTCGCCCTTGTTGCTCGAAACGACGCCGATGCGCTCTTTGCGCAGGTTGCGTTTTTCTTCCATTATTCGCTGCTTATTTGTTGTTAAGTTCGCGCATGCGGAGCTCGGTTTTAACGCGCGCTATCATGCGGCGGTCGGCGGTAAGCTTGGCAGGGTTGTCAAGGGGGCTGACAGCGTGGTTCATGCGGGCCTGGAGGTAGTCTTTCTCCATCTGGGCCAGACGCTCGGTCAGGTCGGCCGTCGACATTTCGCGGATTTCTTCTTTCTTCATAGCTTATTACACGTTTTGGGTGGGGTCATAGTCGCGGCGGACTACAAATTTGGTTACCACGGGGAGCTTCTGTGCTGCCAGGCGGAGTGCCTCTTTTGCGATGTCGTAGCTTACACCCTCTACCTCGATGATGATGCGGCCGGGGGTAACAGGCGCAACGAAACCTTCGGGGTTACCTTTACCTTTACCCATGCGGACTTCAGCAGGTTTCTTGGTGATGGGCTTGTCGGGGAAGATGCGAATCCATATCTGGCCCTGACGCTGCATATAACGTGTCACCGCGATACGGGCGGCTT
>VSPF01000110.1 GCA_009775195.1 Muribaculaceae bacterium
TCAACCTCCTTCATGACTTTTGGGCAAATGTTAAAAATGAGGCGGCCAAACCGACATAAAAATGTCATGTGCTATGGGGCACAGCCTATATCGAAAAAGGCTATGTGGCCACATTCGACCCCTCGTGGACAGTCGAAATCAGCGACCCGTCAACGGCACAATATATCGAAAGCGTAAGCACTAACGAAATACGCTTCAAAGAGAGCTACCCCGTAACCCCCACACATCCTCTCAACGCCCAACTTAAACTTACTAAAATCGATTTTACCAAGGTACCGCAGGGCCAGGGCCTCTATGCCCCCGGCCACTTCCTGATTGACAACCGACTCGAGTCGTCGGGCAACATAAGCCTGATGATGAGCGACCTGCCTGTAGGGCAGAAGGCCAACCTGACCCTCGTGACCACAACAAAGGTCTCAGCAGCCAAAATATTGAAAGTACGCGGTATTGTCGACCCCAAAATCAATATCAATACCACCAGCTTCGATATCAACGACATACCCGACTTCCTTAGCGACCCCGAGAACAACCTCGACATCGACAACCCGCAAATCCACCTCTCCATTACCAACTCGTCGCCCCTTTCAATCGAACTTAGCGGCAAGCTGACCTCGTATAGCAAAGGCAGCGAGACAGCAACCGTAGGCGTCGGCGCGACATTCGGCACCAAGCCTGTCATTGTCAAGGGCAACAGCACCACCGAGTTTGTGATTTGCCGCAAGTCGGTCAGCGGTTCGGCCAACGACATCGAAGTCGCCGACATCAACTCACTCATCGCTACCATCCCCGACCGCATCAGCTTCCACGACGCTACGTCGAAAGCCATCCCCGAGGTTGCAGAGTACAGCCTCGGCACGACATACACCTACAACTGCGAATACAAGGCCGTAATACCCCTTGCCTTCGGCGAGTCGATGAAACTGCACTATACCCACGAGGAAGCCAACTGGGACGAAGACCTCGAAAAGTATAACTTCAACACCGTCGAAGTCACAGCCGACGTGTTCAACGCCATACCCCTCGACATGACGCCCAGCGCTATCGCCCTCGACCATAACGGCAATGAACTCAGCACAGTTACAGCCACCGTAGAAAACGAGGTCAAGGCCGGCACACCGGCACAGCCCTCGACCACGGCCCTCAAAATCACGCTGCGCTCGACCGGCAAGAACATCAAAGACCTCGACGGCGTACGCCTCGTCTTCGATGCCACATCTAACAGTGCCTTCCAGGGCATAAACCTCAACGACCAGCAGACACTCAAATTTGAAAACATACGTATAACCGTCAAGGGCGGCGTACTCGTCGACTTAAATGATTAATCATCATGACAACAGCCAAGAAACTCATCATCAGCCTTGCCGCCTTTAGCGCAATCAGTGCGGCAGCCCAAGAAGCCCCACGCACGGCATACTTCCTCGACGGATATTCGTATCGCCACGAGCTCAACCCTGCCTTTGCCGGCGAACGCAACTACATATCTATCCCGGCCCTGGCCAATATCGACCTGAGCCTGTTCTCCAACGTGGGCGTGAACACCTTCCTCTACAAAACCCAGCCGGGCAGCCAATACAAGCTCACCACCTTTATGAGCCCCACCGTAGATGCGAACACGTTCCTCAACAAGTTGGGCAACAACAACCACATCAACGGCAATTTCGACTTCACCCTACTGTCGACCGGCTTCCGTGCCTTCAAGGGATTCAACACCATCACTATCGGCGTAAATGCCGGCATGGGTGTCGACCTGCCCAAAGACTTCTTCCGCTTTATGAAACTCGGACAGACCGGGCCCGACACGCACTACCATTTCGACGACCTTCGCCTGCAGGCATCGGCAACAGCCGAAATCGCCCTCGGCCACAGCCACAAAATCAACGACAAGCTCAATGTCGGTGCTAAAGTCAAGGTGCTCCTCGGCGTGGGCAATGCAACCGCCCACCTCAAGAACATGGACGTGAAGTTCGGCCATGACCAATGGCAAATCAAAGCCGACGGCGAGGTGATGCTCTCAGGCGGCAGCGGACTATACGTACCCACCAAGGAAGAAGCCGGTAAGGAAATCAAAAACCCCGGCGATGCCAACCTGATTTCGTGGGGCGATATCGACTACGATAAATTCGGCCTGTCGGGCTTCGGCCTCGGGTTCGACCTCGGCGCCACCTACCAGCTTCTTCCCGACCTGCAACTGTCGGCTGCAATCAACGACCTCGGCTTCATGAACTGGTCTAACGCCATCACAGGCCGTACCGGCGAGGGCACATGGACTTTCGACGGCTTCGACAACATCGCCGTCGACAGCAGCCAGCCCAACTATGAGGAAAACAAACTCGACGAGCAGCTCGACCGCTTATGGGACGACTTGCAGGAAGTAATCAACATCCACCGCGAGAAAAACGGCGAGGGCAGCTACACCAAGGCCCTCCACGCCACCCTGCGCCTCGGTGCGGAGTACAAGATGCCGTTCTACAAGAACCTCACCGGCGGCTTCCTCTTCTCGTCGCACTTTGCCGGCATATCGTCGTGGACCGAAGGCCGCTTCTATGCCACCGTCAAGCCAGTGAAATGGTTCGACGCCACCGTCAACTACGGTGCCTCGACCTACGGCTCGTCGTTCGGCTGGATGATTAACTTCCATCCCAAGGGCTTCAACTTCTTTATCGGCAGCGACCACCAGTTCTTCAGCGTCACGCCCCAATTCGTACCCGTGGGCCACGCCACCGCCAACATCAACCTCGGCTTCAACGTGACATTCGGCTCGTAAATATTATTCGGACAAATACTGACAAAGGCGGCTTTCGGTTTGCGGAAGCCGTCTTTTTTTAGTAAATTTGCAGTTACGAAAAAAATAAAGACATGTCTGCACACGATACCGATAAAGAATATGCAACGGCCCTGGGCCGTTGCCGCCAGATATTTGCCGCCAAGCTCGGCGACTACGGCGCGTCGTGGCGCATAATGCGCCCCGAGGCCATAACCGACCAGCTCTTCATCAAGGCCAAACGCATACGCACCCTCCAGACCGGCGGCGTGTCGAAAGTGGGCGAAGGCATACTGCCCGAATTCATAGGCATAGTCAATTACGGCATCATCGGCGTAATACAACTGCGCCTGGGCTATGCCGACACCAAGGACATCGACGCGCACCGCGCCCTCGAACTTTACGACGAGGTCGCAGCCCAGGCCAAGGCACTGATGCAGGCCAAGAATCATGACTACGGCGAGGCATGGCGCTCGATGAGGGTGCTGTCGTTCGACGACCTCATACTCACAAAAATCGAGCGCACCAAGGAAATCGAAGACCACAAGGGCGTGACCAAGGTTTCGGAGGGCATCGACGCCAACTACTTCGATATGGTCAACTATGCCATCTTCGCAATCATAAAACTCGATGATGAAGCTTAGTACGCGGCTCCGCCTGCGCGGTATGGCTGTGTGGCTGTCGAGACTTATCGTCGGGTGCACCTTCATCGTGTCGGGCTGGTCGAAGGCGATTGACCCGTGGGGCTTTGTCATAAAGGTCAACGAATACCTGGCAGTGTGGGGCCTTACAGTGCCGCACGAGGCCGTAGCCGCTGCCTGCGTGGCACTGGCGTGTATCGAGTTCCTGACAGGTATACTGCTCGCCACCGGTGCACTGAAACGCACATCGGCCATCGTGGCCATGGCCATGATGGTGGTGATGCTGCCGCTCACGCTCTATATCGCCGTAGCCGACCCCGTGGCCGACTGCGGATGCTTCGGCGACTTCTTGATAATTTCCAACTGGGCCACCTTTGGCAAGAATATAGTGCTGACGGCTTTGACAGCCTATCTTTTAGTCCGCAACCACAGCGTGCGCGGCCTCTACCCAGCCGCCATACAGTGGCTTGTAATCGCGGTATCGCTCACCTTCCCCCTGTTTTTGGCCCTGACCGGCTATCAGATACAGCCCCTGGTCGATTTCAGGCCATATAAACTCGGCACTGAAATATTCAGCGGCTCACAGGACGGCGGTAGCACGGCATACTATATTTACGAAAAAGACGGGCATCGAGAACAGTTTGCCCTCGACGCGCTCCCCGACAGCACGTGGACGTTTGTCGAGGCTGCCGACCAGGCCGACGGCGACGGATTTGGCGGCGGCATAGCCGTCAACGATGCCGATGGCTACGACGTTGCCGACGAGATTATAGAAGACGGCCGTCAACTATTCCTCATCGTGCCCGAACCCGACATGCACTACCTCATCCACGCCCATTATGTAGAGAGGCTTGCGGAGTTTGCCCGGCGCCAAGGCGTGGGATTTATAGCCGTTGTCGGCGCACAAGGCGTAGACATGGAGCGCTGGGCCGACTGGACGCGCCCCGACTTCCCCGTCTACACGGCCGACGCTACAGCCCTCAAACAGCTCGTTAGAGGTAGCGAGGCCCTCATATATACCGACGGAGGCACCATACGCTGGAAACGCACCCTCAGGTCGATGCCCGGCAAACTGCCCGACAGCTCGTCGGCCACGGTGCTCGACAATCTCGCTGTTCCCGACGATGGGCGCCTGCATACACTGGTACTGCTGATTTATCTCGCCTCGATGCTGATAATCTACCTGCTGGGCCTCTCGCCAAAGGTTATACGGTTATTCGCACGGCTTGGTGCAAAAATCTGCCACTCGAACAAATAAAGCACGGTATGCCGCACGGAGCGACATACCAACCACTACCACTTCTTCCCGATTATGAAATACCTTCTCTCAATATCTGCCTTACTGACCGCCGCCGGCATGTCGGCCCTCGATTTCGGAGGCACCGCGCTCAAGCCGGTCGAAGTGACCGTCGAGGCATCGACCGGCCTCGACGCTGTATATGTCGTGGCCGACACACACGGGGCGACGATGACCTATACTGCATCGTCGGCCACGTCGGCAGTCAAATGGTCGCGCTACTCGCGCATGGGCGCGGCTTATGCCGAAGAAGTCGCGCCAGTGCGCGACGGGGCCAAGCTGACCGTGCCCTGCACCGACGACGATATGGGCTATGTAATCGAAGAAAACGGCCGCAGCCGCTACTACTGGATTATCAACTATGCCAGCCACACCCTCGACCTCGAGTCTGTCACACTGTCGCCCGAGCAGGACTGCGACCGCACGCACCTCGACTTCAGCGGCAAGGCAGAGGAACTCGAGGCATTCTCGCCCTTAGGACGCCGCGTGGTGGTCGGCCGCGACCTCGAAGTAAGCTACAACACCCTCGAGTTCGACGACGAGTCATTCTCATACCACCCCGTCACCACGACAGTCACGCTCGACGGGATAGCGACGAGTTTCAGCGTCGCCGCACCATTGACCGACACGCAGTTTACACTCAGCGGCGACCGCTTCCTCAAGGCATGGGGCCTGACGCAGAGCATAGAGTCGCCGACCTTTGCCACTGTTGCCGTGGATGCACGCACACGCGCCACCCAGGCCGAACGCGACGCCGACAACGAGCAGAAGGTAGAAGGCGACGGCCTCGGAGGCTCGGCACCGGCCGACATAACATTCGAGGCCGCAGTAACCGACGCCGCCATCTTCACCGAGTGGCAGATTTCGAGAACAGCCGACTTTGCCGACGTCGTCAACTCGTTCAACGATCTCGAGTTTACCTACACTTTTACCGAACAAGGCACGACATACGTGCGTTTTACAGTCAATAACGCTGCCGGCACGTGCCCGCTCGAAAGCGAGACATACAAGGTGTTTATCGGCGAGTCGAAACTCGACATACCCAATGCCTTTTCGCCAGGTGCCTCGCCGGGCGTAAACGACGAGTGGAAGGTAAGTTATAAATCAATCGTGACTTACAAATGCACCATCTTCAACCGCTGGGGCAAGAAACTCTTCGAGAGCAGCGACCCGTCGCAAGGCTGGGACGGCATGGTGGGCGGCAAAGTCGTACCTCCCGGGGTATATTTCTACGTAATCAAGGCCATCGGGGCCGACGGTGTGAAATACGACCGCGCCGGCGACATAAACATAATCGGTTATAAAGACAATACTACCAACCAAGGAAATCCAGACATAGACGAATGAATATCAAGATAGCCCTACTCTCACTCATCGCCGTGGCCCCCGTGGCTGCGGCCCAGCGTGTACAGCCCGAGTTTGCCGAAGTCTACTGCCCAGAAGTGCCGGCATCGGTAAAACTATGCGGCAAGACCATCGACCTCGACCGCACCGACATGTACGAACGCTATGACCGCGAACTGAGTTCGATAGTCTACACCCACGGTAATACCATGCTGATTATCAAACGCGCCAACCGCTATTTCCCCGAAATCGCCCCCATACTGCGGGCCAACGGCGTGCCCGAAGACCTGCTCTACCTCGCATGCGTTGAGAGTTCGCTCAACCCCCGGGCATACTCACCGGCCAAGGCTGCGGGTTTCTGGCAGTTCATACCCTCGGCTGCTAAAGAATACGGCCTCGAGGTAAACGACGAGGTCGACGAACGCTACAACCTCGAGAAGGCCACGGCAGCCGCATGCCGCTACCTCAAAAAGGCATACGGACGTTACGGCGACTGGCCCTCGGCAATGGCTGCATATAACGGCGGCCAGGCGCGGATATCGCGCGAACTCGACGCCCAGGACGCCGACACGTCGCTCGACCTCTACCTGGCCGAGGAGACAACGCGCTACCCCTACCGCGTAATGGCCATGAAGACCGTGCTCGAAAACCCGGCCAAATACGGCTTCCGCCTGCGAGACAACCAGCTGTACCAGCCACACAAATACAAGACTGTCGAAGTGAGCGGCCCGGTCGAAGACTGGCCCACGTGGGCAAAAGAGCACGGCATCAACTACTCGATGTTGCGCGAAGAAAACCCCTGGATAAGGGCCAAGAAGCTCACAAACAAGACCGGGAAGACTTATAAAGTGCGCATCCCCGACGCAAAGTCGATGTCGCGACGCACAGCAGGCACCACTACCTACAACAAAGCATGGACTTCGGGAAACTAACAATACCCTATGACCACGAAACAACAAAAACATATTGATATAAACAACGACAATGCCCCGGTGGCCGACGACGGCACCGAGGGCTGCATCGAGGTTACAGGCGCGCGTGTCAACAACCTCAAGAATATCGACGTGACCATACCGCACCAGTCGCTGACGGTCGTCACGGGCCTCAGCGGCAGCGGCAAATCGTCGCTGGCCTTCGACACCATCTTCGCCGAGGGCCAACGCCGCTATATCGAAACCTTCTCGGCCTACGCGCGCAACATGCTCGGCAAGCTCGAACGCCCCGAGGTAGACCATATAAGCGGCCTGTGCCCGGTAATCGCAATCGAACAGAAGACCGTAAACCGCAACCCTCGAAGCACCA
This sequence comes from Muribaculaceae bacterium, assembly GCA_009775195.1. GTDB lineage: Bacteria > Bacteroidota > Bacteroidia > Bacteroidales > Muribaculaceae > CAG-873. Next base: position 7,346 of record VSPF01000110.1, read on the forward strand.
TAGGCACCACCACCGAAATCTACGACTTCCTGCGACTGCTTTTCGCCCGCATAGGCAAGGCGCGCAGCTACGTGTCGGGGGCGAACATGGTAAAATATAACGACGAAAAAATCACCGACCTCATCATCGACAAATACTCGGCGCGCAAGGTCTATATACTCGCGCCGCTGGTCAAGAACCGCAAGGGCCACTACAAGGAGCTCTTCGAGCAACTCACGCGCAAGGGTTTCCTCAACGTGCGCGTCGACGGCAAACTGATGGAAATCACGCCCGGCATGCGCCTCGACCGCTACCGCAACCACAGCGTAGAGCTTGTGATTGACCGCCTCAAGGTCAATGCCAAAGACCGCGAACGAATACTGGCGTCGGTCGACAGCGCGCTCGACCAGGGCGACAAGGAGATGCTCGTGTGCGATGCCGAGACCGACGAGGTGGCATACTACAGCCAGGAACTGATGGACCCGATTTCGGGCATATCGTACCACGACCCGGCACCACATAATTTCTCGTTCAACTCACCACAGGGCGCGTGTCCGCGATGCAAGGGCCTCGGCTATGTCAACATCATCGACCGCGCCAAGATGGTACCCAACGAGAAGCTGAGCGTGCACGGCGGCGCCCTGGCCCCCCTGGGCAAGTATCGCGACACGCTGATTTTCTTGCAAATACGCGCCATTCTCGAAGCCAACGGCTATAACATAAAGACGCCCTTCTGCGAGCTTAGCGAAGAGGTCGTCGACGAAATCTTCAACGGTTCTACCTCGGTGCCGCGACTTGCCGACAGCACCTACTCGGGCCTCGATTATTTCCGCACCTACGACGGCCTGATAAAGTTTATTGAGCAAAATGCCGACGAGGACGGCACATACCAGGAGCGCAAGTGGAGCGGCCAGTTCGCCACGCGCTGCGTATGCCCGGAGTGTAACGGTGCAAGGCTCAACAAGGAGGCCCTGCACTTCTTTGTCGACGACATGAACATAGCCCAACTGTCGGCGCTCGACATAGACGCCCTTGCCGAATGGGCCTCGACAGTGACGTCGCGCCTCGATAGCCGCGACCGCAAGATTGCGGCCGAAATAATCAAGGAAATATCGGTGCGACTGCGCTTCCTCGTCGACGTGGGCCTCAGCTACCTGCAACTCAACCGCGCCTCGGCCACGCTGTCGGGGGGCGAGAGCCAACGCATAAGGCTTGCCACTCAGCTTGGCAGCGAGCTTGTCAACGTGCTATATATCCTCGACGAGCCGTCAATCGGCCTTCACCAGCGCGACAATCGGCGACTGATTGACTCGCTCAAACGCCTGCGCGACGCCATGAACACAATCATCGTCGTAGAGCACGACAAGGACATCATGCTCGAGGCCGACTATGTGGTCGACATCGGCCCCGGAGCCGGGCGCAAGGGCGGCGAAGTGGTCTTCCAGGGCACACCGGCCGAGATGCTCAAGACCGACACCGTGACAGCGCAATATCTCAACGGAACGCGCAAGATTGAGACACCGGCACAGCGGCGCAAAGGCAACGGCAAGACACTGACGTTGCGCGGCGCCACGGGCCACAACCTTCAGAACGTAGACCTAACCCTCGAGCTCGGCACACTCACAGTGGTTGCCGGCGTGTCGGGCTCTGGCAAATCGTCGCTCGTCAACGGCACACTTCAGCCCATACTGAGCAAGCATTTCTACCGTTCGCTCGAGGAGCCGCTGCCCTATCGCAGCATCGAGGGCATCGAAAATATCGACAAGGTCGTCACCGTAGACCAGTCGCCGCTCGGGCGGTCGCCACGGTCGAACCCTGCGACATATACGGGCGTCTTTACCGACATCCGCAATCTCTTCGTAGCACTTCCAGAGGCCAAAATCCGAGGCTACAAGCCGGGGCGGTTCAGCTTCAACGTGGCCGGTGGCCGATGCGAGGCATGCAAGGGCAACGGCTACAAGACCATCGAGATGAACTTCCTGCCCGACGTGCTCATCCCCTGCGAGGAGTGCCACGGCAAACGCTACAACCGCGAGACCCTCGAGGTGCGCTTCAAGGGCAAGTCGATTGCCGACGTGCTCGACATGACCGTCAACCAGGCTTGCGAGTTCTTCGCCGGAATACCCAGCATCTACAAGAAAATCAAGGTGTTGCAGGACATCGGCCTGGGCTATATCAAACTCGGACAGCCGTCGGCCACGCTGTCGGGCGGCGAGAACCAGCGCGTGAAGCTCGCCACCGAGCTTGCCAAGCGCGACACCGGGCGCACGCTCTTTATCCTCGACGAGCCGACCACGGGCCTGCATTTCGACGACATCAAGACGCTTATGGCTATCCTCGACAAGCTCGTCGACCGAGGCAACACCGTGCTTGTAATCGAGCACAACCTCGACGTGCTGCGCCTTGCCGACCGCCTGGTCGACATGGGCCCCGAAGGTGGCCGAGGCGGTGGCCGCATCCTTGCCCAGGGCACCCCCGAGGCCGTCGCCGCCACCAACTCTCCCAC
>VSPF01000111.1 GCA_009775195.1 Muribaculaceae bacterium
CACTACGGCGGCGTATCCGGCAAAAATCAGCCACGAAGTCGACCAGCCATCAATCTGCTCTACTCCGGCCGGCCGGCTAAACACATTGTGGTCGATAATCTTCTGGGCGACCAATGTGCCGCATGTGGCACCGATGCCGTTGGTCATAATCATGAAAAGGCCCTGTGCCGACGAGCGTATGTCGGGCGTAGTCTTTTTATCGACATAGAGCGAGCCGCTGACATTGAAGAAGTCGAAGGCGATGCCGTAGACAATCATCGACAATATAAACAGCCACACGCCCGAACCGGGGTTGCCCAGGCCGAAGAAGCCGAATCGCAGAACCCATGCCGACATGGCCATAAGCATCACGACCTTGATGCCGAAACGGCGCAGGAAGAAGGGTATGAGCAAGATACACAGGGTCTCGCTCATCTGCGAAATCGAGATTAGCGCATTGGCATTATGCACACCCCAGGTATCGGCATACTCGGCTATGCTGCCAAAGCTCTGTATAAACGGGTTGGCAAAACCATTGGTTATCTGGAGCGACACTCCAAGGAGCATGCTGAAGATAAAGAATACGGCCATCTGCCTGTCTTTGAACAGCGAGAACGCCTTTAGCCCCAAGGCTTCTGAAAGCGATTTCTTCTGTCCCTTGGGCGCGGTGGGACATGCCGGCATCGTCAGCGCGTAGGCCGCCATGGCAAAACTCAGCACGCCCGAGACACACAACTGCGAGGCCGTGTTCTGATAGCCGGTGAAGTTGACAAAAAGCATGGCTATGATAAAACCTATGGTGCCGAACACACGCACCGGCGGGAAATGCTTCACCGGGTCGAGGCTGTAGCGGTTGAGGGCGGCATACGACACCGAGTTGGCCAGGCCGATAGTAGGCATGAAAAAGCCAACCGACATGGTATAGAGCGTAAATAGCGGCCCAAACTCTACCACATCGGCATGGGCGGCATACCACCACGCCGAGCACATAAAGGCACCGGCGACCAAATGGCAGATACTCAGCATCTTCTGAGCCTGCACCCAGCGGTCGGCAACAATTCCGATGAGGCCGGGCATAAATATCGACACCACGCCCTGCACGGCATAGAACCAGCCGATATGTTCGCCCTGCCCTATATTGGCAAGGTAGGCGCCAAGCGATGTAAGATATGCGCCCCATACGGCAAACTCCAAAAAGAGCAAGACCGCCATGCGCACTTTTAATTGTAAAGTATCAGATTTCATGGAGTTCGGTTATGTTTCAGTGTTAGTATTTCCTTTTTTACGGTTCAGGATTTCGCTTATTCGGGCTGCTTCCTCGTAGTCCTCGCTGTCGATAAGCGCGGCAAGGGTGCGCTCGAGTTCTTCGATTGTGAAATTTTCGGGGCGTGGCTCGGCATGATAGTCGTCGCGGTCGGCATAGGTCTGCTCGTCGTCGCTCTCGCCGGCAGCATCGTCGAAGTTCCAGTCACCCTCGGCATCCTGGCTGTCGCGGCGGAGCTCTTCCTCGTCAATAACAAAACCGGTCTGCTCAATTATGCTGCGCGTGGTAAAAATAGGCGTATGGGTGCGCAGGGCCAGGGCGATGGCGTCGCTGGTGCGTGCATCTATCTGCACGCTGCGCGTGCCGTCGCCAAAGGTAAGCTCCGACGAGAATATGCCGTCCTCGAAGCGGTATATAAACACCTCCTTGAGCTTCACGCCGAAAGCATGGGCAAACGACACAAAGAGGTCGTGGGTCAGCGGCCTGGGCGTGCGTATGCCCTCGAGGGTGATGGCGATTGACTGGGCCTCGGCTGCACCGATGATTACAGGTATGCGGCGCGGCCCACGGTCTTCGGCAAGGATAAGGGCGTAGGCGCCCGACTGCAACTGGCTATACGACAGGCCAAGTACGTGGAGGCTGATTCTATCTTCCATGGCTGGCTTATATTTTATTAGCGCCGGTTATGATGCCGGAGCCGTAACAAATGCGGTGGTCTGGGTCATAGACTGCTGTAAACTGTCCCGGGGCAATGCCCTGCACCCTGACGTCCGACTCTATCACATACTCGCCGGGGGCATCGGCGACGGCGCGGATTGTGCCGGGGAAGAAGTCGGGGGTATGGCGGTTCTTGAATGTCAGTCTCACGCCGTCGGCAGCGGCATCGCCCCACGGGTCGGCGGTGATAAACTGCATCTCGGCAAGGTGGAGCGTCGTGCCATACTGCTTTTCGGTGTCATAGCCTCGCGACACGTAGAGCACGTTGTCGTGTATATTTTTGCGAACGACGAACCAGGGGCCGCCGCTCAGGCCCAGGCCCTTGCGTTGGCCTATAGTGTGGAACCAATAGCCCCGGTGCTCGCCGAGCTTCTTACCTGTCTCAATCTCGATAATCGGGCCGGGGCGTTCGCCGAGGTGGCGACGGATAAAGTCGTTATAGTTAATCTTGCCCAGGAAACATATACCCTGCGAGTCGCGACGCATGGCGTTGGGCAGCTTCGCCTCGGCGGCTATACGGCGCACATCTGCCTTGGGCAGTTCACCGAGGGGAAATATCAGGTGCTCGAGCTGCCGGCCGGTAATACGGGCAAGGAAGTCGGTCTGGTCCTTTACGGGGTCGACTGCCGTGCCGAGCCATTTGCGGCCATCGGCGTCGATAATCGTGCTTGCATAGTGGCCCGTGGCCGTAAGGTCGTAATCACGACCCCAACGCTCTTCGAAATAGCCGAACTTTATGATTGAGTTGCACATAATGTCGGGATTGGGCGTCAGACCGGCCTTGACGGTACGCAGGGCGTAGTCCATCACATTGTCCCAATACTCTTCGTGGAGCGAAACCACCTCGAGCGGCAGGCCGTACTGCCTGGCTATGAGGCTGCACATCTCGATATCTTCTTCGGCCGAGCAGTCGCCACGGCCATCGTCCATGCCTATGCGGATATAGAACAGATGCAGGTCGAGCGAGGAGTCCTGCGCCAGGCGGTGCACGACAACGGCACTGTCTACGCCCCCCGATACCAATACGGCTATACTTTTACGGTCACTCATCGGCGGTAGTAGTCTGTCGGTTTTTCTGCGCCTTGTTCGCTGTCTCGAAAGCTCCGAGCAGGTATGCCAGGCTGAGGTTGCTGGCCAACACCTTGTGGTGCCCGTTGAGGTAGAGGAACTGAGGCTTTATCCGCAGGTCAAAATAATCGGCGGCGTCGGGTATGGCCACCTTGTGCCACTTGTCGGGCATGGCGGCGGCAGCCTCGGCCCACTCTTTATCGGGAGTGCCGGGGTAGACGCTGACTATCGAAAGTTCGCCACGCTCTACGAGTTCGCGCACATTGGTATCGGTAGCAAGGCGGATACGGGCCACCGAGCAGTCCACATTGCCCGGCTCGTTGAAGAATACTAACAACGAGGCGCCTTTGATTTCTCCGAAATTCGACTGAGTGCCGTCGGGAAGTGTCAGTTCGATAGGGGGTACGACAGCACCCACAGCGCTCGAACTAATCCGCTTGTAGTCGGCGGCAAAGAGTTCGCGGTCCTCTTTCTTTATCTTCTTATGGCCAGCCGCAGCCTTGGCAAATGGCTGGTATATCTCGTTGGAGTGTATACGCGCAGTGTCGGAGTAGAGCCATTCGCGGGCCATGCGGGCAAGGGCCAACGTCTCGGGACCTTTCTTCACGAAGCGGCCCAGCAGCTCGTCAATAGCAGCATGAACCGTGTCGGCCGAGGCATGAGGCATAATAGTAACCCACGCGCCAAAAGCTTCGTTGAACTTGTCGGGGTGCAACATGGCATATTCGAAATTGCACCGCTGCCAGTAGCGGTTGATAATATAGTCGCATCGCGGCTGCAACTGCATCACAGAGTCGGGCGGCATAGGGTAATTGACAAGGCGCCCGTCGTCCTGAGCCCTCAATGGCAGCGCGGTAAGACTTATTGCAAGCAAGAGTATATGATATATCGAAATCCTCATAAACGCATCTATCTCATTAAACTTTAAACCTTGACCTCTAACCTTCAACTTTCGCCTAAGAAAGTTGAATTAAAGAGCATGTTATCGTACAAAATTAGCAAAAATCCCCGACTTAACGACGCTTTGAAACAAAAATATTCTCAAAGCACACATTTCGGCCACAAATGTTTTAAATATTGTTAAACAATAGCCTTAATTGCTAAAAAAGACTTACTTTTGTATACTCAATCAATCAGACTCCAGATGACCGAATATTATATAATCGACAACAACGGCAACCAGGTTGGCCCGATATCAGAAGTACTCTTCAACAACTACGGCGTGACCGCGTCGACCCTCGTTTGGTGCGAAGGTATGCCCGAGTGGAAACACGCCTCCGAAGTACCCGAGCTTCGTCACCTGTTCGGCCCGTCAATCCCTCCCACGCCGCCCGTTACGCCGCCCCCGTACCAGGAGCCGCAGCAAAACGGCAACGGATGGACACCACAGCCCCCGACAAACAACTGGCAGCAGCCACAACAGCGGGGCCAACCGCAGCAGCAATGGGGACAGCCGCAATACGAGCAACCATGCCCCCCGACCTACCTTGCATGGGCAATCGTGGTCACACTGTTGTGCTGCATACCTTTCGGTGTCGTGGCTATCATCTACGCCTCTAAGGTGCAGTCGCAATGGCAGCAGGGCGACTATATCGGCGCACAGCGTTCGTCGCAGCAGGCAAAGACCTGGACTATCGTTGCCGCAGCGTCGAGCCTGGTAATATACGCCTTATATTTCGGCCTGATTTTTTTTGCCGGGATTTACTAAGCTTGACAATTTTTGCCGGCCGTTGAACCCTCAATGCCCGGCGGGTGTTATAGATTAAAACATAAATAACACCCAACTATGAAAGAAATAGCCCTCTTAGGTACCACCGGCCACGTTTTCGGTGACGTATTGGGCACCTTGCTTGCCCGTGGTCTCAGCGTCAACGCCATGGTCGACTTCCCCGAAAAAGTTATGGTCGAAGACACATGTCTGACCATAACGCACCTCCCCGTCGAAGACCACGACCGCGTAAAAGAAGCCCTCGAAGGATATCACGACATCGTACTGGCTTATAACGACGACCTCAGCGACGCCTACACCAACGACCTGACCCTCAAATATTTTATCGATACCGTACATGCAGCCCGCGAAGCCGGTGTAGCCCGCGTAATCGTTGTCGGCTCACCAATGTCTACGGCATACTTCGTGACCGACCTGCGCCGGCTCGACGATATCGACTGGGTATTTGTCTCCACCGAGAACGACTATCCCGACCGCGTGGCCGACGAAATCATCAAACCGACATTCCATCGCGAAGAATATAAAGAGGCATAATTCTCGTTCTTCTCTCTCTAAGTCTGAAAAACAGGCCCTCCAGGGTGTGCCGCGTGCGGCACACCCTGTCTGCGTTTAAGTCCTAAAAGTCATGCACCAAGCACGATAGCCGGGTCTATGTTGAGTTTCTGACTTATAATCCGGGCCTGCTTGAGAGTCGGCTCCCTTTTGCCTGACAAGTACTCGCATATACGTGAAGGATTAATCCCTAAAAGCTTCGATAAAGCCAACTGAGAAAGCCCCATCTCATACATCCTAAGCTTCATAATGTCAATCAGGCTTGGCTCGCCTATCGAATAATGCTCGTCGGAGTAATCTGCAACAAGCCCCGAAAGCAATTCAAGTTCGATGCTGCATGGGTCGTTGAGCGGAGTATCATCATTTACTTTAGGAAGAAGTTCTTCCACTCTCTGCAAAGCCCAACGGTACTGTTCTTCATTCTCTATCTTGGTCATGACTATAAAGTTTTATATGGTGGAACAATCAATTTTATCATATTCTGCATGAGTGCCTATAAATCGAATATAAATCCACTTTATTGTAAATTTAATAACAACAACCAACCTATGTTGGTTGCCCTTGATATTAAACACATAGTGTTGATTACCAACATTGTCTACGCTGTTAAAAGTTTTTTTGACATCGGCAAAGCACTCCCATCGAGCAGCTTTTACTATTTTCAACCACTCTTGCAAAGCTGTCTTTGTATCCGGATGTTTTGAAATATAATCCTTAAGGGGTTCTTCTGTTATTACTCTCATTTGGTATAGGCTTATGCCGTATTGCAAAATTATAAATAAAATTTCATAAATGCAAATACCGGGAAAAGATTTCACATGAGTTCCTATAATTGCTGTCTCTTGCCTTCCCAAAACATGTTCTGCGATTTCGGCATGCGCTCAACAAATCACCCTTAGGCCGGCTTATGCAATTTTCTCCAAATTTTTTTGCCAAAATATTTGGTTTATAAAATAAATCGCTTTACATTTGCATCGAATTTCAGGGCGGACTCCTATTCGCTCTTTTTTAAGAGAAATACAGTTTACATTATAAACCGTTTTACACAAACAAAATTATGGAAGACAAGAAACTCTCCCCCCAAGAAAGCATGGCCCTCATCAGCCAGATGATAGAGGCCACAAAGCAGCGCATCGCCATGCCCGACCTCCGCATCTCGGTCTTGTGGGCTGCACTAAGCATCGTTTCAGCAACAATCGTATTAGTTGTAAGCCTGGTTTCTTACAACCCGCTTATCAATCTCGTGTGGTTCGCCATACCGGTCATAGGCATACCGGCCAATATCCTGATGGCCCGCAAATCCGGTACATCGAAAGGAGCCAAGACAGTCATCGACACAATCAGCGACAAAATATGGAAGAGCGTTGGCCTGATAGCCATATTACTGACAATCGCCTGCATTATCTTCAACCTCTTGGGCTACCCACAGGCATGGCTCACAATGTTCTTCTACGCCTTCATAGTAGTGGGCTTCGGAGCCGCCATGACGGGGATAATACTCAAAGAGAACTCCTATGTTTTCGGCGGAATATTCTCAATCATAGTCGGCTTCGTGGTAACAGCCATGAGCATTTGCGGCAAACCCCTTCTCATCGTTTGGGTACTACCGCTATATATGGTCTGCTTCCTGCTGATGTTTATAGTGCCGGCATTTATAATACGTAAAAAAATTATCGCAGCAAAACGATGAAAGAACTGAATCCATTGCTCCATTCTCAGTTGAGACTTGCCGTAATGTCGATTCTAATGAATGTCGAAGAAGCCGATTTCGTATATCTTCGCGAGAAAACCGAATCGACAGCCGGCAACCTGAGCGTACAGTTAGACAAGCTTTCGGCTGCAGGGTACATCTCTATCGAAAAAGGATTTGTCGGTAAGAAGACACGTACCGTATGCCGCATCACCCCGCAAGGCCAAGCCGCCTTCGAGGAATATGTCGAGACACTCAAACAATATCTACCTCTATAAAAACAAATCGGTTAGCAATAGTCCAAAATTCTACTGCTAACCGATTTATTTACTTTATATTAGCTAAAATAAGGGTTCTAATTCTTTAAAGTTAAACCATAAACTTTAAACCTTAAACTTAATCAGTCAATCTTGACTACGAGATAATTCGACAGGCTCCAGAATTGGGCCGGGTTGGTAATCTGCAGAACCTTGTGGCCGTTGACATCGACAATGCGATAGCTGCTCTCGGGCTGTTTGGTCAGCACCTCGGCCTTGTTGCTGTTAAGGTCGATGGCCGTGAGGGTGCGCTTGTCGGCCTTGGTGAAGAAGGCACGGTCGAAGTCGCCCTCCATTATCTTGGTCTTGCGCAAGAAGCCGGTCTCGATTATATTGTTCTCCTTCAGCTCATTCTTGTTGCCAATCGCATAGTAGCAGGTATTGAGCTCGTTGGTAAGCTCAATGTTCTGCTTGTCGGTCGAGTCGCGCTCGGCGGTTACAGTATTGACAGTGGTGTTGAGCGAGTCAACCTGTGCATCAAGATTGCCAATCTTTGTCTGCGCTTCGCCAAGGCTTGTGCGCAACGATGCAATTTCCTGGGCCTGGCCATCGAGCTGTGTGCGCAGCGACGTGATAGTCTGCTGCAGCTTGCTGTTGTTGAGATTCGATTTCGAAAGCTTCTTCTCGAGGTCTTCGAGCTGGTGACGGCGCTGCACCAAGGTCTCCTGGATGGCGGCAATGTCGGCACGGATTTGTTCGCGCTGGCCCGGGGTCTCACTGCCGCCGCTTACAGTAAGTATGTTCTCGAGTTGCTTGATTTGCTCCATGCTCGACGAAATTTCGTTGACAAGGCCAAGCAACTGGTCACGGTCGCTGACCGCATCGGCAAGTTCCTCGCGCGAGGCTTCGGCCACGGCCTGCGCCTGACGTAACTGCTCTTCCTTCTCCTTGTTGCTGCAACCGGTAAAGACGAGCGCGGCAGCAACGCAAAGTGTTAAAATCTTCTTCATAATCAATAGTTGAATGTTGTTAATCGAGAGCCGCGTCTTCATCGCGGCGGTATTTGTTTTTATGACGGCGCTCCTCGGCCGACGGTTTGGCCTCAGGCGCTACAACTATAACAATCTCGCCTCGGGCTTGGTTCTGTTGATAATAATCGCGCAAATATCCCAAGGTGCCGCGCTCGGTAGTATCGTAGAGTTTTGAAATCTCACGACTGACAGAGGCTTCGCGTTCGTCGCCACACACCTCGGCAAGCTCGGCAAGGGTGCGCGCCAGACGCACAGGCGATTCATATATAACAACCGTACAGGGCAACGAGGCCAGAAACGCAAGGCGCGTTGCCCGCCCCTTTTTAGGTGGCAAAAAACCCTCGAAGAAAAATTTATCGCAAGGGAGCCCCGAATTTACCAATGCCGGCACGAAGGCCGTCGCGCCGGGCAAGGTCTCTACGGGCAGTCCGCGCCGGCGGCACTCTCGCGAGAGCATGAAGCCCGGGTCGCTTATGCCCGGCGTGCCGGCATCCGACACAAGGGCTACATTCTCGCCCGAAGCTATGCGGTCGAGAACGGGAGTCAGGTCTTTATGTTCGTTGAACTTGTGATGACTTGCCATAGGGGTGGCAATGTCGAAATGACGCATCAGCGTTGCCGATGTGCGAGTGTCCTCGGCAAGTATCAGCGAGGCACCCTTTAGCACCTCTACCGCGCGCGGCGTCATGTCGCCAAGATTGCCCACCGGCGTGGGTACTATATAGAGTTTGCCGGGCATCACTGTGGCATATTTGCGGCTACTATAGCCATAAAGTCGGCGACATTGGGGTCGGTCTTGTCCCACATCATGTCGTTGTAGAGATAGTCGCAGGCCTCGGCATAAGAGTCCATATCGGCAAGTAGCTTCAGCGTCTCGGTGAAGTCGGCATCATCGCCTTCGAAGAGTTCGCGCCTGAAACGGAAGCGGTCGTTAAGCGTAAAAGCCTTGAGCAGTTTTGTGTTAGGGCCTTCGCTATGCTTAACCTCGCTTGCCACCGCCGACTCGGCAGCCACTGCCTCGGGCACGACCTGAGGCTCCACGGCCTCCTGGTCTTTGACTTCTTCCATGTGCGGGTCTTCGTATGCCTCCCATGCTTCCTCTTCCGCCTCTTCTTCGGCTCGGGCATCTGCCTCGGGTTCGGTTTCTTCATGGGCAGTAGCTGTGCGGAGATAGCTGTCGAGAGCCGACGTATATTCTTCTACCTTATCAGCCAACATGTTGCGAGCCTCGGCACTGTCGCGGTCACGCAGTACGCGAAGCAAGCCCTCAAGCTCGATATTGATTTGTATAAGTTGGTCTATGTCAGTCATATATTGGCAAATTAGAACAAACGGTGTTTAACTCTTTAAATTTTACACGGTAAAAATCTCAAGAGTTAAACACCGCAAATATATGAAATATTTTTATTTCAAAAATGTTTTTGTCAGCAAATTTTCACAGGCTTCCCTAACCTCGCGGCGCGGGCAGAAGAACCCGTTGACCAAAATCACCACCACGTGTGTCGGTTTACCCTTGACATCGAGCTTATAACCTGCATAGC
>VSPF01000112.1 GCA_009775195.1 Muribaculaceae bacterium
CTTTCTTTTGTTAATAACTGTGAATATTTGCTGCAAAGTTAACCTTTTATTTTGCAACTGCAAATCTAATAGGAGGTACCAGCTCCTATATTAGCCACAACTTGACCCAACTATATATGCACTGTAATTTCGGCTTGAGCCCAAAAAGGTACATAAGGGATTCGTGGGCAAGGTCTCCGACCTTGGTGTTCTATTACTGTCTTTTACCCCAGCTAACTTCGTAAAGCCGGGGTTCTGCAAATGAACTGTCTTCGACAGTTTTTTTCCGGTTCTTTGGGGTTGGGAATATCAATAGATAGGTTTCACGATTTCTACGCGCATGCCGAGAGCTGATATGATGCGGTAGAACACTGTTACGCTGGGATTTATAAAACCATTCTCAATTCTTGAGATATAAGATTTAGTGACGTTGAGTTTCGCAGCGAGTTCGCTTTGTGTCATTTTCGCTTCTCTGCGGGTTTCTTTAATAATCTGGCCTGTGTAGAAGGCTTCTGCCTCCTCGATGGATTTTTCCCATTCGGCACTTCCGACCTTCCCGAAATTTTGTTCAAGAACCGGGGTGTAATCTTCGACTATGTTATTTTTTGCTTCCATAATATTCTGCTTTAATTTTTAACGCTTTGTTAATCTCGCTGTTCGGTGTTTTTTGAGATTTCTTTTGAAATCCATTAAAAAGCACGACAATATTTCCGTTATCAAAAATGAAGAATACGCGATAAATATTTCCATTCCACTCTGTGCGTAGTTCAAAGAGCCCATCGCGTATAGATTTTACAAACTTGGTAGATAATCTCGGTTGAGTAGCCATTAAGAGCAAACCTTGATTAATCTTAAATTGCGCCTTGTCATCAAGAGATGCCATGAATTCTCTGAAATATGTACCGAATGTCGTGATTTTCCTTTCCATTCACAAAGTTATGGAAAGTTTTAATATTATACAACTTTAAATGAGTAAAAGTTTCAAGATAATGCAAAAATTTGCGTATGGGCTATGTTTGTGGGGGTGAACCAAGGTGGGGGCGGGGTTGTTAGGAATGTAATATACACCCATTAGAGACCTTAAGATGTCGAGTTCGTCACGTCCTTATACTTTTGACCGCGTAGTGCGCATCGTCGCCGGTGTGGCGTTGCTTGCCGGTGCGATATGGCTTGTGAACTTGCTGCGCAATGTGTTGCTTCCGTTCGCCTTGGCGTGCCTGATAGCATATCTGCTCGACCCGTTGGTGGGTTATAATATGCGTTGGTTCAAAATCAAGCATCGCGGCCCGGCGAGTGTGCTGACCCTGCTCGAGGTGACTATAGTGCTGGCGGCCCTGGCTTATTTCTTCGTGCCCTCGATAATCAAGGAGATTAACCAGCTCGACGAGATAGTGCGGCGGAGTTCGGCCGGGTCGGCAATACCGTTTGTGCCGCAGGACATTGCCGAGCCGATACGGCGGTGGGTGGAAGACTTCAATGTGTCGAATTTCATCAAGAGTTCGCACTTTATGTCGCTCGTCAACTCGGGCACATCGCTATTGGGGGCGACTGTCGACTTCCTGCTGCACACCCTCGAGTGGCTGCTGACCTTTATATATGTGATATTCATCTTGATAGACTATCCGAGCATTATGCGCGGTTTCCGTATGCTTGTGCCAAAGAAGTACCGCCGGACGGTGTATATGGTCGAGGATGATATAAAGGATAATATGAACCGCTATTTCCGCAGCCAGGCGCTGATTGCACTGTGCGCGGCGGTGTTTTACTGTATCGGTTTCTCGATAGTGGGCATACCCCTGGCGATTGTGCTGGGCATAACGGTGGGCATATTGTATATGATACCTTATTTCCAGTATGTGACGCTAATCCCTGTGGCGATTGTGTGCCTTATAAACTCGTCGACGGGCGCGACGCATTTCTGGCCCGAGCTGGGCGAGTGCGTGCTTGTCTACGCTGTCAGTCAAAGTATCTGCGACTATGTGCTCACGCCCAAGATTATGGGCCGTTCGCTTGGGCTCAACCCGGCGGTGATATTGCTGTCGCTGTCGGTATGGGGCACGTTGATGGGCATACTCGGCATGATTATCGCGTTGCCGGCGACGGCACTGCTGCTGTCGTACTACAAGCAATATGTGGTAGAGGCCGGGGTGCCTGTGGCCAAGGGGTCAGAGCCGCCTGACGAGTGAAATGTATGCGCCGTATTGGTCGAGCGGCTCGGAGCGTAGTATTTCGAACTGTAAGGGCTGCGGTGTCAGCACCGTGGCCGTGTTGCTGCCGTCGAGTGGCAGGAGTATGTCGCGCCTGAAGTCGAGGCCGGGAGTTAGAGCGGCCTTGTAGAGGGCCTCCTTGAGCGTCCATGCTTTGACGAGGCTGTCGCTGTAGCAGGTCAATTCGTCGGGAGACAAGACCCTCGGCGCGACACGCGCCAACTGGGCGCGGTCGGTCTCGACGTCGATACCTACGGGCTTGTCGGACAATGCGATGACGGCGCATGTGCGGCAATGGCTGATAGAAATTTCGATGCCGGGGATGTTGATTGCAGGGCTTCCGTCGGGGCGGTGCGTAAGTGTGGCTCCAGGGCCTAAGGCATCGTTCAGTAGGGATGCGACGGCGGCACGTTCGGCCTCGCGGCCAGGCACTTGGAGGCCCTTGATGTATGTCTCGACGGCTTTCATTTGATACTCATCAAAATATGGATTGCGTCGCGTGTCAGGGCTGTCACTATGGGCCTAATCGAGTCGGCCGGTGTTGTAGTGCCGCTGATATTTGCCGATCCGCTGATTATCAAACCTTTGGGCGACACGGCCAGTATCTGCACGGGCGTTGCACCGGCATCGACGCTCTCGACTACCTCGCAGTCGAAGTCGCCGCTGACGAAATTGTGTGTCACGGCCCTGGCACCGCCGAGGTTGAGGCTGATGCGCTGGCGGCGGTTGGCAATGGCACGGGGCAGGTCGTCGGTGTGGGTGGCACTCAGGTAGATAGTCGCCCCATAGCGCGGATAGTGTATGTCGAGCCAGCCGTCTTTTGGCGAAGATGTCCGGGCGGAGGCGTTTACCTCGATGCTCACAGGGCCAACAGTGAGGCGGCGGTAGGTGCTGTCGTATGCCTCGATGCGTGGGTATGCGTAGCGGCGCGGCGTGACGTCGCCGTCCTTGTGGCGACACGACGACATGCCGACAAGTAAAATAAAAAGTATGATGATGTATTTTGTCATGCCACAACGTCTTCGGGCATGACCTTGACGCGCACCTCGGCTATTCGGTGGTCGGAGACTTCGAGTATGAGGAAGCGGCAACGGCCATAGACGAGGGGTTCTTTGTCCTTGGGGAAGTCGCCCTTTATTGCCAGGAGCATGCCGGCGAGAGTCTCGACGTCCTGCGTGACCTCTTCGTAGTCGTCGGGTTCGAGGCCGGTGACGCGGAAGAAGTCGGTGAGCGGCGTGCGTCCTTCGAAGACGTATGTGTCGTCGCGCAGACGTTTGAAAGTGGTGTCGGGCTCGTCGTATTCGTCGTCGATGTCGCCGACAATTTCTTCGAGGACGTCTTCGAGTGTCACCACGCCCTGTGTGCCGCCGTACTCGTCGACAACGACAGCCATGTGGAGCTTGAGCTTGCGGAAGTCTTCGAGCAGGTCGTCGATTTGCCTCGACTCCGGCACGAAGTAGGCCGGTCGGAGCAGTTTTTTCCAGTCGAGTGTCGCGGCCTCGGGCTTGCCGATATATGGCAGCAGGTCGCGCGAGTAGAGAATGCCCTTGATATTGTCCTGGTTGGCCTCGTAGGCCGGCATACGCGAGTATCCGCTTTCGAGCACGATTTTCATGACCTGGTCGAAAGTCAGCTCAATGTCGAGGTCGGTGATTTCGACTCGCGGGGTCATGATTTCGCCGGCGGTGGTGTCGCCGAATTTGAGGATGCCTTCGAGCATCTCCTTGTCGTCGGCGCCTTCGGTTATTTCGAGCGCGCGCGATAGCTCGTCGGTGGTTATGTCGTTTGTCTGTTTTGTCACGACCTTGCGCACGAGCGTGCCCGATTTGACAAGTACTTTCGACATGGGGCTCATCATGCGGTATATTACCGACAGCCCGGGCTCGGCGAACTTGGCCCAGGCGGCATTGTAGTTGCTCGAATATAGCTTGGGTATGATTTCGCCGAAGAGCAGTATGAGGAACGTGAGCAGCACAGTCTGCAACACGAAGCTCCACACGGGGTTCATGTCGTCAAAGACGGGGCCTAAGGCGTAGTTACACAATACGACTATTGTGACGTTGACCAGGTTGTTGGCGATGAGTATGGTGGCAAGCAGCCTCTGTGGGTCGGCGAGTAGCCGGCGGATGCCCTCGCCGCGCGGGCTTTTGTCGAGTTCGTCGCACTGCTGCTCTGTGAGCGAGAAAAAAGCCATCTCGCTGCCGCTTACAAAGCCCGACATAAACAGGCAGCCCAATGCGAGGATTAGCGCGACTATCTGGCCCGAACCGAAGGCCGGTGTGGCCAGGGTGAGAGTTAAGGGTAAATTGAGAAGTAAACTGAATGGGTCAATATCCATTACCGGAGCAAAATGTTTATTTGCAAAGTTAGTGCTTTTTTATGTAATAGACAAATTATTGCGGTGTTGTAGAGAGCATATATCCGTGACCCGAGCGGTTGATGAGGTTGTTGCCCAGTTCGCCGAGTTTTTTGCGCAGGCGCGAAATGTTTGTGTCGACAATGCGCTCGTTTGTCCCGGCCGTGCTATCGGGCCATACCTTGTGGTGCAGCTCGATACGCGACACGTATGAGTCGACGTTTTTGATTAGCAGGTGCAAGATGGCGTATTCGGTGCGCGTAAGGGCGAGTGGTTTGCCATCGATTTTGACTGTCTGTGATGTCGCGTCGAGAGAAAGGTTGAGAAAGGTCAGCAGAGAAGCACGGTTGTTGTTGCCGTGACGTCGGAGCACAGACTTGACACGCGCAATTAGTTCGCGCAGCGAAAAAGGCTTTACGATATAGTCGTCGGCGCCGGCATCGAGGGCATCGATGACCATGCGTTCGCTTTTTATTGGTGAATATAGAATAATGGCTATGTGTTCGGTTGCAGGGTCGTCTTTGAAGTCGTAAATCAGGTCCATGCCGCTGTAGGGCTGGTTCATGGCATCGACTATGACGAGGTTTGTAGAGTCCTGGGCAGTGCGGTCGACAGTTTCGGCGACTTTGACCACCTCGACGCTGTAGCCTTTACTGCGCAGATTGACCTGCAACAAATCTGTGATGTTGCTGTCGTCGTCTACAATCAATATGTGGCCCAGCGAAGGGGTAGAAACCATAATGCTCTGAATTTTTACAAATGCAAATTAACAAAATGTGTTTTAAAAATCCAAATTAGTAACAATATTGTATTAACTTTGTTCCCAAAAATTATTAAAAAAGTCTTTATAATCCTTTACTATCTAAAACTTCAGGGCCTTAACCCTAATATCTTTCACCGAATATTGCAGTACCGACGCGGACGAGGTTTGCGCCGGCGGCGATGGCGAGGGGGTAGTCGTGGCTCATGCCCATGGATAGTATGTCGAAGCCGACAAGGTCGGGGGCCGAGGACTGGATGTCGTGTTTGAGCCGTGCGAGGGCCTCGAAGTCGGCGCGGACACGGGCTTCGTCGTCGGTGTTACTTGCCATGCCCATGAGGCCGCAGATGTGTGTTGCCTTGAGGTCGCGGTAGCCTCCACGGGCGAAGAAGTCGAGGAGTTCGGCGGGGAGGAAGCCGAATTTTGTTTCCTCTTTGGCGACGTGGGCCTGGACGAGCACGCGGCTTACGATGCCGGCGCGCAGCGACTCGCTGTCGATGAGCCGGAGCAGGCGTTCGCTGTCGACGCTCTCGATGAGGCTTACGCATCGCGAAGCGACGAGTGCGCGGACCTTGTTGGTCTGCAGGTGGCCTATGAAGTGCCACTTGATATCTTGTGGCAGTCGTGCGGCCTTGTCGAGGAGCTCTTGCACGCGGCTTTCGCCAAATAGCCGCTGGCCGGCGTCGTAAGCCTCGGCAACAGCCTCGGCGGGGTGGAATTTAGATACCGCCACAAGGTCGACCCCTGCGGGGAGTGTCGACCGTATGGCGGCAAGTGATTGCTTGATAGTGGACATCAGATGCTGACTTTCATCTTGTAGACATCCATATAGGGTGTCTCGTTGATTTGTACGATTTCAAAGTCGGCCATAGTGTCTTTCATGCCGTCCATGAAAGTGTCGTAGGCGTTCTTGAAGTCGGAAGCCTGTACGAGTATGAGGGAGTTGGATTTTTTCTCGGCGGCAGTTTTTTCGTCGATTGTGATGAATGCGCATTTGACCAGGTAGTATCGGTCGCCGGCCTCGTTCCAGAAAATTTCTGCGATTTTGGTGCGTTTTACGGCCGAAACAGAAAATTCGCCCGAGATAAAGGGAGTTTCTTCTTCGGTGATACGAGCCTCGGCCTCGGTAAACGATACGGCGTCGACGAGGTATGCCTCGGTTACTTTTTTGACGGCACCGTTCTCCTGGAGTTTGTCGTAACGTACTTTACATTCAAACCAATTTGCCATATTTTATCAATTTTTTACTTAGAAATGTTTAGTCTTTGAGTCGTTTTAGGAACTCGGCGGCCCTATGGCTCAAGAGAGCCTTGAGGTCGGAATAATGATTGTAGACAGTCGATGGATTTTCGTTGAGCTGGTCGCTGAGCCTCTCGCGAATTTTGAGGGGTTTTGCGCCGTTTCCGCGAAATCGTTCGCCCAGGAGGAATGTTGCCAGTATGTACTGGTCGTGGGGAGTGAGTTCGCTGACGCTCGCAAGGGCCTCGAAGAGTGCCGAAATCTGCATTTCCTTCTGGGTCTTGGGGTGCATGTCGCCGTAGTCCTCGTCGATAGGCTCGGGGCTGTCGGGCAGGTGGCGTTCTTCGGTGTCGTCGCCTGTGCGCCCCTCTTCGGGCGACTGGCCCACAGTGTCGATTGTGGGTTTGCGGAACTCGTCGCGCAGGTAGTTTTTGAAACTCCTGGTCACGTATGCCAGCGGATTATTGTCGGCCGATATGCCGCGAAGTCGCCAGTTGCCCTTGCTGTCGGGGGTGATGTTGCGCACGACGAAGCTCTGTATGGCGTCGTCGATGTCGTCGTCGTTAAATTTCGCATTGACGTTTCGGGCGGCAGCGACGAGTTTGACGCGGTAGCGCACGAGCAATAGCTCGCCGACGGCTTTTGTATCGCCGTTAGCGGCAAGGACAACCAGCTCGTTGTCTTTTAATTTACGGTATTCCATCGGCTCAGCTTAGTCTTTTTCGTGGTGGCCAAACTGCTTGAGCAGCAATTCTTCGAGCTCGGCCATACCTGTTGTGGCCGGCTTGCGAATGACTGTTACCCCGTCGGGCACACGCGATGGACGCGGGTCGATGTAGTAGACGGGGACACCGCGACGCACATAGTTGAGCAGCCCGGCGGCGGGGTAGACAACCAGCGAAGTGCCGATTATGACGAAAATGTCGGCCTGCGAGGCGATGTCGGCGGCAGTCTCGAACATCGGCACGGCCTCCTGGAAGAAGACGATATGGGGACGCACCTTGTGCCCCTCGATGATGGTCTCGGGGGTTGTGCGCTCCTCGTAGCCGATTTTGAAGACCTTGCTTTCGTCGTCGACGGCGCGCACCTTGGTGAGTTCGCCGTGGAGATGTGTGATTTTCGACGAGCCGGCACGCTCGTGGAGGTCGTCGACGTTCTGGGTGATTACGTACACGTCGAAGTACTGCTCGAGGTCTTTGAGGAGCCTGTGTGCGGCGTTCGGCTCGACGGCGGCCAGTGCTGCTCGGCGGTCGTTGTAGAATTGGTGTATGAGTGCGGGGTTGCGCAGATAGCCGTCGTGGCTGGCGACGTCCATCACGTTATAGTTTTCCCACAGTCCGTCGGCATCGCGGAAAGTGCTGATACCGCTTTCGGCACTTATGCCGGCACCGGTAGAAACAACGAGTTTTAGTTTAGTCTGTGTCATCGAGGGAGAAGGATATATTGTTGCTGTTAGGTTTGGGCCCCTGGTTGTTTTGCGGCGAGGGCTGCCGGGCGCCGAAGGTTGCCGATGTCGGAGCCTGTGCGGCACTGCGCCCGGCGGCCTGTGCGGCTTTGCGCTTGTCGCGCTTGTAGGCCGGGGTGCGCTCTACCATGGCTATGGCCTCGTCGCTGTCGAGCTGGTCGGCGTTGAGGATGTAGTAGCTCTGGGTCTCCTGGCTGCGTATCAGTTCGTCGACCTTTTCGTGGCCGTAGGCATCGGCTATGGCACCGAGAGTGCTTATGTCGTCGACCTCGTCGGGGCGCGTGTTATCCTTGCCCTCAATGATTTCGATGGTCGTGCCGTCGGTATCGACCGACACGTCGAAGCCCGAGGCGAGGATTGTGAACTTGATTTTGTTGCCGAGGGTGTCGTCGAAGCCCCAGCCGAATTTGATGTGCACCGACTTGTTGATTTCTCGCACGAGGTTGTTTGCCTGTGCGGCCTCCGACACCTTGAGCTTGGGGTCGAGCTCGTGGCTATAGTAGAAGGCGAAGAGCAATTCCTTGGCCGACATGATGTTGGTGTCGCAGAGTAGCGGCGAGTGGAGGGCCGACTGTATGGCTTGCGACATGCGGTTCTCGCCCTCGCCGTAGCCCACGGAAATGAGGGCTGTGCGACCGTCGCGCAGACAGGTGTCGACGTCGCGCATATCGATGTTGATATTTGCGAGTGTCGTGACCATGTCGGATATTGTGCGTGCTGCCGTGGTGAGGATATCATCGGCCTTTGAGAAGGCTTCGTCCCACGCCATGTCGGGGTAGATGCTTGCCAGGCGGTCGTTGTTGATAATCAGCATGGCGTCGACGTTCTTTTGGAGCCGTGCCGCGCCCTCGATGGCACTCTTGATTTTGTTCATGCCCTCGAAGAAGAACGGAATTGTGACGATGCCTACAGTGAGCACGCCACGGCTCTTGGCCACGCCGGCCACAATCGGGGCGGCGCCGGTGCCTGTTCCTCCTCCCATGCCGGCGGTGACGAACACCATCTTGACGTCGGGAGTGAGCAGCTTTTCGATTTCGGGCACGCTCTCTTCGGCAGCCGCCTGGCCAACTTCGGGTTTACCTCCGGCGCCATAGCCGCCGCAAGTCTTGGGGCCGAGTAGCACCTTTGTGGCTACCGGCATAGGCAGCAGTGCCTGCTGGTCGGTGTTCAACACCACGAAATCGACACCTTTGACCCCCTGGTGTGTCATGTAGGCAACGGCATTGCAACCGCCACCGCCGACACCGAGGGCGAGGATAGTCGGAGGGTTTGTCTGACCGGCGAGGTCAGCGTTCTTATAGCTTGCCAAGAGGGCTGGGTCTTCTGCGTTTTCCATCTGTCGTGTTCTTTCTTCAAATTCTACCATCTGCTATTCGTCGGCGTCTGCGTCTTCTTCCTCTTCAACGCTCTGTGGCTGGAAGAGTTTGCAGATTTTGTCGCGCAGGTTGTTTATAGCAGCGCCGGCGCGTTCGGTGCTGGAACTGCCACCTTCGTATGGCTCTTCGGGCTCAACCTCGGATGCCCCGAAGGGGTCTTCGTCGTCGGGGTCGGTATATACCGGTTGCTCGGGGCGGCGATGATGTTGCTCTAAATCGGCATGTCCTTTGTTTTTGCGCCGTCCGAAGAACGGGAAGCCGTAGCGCGACTTAGCGGTTTCGGGTTGGGCGTCCACGTCGGGGTCGTCGTTGTAGAGGTCGGGGTCGTCCTCGTCGATGTTGCGACGACGGCCCGTGCCTTGTGCCGGGGTGTAAATC
>VSPF01000113.1 GCA_009775195.1 Muribaculaceae bacterium
TGTAGTCGGATGCTGCTGATGTGTATAAGAGACTGCCCTTGAGGTATTCGCCCTCGGGGTGGTAGATGTTGACGGGGTGGTCGGCGGGCTGGGTCAGTTGGTGCAGTATGCGCACCTTGCGGCGGCTCTGAGCGGCGGCACTGAACACGGCCAGGCGGAACTGCTCCTTGCTCACGGCCTGCGAGCACGAGAATGTGAACAGTATGCCGCCGGGGGCGATTTTCTCGAAGGCACGGGCGTTGAGGCGGCGGTAGCCCTGTAGGGCGTTGTGGAGCGCGCTACGGTGCTTGGCAAAGGCCGGCGGGTCGAGGATGATGAGGTCGTAGGCCCCGGCAGTCATCGCGTCGAGATATTTGAAGGCGTCGGTGGCCTCGGAGTCGTGGCGGTCGGTAGAGGGGAAGTTTAGCTCCACGTTGGCATCGGTCAGCGATATGGCCTTGGCCGACGAGTCGACCGATGTCACATGCTCGGCACCGCCGGCCAGGGCATAGACTGAGAAGCCGCCCGTGTAGCAGAACATGTTGAGCACCCTGCGTCCACGGCTGTAGTGTGCGAGTAGTGCGCGGTTGTCGCGCTGGTCTACGAAGAAGCCCGTCTTTTGGCCTCGCAGCCAGTCGATGCGGAAGGTAAGGCCGTTTTCGAGGGCGGTGTCGTGGTTATACGAGCCGATGAGGTAGTCGTTCTGTGGGTCGAGGTGCGCCTTGTAGGGCAGGGTGGTGTCTGACTTGTAGTAGACGTTCTTCACGCCGAGCTCGTCGATGTCGACGAGTACTTTGGCTATGATGTCGCGTGCATAATGCATGCCGGGCGAGTGGGCCTGCATCACGGCGGTGTCGCCATAGATGTCGACCACGAGGCCGGGCAGGAAGTCGCCCTCGCCATGCACCAGGCGGTAGGCGTCGGTGTCGGGGCGAGGCAAGCCCAGGGCGCGGCGCAGCTCTACGGCCTGTAGTATTCGGCGGCGGTAGAGACCCTCGTCAACGGCCTCGGAGGGGTCGAAGGTGAGCATACGCACGGCGATACTGCCAATCTGGTAGTGCCCTTGGCCGAGGAAGCGGCCGTCGTTGGCGGTGACTATCACCGTCTCGCCCTCTTCTATTTCGTTGCTGCCGGGCTGTGGCAGGTTGGCGATGGCCCCCGAGAAGACCCAGGGGTGGAAGCGGTCGAGAGATTCCTCTTTACCGCGTTTTAGTCGTAAGGTGCTGACTTTGGCCATAGTGCTATTTGAGGAAGTAACGGTATATGTCGTTGCCGTTGGCATAGACGAGGAGCAGGATTAGGAAGAAGAAGCCGCAGGTATTGGCTACCTCGAGGAACTTGTCCGACGGTTTGCGGCGTGTCACCATCTCGACGATGAGGAAGAGCGTGTGGCCGCCGTCGAGGCCCGGGATGGGTATGATGTTCATAAAGGCGAGGATGATTGACAGGAAAGCCGTAATCTGCCAGAACGAGTACCAGTTCCACTGGTTGGGGAAGAGGTCGCCGAGGGTGCCGAAGCCGCCGAGGCTCTGCGCCCCCTCTTTGGTGAATACGAGTTTGAGCGACGACACGTAGCTGCCGAGGCGGTCGGTGCCTATTTCCCAGCCGCGAGGTATCGACTCGAATAGGTTGTAGTGTATTTTCTGGCGGTCGAAGATTTCGTATGGGCTTAGCATCTGTATGCCTATTTTGCCGGCCTCGTTGACGGCGAGGTTGACGGTGGTGTCGACGCGGCCCTTGCGCTCTATGTCGGCGGTGATGGTCCGGCCCTTGTATTCGGCAAGCATTGGTATGAACTCGGTGATTGCTGCCACGCGGCGCCCGTCGAGTGCCACGATATGGTCGCCGGCTTCTATCCCGGCTTCGGCGGCGGGTTCGCCGGGCAGTGTCTTGGCTACGTAGACAGGCACGCGCATGGTCATGGGCATGTAGTCCTTGCCCTTGGTGGCTATCTGGCGGATAAGGTTGTCGCTGACGGTAATCACGGTGTCGAGGCCGTCGCGAACCACGCCTACGCGCGCACCTGGCTGCAGCATGTCCCACTGCAGCGAGTAGTCGGTGGCATCGAGGGGTCGCCCGTTGAGGCTCACCAGGCGGTCGCCGTTGCGGAAGCCTGCTTCTTGCAGCTCTTCGCTGAAGTCCATGCCCTCGGTCATTGCCTGGAAGGGAACCACGTCGTCGCCCCAGTGGAAGGCGATGCCGATATAGATGCATATTGCGAGAACGAAGTTGAGCACCACGCCTGCCACCATGACGCACAGCCGCTGCCATGCCGGCTTCGAGCGCAGTTCCCACGACTGGGGCTCTGATGCAAGCTGTGTGGCATCCTTGGTCTCGTCAATCATGCCGGCGATGTCGCAGTATCCGCCCAGCGGCACCCAGCCGAGGCCGTAGATGGTGTCGCGCCATGTGGGCTTGCCGTCGGGGCGCGGTGTGCGTTCGCGGCCCACGCGCAGCGTGGCAAGGGCCTTGGGAGTGCCGTCGGCCTTGTTGCTGGCAAGCAGCTCCACGGTGCCTTTCATGGGGTTGTAGCGCACCAGCGAGAACCAGGGGTTGAAGAAGAGGTAGAAACGGTTGACCTTCACTCCGAAGATGCGGGCGAAGATGTAGTGGCCGAACTCGTGGATGGTGACAAGTATGACAAGTGCCAGCACGAGCTGGGCTGCTTTGATGAGGATTTCCATTTATCTGCTTGATGATTTGAGGCGCACTAACTCGCCGGCGACGGCACGGGCCTCGTCGTTGGTGGCGACGTAGTCCTCGTATACCGGCGCGGGTATATAGGGTACGCGCATTAGTGTCGCTGTTATTATTTCGTATATGTCGCCGAAGCCTATGGCGTCGCGCAGGAAGGCTGCGACGGCGACCTCGTTGGCGGCGTTGACCACGCATGCCGTGTTGCCGCGCTTGTCGAGGGCGTGGTGCGCCAGGGTGAGGCAGGGGAACTTGACCGAGTCGGGCTCCTCGAACGTCAGAGTGGCGAAGTCCTTGATTGACAGGTGTGCGGCGGCATCGGCCAGGCGGCAGTTCTGTCCTAAGGCGTATGCTATCGGCAGGTGCATGTCGGGCAGTCCGAGCTGGGCCTTGATGGCGCCGTCGGTATACTCGACCATCGAGTGCACGATTGACTGTGGGTGTACCACGGCCTCGATGCGCCCCGGCTCGATGTGGAACAGGTGGTGCGCCTCGATGATTTCAAAGGCCTTGTTGAGCATCGTGGCCGAGTCGATGGTGATTTTCGCGCCCATGTGCCAGTTTGGGTGTTTGAGGGCGTCGGCGGCTTTTGCCCGGGCTATTTGTTCGGGTGCCCATGTGCGGAAGGGGCCGCCCGAGGCCGTGATGAGCAGGCGGCGCACCTTGTCCGGGTCTTCGCCTGCAAGGCATTGCGCTATGGCGGAATGTTCTGAGTCGATGGGGTAGAGCTTCGATTTCGATTGCGACAGCAGGGCATTGACCAGGTCGCCGGCAACGACCAGGGTTTCCTTGTTGGCCAGGGCTATGTCTTTGCCGGCCTTGATGGCGTTGATGGTCGGTTCGAGGCCGCTGTAGCCCACGGTGGCTGTGACCACGGTGTCGATATCGTCGGCCAGTACGGCCTCGGCAAGGGCTTGCGGCCCGGCGGCGGTAGCTATGCCCAGGGGGGCGAGGGCGGCGCGGAGCCTCGGCAGCAATGCCTCGCGGCCTATTATGGCAAGGCGTGGGCGGTGTTGCCGCGCCAAGGCTACAAGGTCGTCGACCCGCGAACCTGCCGTGAGCACTGTGGCGCTGTATAGCTCGGGATGATGCTGTATTATGTCGAGAGTCTGACGCCCGATACTGCCGGTCGCGCCGAGGACTGCTAATCTCTGTTTCTTTTCCACGGATGGTGAAGGCTTGGATTTCAAACTGCAAAAATACGAATAAGTCGAGGTAAAAGCAAATTTATTTGATTTTTGCCGAGCGAACCACCCCGGACAGCGTAGCCATCACGTTGCTGAGAAGAATACACATAAAGACATAAATTCAAAAAATACATAAAGAATTTCTTTTGTGATTTATGTCCTTTTTGTCCTTATGTTTTAAAATATCAGCATCGTCTAATGCTTCGCCCAGTTCGAGCTACTATAAAGAACCGCCCTCGTCGTGCAGACGGGGGCGGTCTTTGAAATGTCGGTCTTCGTTATGGTTTCGGGGATGTAAAACCCTAACCAATAAACTCTAAACTATTATCGAATGATGACCTTGTCGGTCTTTTCGAAGTTGTCGCCGGTCAGGCGTACCACGTAGGTACCTGCGCCGAGGTCGCGGCAGAGGGCGTCGACATTGCCGGCGTTGGTCACGGTGTCGACAAGCACGATGCCGTCGATGCTGACGATGAGGCAGCGTACCTCGGTGTCGGCGGCGATGTCGTCGATGCCGGTGTGGTCGCTGACAATCACGCGGCCTTCAGCAGCCGTTACCTTCGACGTATCCCAGCCGAAACCAGCGGGAAGTTCGGGGAACTGTACGTCGGGCTTGACGGTGTTGTTGGGGGCTTCCCAGAAGATGAACTCGTCGCCGAGCTTGGGAGTATAGCCGTTGAGGGTGACGGTGGCGTTCTTGGTCAGGGTCGTTGCGCCTTCGCAGAGGAGCTTGCTATACTTGTCGGCTGCTACGATGTCGAAGACTATCGACGATGCAGGGTCCATCACAACCTCGCCGGTGAAGCGGATTGTGCGGCGTTCGGTCTTATGAGCCTTGGATGTATGGGTAGGATTGAGCACTGAACCGGCACCGAAGGTTACTTTGGAGTTGTTGACAGTGCCGTTACCGGAGAGGGTGCTCTTTACCGTCATGGGGCTACTTCCTGTCATCGATATGTTGACGTTTGCACCCTTAATCATGAGTTCGCCTTCGTTTACATACGTTGCGATAATGTTGGGCTGCTCTTTTACGACTGACAGGCGTCCTGAACCTTCCTTAAATAGGCCGATGGCTGCAAAAGTACCGCTGAAGATAGCATCCTGGCCGTTGCCGCCAACATAGAAATTGCCGCTGCCGCCAAGTGTGCCTTGGCCTGTAATATTGCCGATTTGGAATTTGCCACCGGCATTGCAATTGAAGGCAGCTCCCGAGGTGATGTTGAGCGTAGCCTTGGGTAATGAGCTGCCGCTGTAGGTGAAGTCAGAGCCGTATTTGTTCACAGTGTTGTTCTTGTTCGTTTCCTGTGATACTGTCAGTGTGCCTTCGAATGCGCTCCAGTCGCCATAGAGGTAGTTGCGTACCCATGGAGCAAAGACTTCGAGGTCGCCCTTGCCGGTAAGTTTACCACGGTAGTTGCAGCGGCCATCAAGCGTCAGCTTTCCGCTCTTGCCCTCGGGTACGTCGAAGTTGGTGCGGTTCTCGCTGTTCGAATAGCAGCTGTTGTTCATCTTGAATTCAACCTTGGTGCCGTTGAATACCACGTTGTTGGCCACCGAGTGGGTGTCGCCCTCGTCATATACCACGCCCTGGTCGATGCGGCATGTCTCGAGGCTGTTGGCGGTGCTGAAATTGAGCTGGCCGCTGCCTGCCTTGACGAAGGTGTTGCCGCTGACGGCTGCGCCTGCAATGGTCAGGGTAGTGCTGCCCATAACCTCGATGCCGCCTTCGGTCACAGTGACGGGGTGGCTCATCTTGCCGGTGTAGTTGGTGGCAAGCATGCCGCCGCCGTTGATGGTGATGGCGTTGCTGTAGTGGCCCAGGGCGCCGTATTCGTTACCCTCGTTCGCTCCGAGTGCCGATACCTCGATGGTACCGTTGTTGATGACGACATTGCCCTTGAAGTTGCTGCTGTTCTTCAGTATCACACGGCCTGTGCCGCGCTTTTCGATATTGACGTTGCCCTCGAAGGCCGCGCCGCTTACGGTATATGTCTTCTCGCTGTTGTTGAAGACTACCTCGGCGGGGTAGATGGCTGCGGGCAGGGTGATTTCGCCGTCGGCTGCAGTGGCGTCAAATATTACCTTGTCGCCCGATACGAACACTGTCGGTTCGCCGGTGGCGCGTACAGCGAAGTTGGCGGTAGTGTTGATGTCCCATGTGTTGCCGTTGGCGCCGGTCCATACGATTTCGGTGGCGGCACGCTGGCCTGCTACGGTGAGCACGAGCTTGCCGTTGGCGAGGGCGAGGGTGGCCTTCTGGCCCATGAGGCCCTCGATTGCTATGTCGCCGAGGTTGCCGGTGACTTTGCCCACGGTGCCGAGCACGTAGTCGCCCTCGGGCAGGGAGGTCTGGCCTGCGGCATAGTGCGGGGTCAGGGCAAGCACGGGGGTGCTGTACTGCGGGCCGTAGTTCCAGGTCTTTTTCTCGACCGAGATGCTGGCGGCGTTGACGGCGTCGGCCTTCTTGCCGTCGGCAAATACGTCGAGGCAGATGCGCGAACCGAAGCCGAGCACCAGCTCGCCGGTGGTCACGCTGCCGGCCTTGGCGGCGGTGCCGATGTGGAGTTCCGAACCGTAGTTCATCTCGAGGCCTTTGCCGAAGTTGCCGCCGTCGGTTTCGAGCTTGGTGTGGCGGTTGAGCCATACGCGGCTGTTGGGCATCGATGCGTTGGTGGCAAGTGTGCCGTACCATACCTCGGTGGCGCCGCTGTGGTTATGGGTCGTGCCGGTGAGGGCGAGTTTGCCGCCGCCGAGCTTTACCACCTTGGTCGTGCCGCCGAAGCTGCCGCCAAGTGTGTGGGTATAGGTGGTGTAGGTGATGTTGTCGTTGTTATCATTGCCCTGTACCCACGTGGGTGTGTTGTCTACGAAGAGGGCCGGGGTTGCGCCGCTGCCGATGGTGGCGGTGGCGTCGCCGGTGGCCGCGAAGACCACGTCCTTGCCGTTGGTGCTGCTGCCGAGGGTGGCGCCGGCGGCAAGCTCGGTGCGGCCGTTCATCGTCGGCGACGGCGGGGCCATGGTTATGCCCTCGAGTTCGCCGAGGAAGAAGCTCGGGTGAGGTGCCTGGTTGTAGCCGTTCATCTGCCATACCATGGCGTTGCGGTACTGTGGGTCGTGGAGCAGGGTATAGATGCGGTGCTCGGTCGGTATGTTGGTCGAGTAGATGCGGAAGCTCTTGTTGTCGTCAGAGCGAAGTATGATTTCCTCGCGCCAGTCACCGAGGATATCGCCCTGGAAGCAGGGGGTGGCTTTGGTGTCGTTGTTGGTCAGGGTGCCGGTAAAGGTCTTGATGGTGCCCTTGCGGAACTTGTAGATTACACCGGCAGAGTTGCGTACCGACGCGCCGTTGAAGGTCTCGTCGAGCAGGTCGCCGTCCCAGTAGATGCGGAAGTTCTGCGCCACGTCGTTCGTGGGTGATGCCCCGGGGATGTGCGCGTTGGTCACACACGATATCAGGGAGCCCGAGTCGTGCGAGGTTATGAACTGCGCGCCGGGGTAGTCGTTGCTGAAGTTGCCGGCGATGGCGCGGCCGTCGTCACTGGTGGCTACCGTGCGGTAGTAGATTTTGCTCGTGGTGGCGTCGCGGTAGTTGTTGTTGGGGTTGTCCTCGTTGCAGGCCACGAACTCCTGGCCGTAGACATAGGGGTTGAAGTCGCCCAGGTGCTGGCTGTCGCCGTGGCCCAGGCCGGTGGTCGACAGGCCGCGGCCGTTGTCGTCAATCACCATCGAGCCGAACACGATTTCGTCGCGTCCGTCCCAGTCGACGTCGCCTATGCAGTAGTTGTGGTAGCCCTGGCCGTACCATGGCGAACCGCCTTGTTTGCAGTTCCAGCGCCAGCGCTCTACCAGTTTGTGGGTCGCGGGGTCTACGTCGTATGCAATCATCTTGTGGCGGGTATAGATACCGCGTGCCAGGAAGATGCTCGGCTTGCGGCCGTCGAGGTAGGGTGCGCCGAAGAAGTGCTTCGAGCTGCGGTGGCCGTAGCCGTCGCCCCATGCTGCGGCAAGGTCGTTCTCGCCGGCTTCGAGGCGTGCCAGAGGGTAGGTCATGTCCTGGTAGGGCTTGCCGGTCTCGCCGTTGAGGTAGAGCAGGTATTCTGCGCCCGAGTGGGTGAATTTCTCGGCTCCGCCGCCGCCCTGTACGTCGCCAAGGGTGTTCACATTGGGGTCGCCGACCACATATTTGTTGCCGTCGGCCATGTGGATGGTGGTGCCGTCGGCGGCGCGCATCACGCACTCGGCCTTGCCGTCGAGGTCCCAGTCGTAGGCGGCGATGTTGATTTCGTTGCTCTGGAAGTCGACCATGTTGCGGCCGCAGTCAATCCACCACATCAGCGTGCCGTCGAGCTTGTAGACCTGTATGATGTCGAAGTCTGTCGAGTTGGTAGGATATCCGTTGCCGTGGAAGGTGTTGTTGCGCAGCTTGATGAGGATTTCCATCTCGCCGTCACCGTCGAGGTCGGCCACGGTGGCATCGTTGGGCTCGTAGTGCGACGATATGTCGCTGCCGTCGGCGTTCGACGGCACGGGTGCTACCTTGATTTCGAGATAGTCTTTGCCGAAGTTGATGCCGGCTTTCGAGGTCTCTTTCTCTACGCCGTCGACCACGGTCTTGACTATGTACTTGCTCGATGCCGAGCCGGAGGCGTCGACATAGTTCGACACCGTCAGTGGCTGGCTGTTGAGCTTGGCACCATCGCGGTAGACGTTGAATTTCACATTGTCGGCATCCTCGCCCAGTACGCGCCAACTGACCATGTTGCCCTGGTCGGCCTTGACGGCGATGACGCCTCGGTCGAGTTTGTCCATCACGCGCTGTCCGTGCATCGGTATTGCTCCGAGGAGCAGGGCAGTCGCGACATAAAATACTTTTTTCATCTATGATATTTGATTATGGTTTTATTTTTTTCTTATATTGTAACGTGTGGCGGGTCAGAAAATTGTGCCGCCAAGAGGCCATTCTTCATCTGTAGCACCGATAGGAGCTTGGACCTCCGGGACAAGCCTGTGGGGTAGCACCTGTAGGAGCTTGGACCGGGACAAGCCTGTGGGATAGGCCGTGCCGTCTTTCAAACATCGTTTTGCTCCTCGCTTGGTCTGAGCCATAGTGTATATGACGATTTGCAGAGCTTGTTTGGATTGTCAATAATGTAGTTCAACTGATTGTTGAACTCGTCATAGTTTCGGGGCATATAGTCGAACATATCGTTCTCCCATATAGACCCGCTGCGCTGTAGATACTTGTTAATCTTCACAGCAGTATATCGTTTAATCGACTGGAATGTACTATATATATCATCTCCGTGCGCCGGTATTAACAATATGTGCAAATGGTTTGGCATTATTACATAGGCAAGTAGCTGATATCTTTCGCCGTCCCAATGATGCATCGCATCCGCGACGATTTGTCGGATTTTTGGGTCACCGAGATATTGGGAGCCGTAGCCTTGGTCTAACCAATAGTCGAGTCTGTCGAGTACTTGTTGCTGTATTGCTTTTCTGACCTCGTTGTTTTGTTCGTAATATATCTGTTTCCGTATCTTTGCATATTCTTCTAATTTGCTTTGCGGCAGTGAATCGGCTAAGCGAAATGTTATAAACTGAACTGCATCGCCCTGGCTCCAATGTGGGAGATTTCGCCAGTGTATTGATGCGTGCAGTTTTTTATCGAAGAATTTCATTAAAGGTAGGTTATAGATATCAGGTTGAAAATAGGGGAGCGTAAATAATAACTGGAACTTAGTCTCGGGGGCTTGGACCTCAATCGGCAGCACTGATAGGAGCTTGGACCTCCGGGACAAGCCTGTGTGGTAGCACCTGTGGGG
>VSPF01000114.1 GCA_009775195.1 Muribaculaceae bacterium
ATCCTATCTTTAGTGCAAATAGTGTATAATTTACGGGGACGAAATATTTGAGTTTCACCCCACTCGCTCCACATCTCGGGGGTCGATGTGGACGGTGGCGCCGCCGAGGAGGGGGAGACTTACTAATAGGGAATTGGTGCCGTCGGAGGCGGTGCGGATTTCGCCGACAAGGCCGCACAGGCTGCCACGAATGACACGCACGTTGTCGTTTACCCGAAATACAGTCGGCTCAAAATCAACGGGGTAGTCGCTCTGTCCAAGCATGAAGCGCAAGCGTTCAATCTGAACGCCCGGTATTACAGCCAAGCGGCGTTCGCTACTGCTGCGGTCCATCATGAAGCGGACTATTGATGGCAGTACGACAATTTCACGGCGCTCCGACTCGGTACAGTTCACAAATCCAACGGAAGGAATCACGACGCGGTCGACCATCTTGCGGCGTCCATTGGCCCACACATGCAGTTCCTGCTGAAGGGCCACGTAGCTTTCAAGGCCCATTTCACCGAGTTTCGCGCTCACCGATTTTTCGTGTCTCGGAGAGACTACCGCCACATACCACTTACGGTCGGGTATGCCTGCGGCAACGTCAAGGTCTGAAGACTCTGCCGCTACATTTTTCGATATTCTTTCCAAGCCCATCAGGGGTGTTATTTAAAATCTCTTTCAAAGAGATACTTTTTCGGGCGCAAAATTACAAAATAATTCTGACATAGCCATACCCCTCCAAGCGATTTTTTAGCAAACCGATATAAAACTTGCTTTTATTAGCATATTTTCAATACATTACAAAAAAGGCCGCACCGACTACGGCACAGCCTATTTTTCTTTACACCGCTGTTATTTACAGCTAATTGTTCATTTGAAATTCCGACATTTATATCGATGCTGCCGCCTGGGCTATGAGTTCGCTCAGGGTAGGATGCGCGAAGATTATCTCGGCGGCAAGTTGGCGCATGGTCATTGACGACGATATCGCAACAGAGACTACGGCCACAAGGTCGGCGGCGTGGGCCCCTACGACGTGACACCCTGTCACAATACCTGTCGACGGTTCATATTCAATTTTGAGCAGACCGTCGGCCTGGCCCGATGCGAGGGCTTTGCCATTGGCCCCGTATGGGAGCTTTACCGAAGCTGTCGAGTCTGATGCCTTCGACACCGAAGCACACTCGGGAATGGTAAATACTACCGACGGCATTATATCGAGTCTCGGTTTTTCGCCGAGCACAATTCTTCCTTGCGCAGATGCCGCATGGGCAAGCAGACAGCGTCCGTTCACGTCGCCTATCGCATATATACCGGCAACCGAGGTCTGCATGGCTTCGTCGGTAACGATAAAGCCTCGACGGTCAAGAGCGATTCCGGCAGCCTCACAGCCGTTCGGAATCACCGGGCGGCGCCCTACAGCGCTCAGCACCATGTCGCCGTCGACACTTTTCTCCTTACCCTTACGGGTATAGACCACACTCTTGTCTGCCTTGATTTCAGTCACCTCCGCACCTGTCACTATCTCGATGCCCCGACGACCGAGATAACTGCGCAGTCGCTTTGCTATGTCGGCATCAAAATTTGGCAATATCTCGGTGCAGTATTCGAGCACGGTCACTTCGCTGCCATAAGCGGCCGCAATCGAGGCAAACTCAAGACCTATCACGCCGCCGCCGACTATAGTCAGTCGACCGGGCAGATGTTCGAGTTTCAGGAACTCATTACTGTCAATTGCCTCTTCCACGCCCTTGCACCGCAATTTTGCCGGTTTCGAGCCTGTGGCAATTATGATTTTATCAGCGGTATATCTTTCACCATTTACCGCTACTGCGGGGCCATCGGTAATCGAAGCCTCGCCGGTGACCATATCGACACAGTCGAGCAACCCGGCAATTCCGTCGCGCAGCTCGGTCATGACATCGGCGGCACGGCGCACGGCCACGGCATAGTCGGCCGACACTAATTCAGCTTTGACACCGAAGTCGCCGGCATGCTTGATTTCGACAATCTTCTCAGCCGCGCTACAAAGACATTTAGTCGGTATGCAGCCATGATTGAGACATGTCCCTCCCAGGGCCTCACGCTCGACAAGCATAACCTTAAGGCCGCGCGAGGCCGCCCCGGCGGCTGTTTCATAACCGCCGGGGCCGGCTCCTATTATTATAATGTCGTAGTGGCTTGGCATAAGTCTCGATAAGTTAATACCGGGTTGAGCGCGGCCTCGTCTTCGTCGGGATGTGAAATCGGGGTCGTGTACGGGGCTTCCTTGACTTTCTCCGGGTCTTTAGCTGCCGTTTGGGCAATCTGGCGCATCACGGCGATAAAGGCATCGAGGGTCTGGCGGCTCTCGGTCTCGGTCGGCTCAATCATCAGCGACTCATGGAAGAGCAAGGGGAAATAAATCGTCGGTGCATGGAAGCCATGGTCGAGAAGGGCCTTGGCAATATGGAGCGTCTTCACCCCTGTACTCTTGTCCCTGAGGCCGTCGAACACGAACTCATGTTTGCACGGGCCCGGTATAGGCTGCAGATATAGGTCGTTGAGCGAATTGAGTATATAATTGGCATTGAGCGTGGCCAGGGGACCGGCCTGCGCGAGATGCTCAGCGCCCATCGTCAAGATATAGGCAAGAGCCTTGACGAGGACTGAGAAATTCCCAAGCCAAGCACTTACACGCCCAAAGGCATACTCGCCATACTCGACCGCCAGCTTGCCGCCATCGGTTTCGACGACACGTGGGTTGGGCAGGAATTTTTCGAGTCCGGCTCGCACACCCACAGGCCCTGCACCGGGGCCGCCTCCGCCATGAGGGGTAGAGAATGTTTTGTGGAGATTGATGTGCATCACGTCGAAGCCCATGTCGCCTGGCCGGGCGACGCCGAGCATAGGGTTGAGGTTGGCACCGTCGTAGTACATCAGACCACCGGCCGCATGAACGGCCTCGGCTATCTTGGGTATGTTCTTTTCAAACATTCCCACCGTGTTGGGATTGGTCATCATCAGGGCGGCAACCGTAGCATCGAGTTTCGACTTAAGGTCTTCGACATCGACAGTACCGTCTGGCAGACTCTTTACTTCTACAATTTCGAACCCGGCCATAGCTGCCGATGCCGGATTGGTACCGTGCGCCGAATCAGGCACAAGCACGCGGCGGCGGTCTTCGTCGGCACGGCTCAGGAGATAGGCGCGTATGACCATAAGGCCGGTATATTCACCATGCGCGCCGGCAAACGGGTTGAGCGTAAACTCGGCCATGCCGCCGATTTCGCAAAGGGCTTTTTCAAGTCCGCGATATACACGCAGTGCGCCTTGCACGGTATCGGCCGGTTGTGCCGGGTGCAAGTCGGCAATATTGGCTACGCTCACCATCGCCTCGTTGACCTTGGGATTATATTTCATCGTGCAAGACCCCAGGGGATAGAAGCCCGTATCCACGCCGAAATTGTTACCGCTGCTGTTGGTATAATGGCGCACGACTGTGGGCTCGTCGACCTCGGGAAGTGCCGGGCCTTCTTCGCGGCGCAATTTTGCTGGTAGTTTGAACGTAGATTTGCCATAGTCGTATTCAGGCAACAAAAAGCCCTGACGACCTTCTTCTGACAGCTCGAATATGAGTGGCCTATATAGTTCTTTATTCATGATTACAAGCTGTTTAGAGTTGACACATACATTTCGATATCATCGGGCGTACACATTTCTGTAGCGGCAACCAATATTGAGTTTTCAGTCAGTTTCACGCCGCCAAGTATGCCCTTTTCTTCCAAGGCCTTCAATAAGGCGTCGGCAGTCAGGGGAGATACAGTCTCTACTGCAAACTCGTTGAGGAACACATGGCCCGGGTATTTCATGACAACCTTGCCGGTAGCAAGCATCTTGTCGGCAAGCGCGTGCGCTGCCTCAGCACTAATACGGTTGACACGCCGCAGACCCTTCGCCCCCATCAGCGACATATAGATAGCGGCATGGAGCGTCATTATGCCCTGGTTCGAGCATATATTCGACGTGGCTTTCTGACGGCGGATATGCTGTTCGCGCGCCTGGAGCGTGAGCACGAACGAACGTCGCCCTGCCGCGTCTATCGTGGCTCCCACTATACGGCCAGGCAGTTTACGCATCAAGGCCCGCTTGCAGCAAAGGTAGCCGAGACCGGGGCCGCCGTAATTCATAGGCATGCCCAGCGACTGGGCCTCGCCACAGGCAATATCGGCACCCCATTCGCCCGGAGTGCGGAGCACGCTGAGCGCCGTGGCGTGGCTATTGACAATAAACAATGCCTTGTTCTGATGGCACAGTTCGGCAAAGCCGCTATAGTCCTCGAGTATGCCATAATAATTTGGCGAGGCTACTACCACTGCGGCAACATCGCCGGCGCATATCATTTCTTCTAATTCCGTGCGCGAAGTCACTCCACGGTCTTCGGCTATCACCTCCACCGTTATGTGCGCCCCGGCGGCGTATGTGGCAATAACCTGGGCCACTGCGGGGGCAAGTGTTGCCGACACAAGCACGCGACGTCGCTTTTTCGACGCATTCACAGCCATAACCACAGCTTCTGCCGTCGCTGTCGCACCGTCGTACATCGAGGCGTTCGACACGTCCATGCCCGTGAGTTCGCACATCATGCTCTGATACTCGAAGATATACTGGAGCGTTCCCTGCGAAATCTCGGGCTGGTAGGGCGTATAGGCCGTCAGGAACTCACTGCGCAACAATAGCGACTGCACCGCTGCCGGGCAATAATGATGATACCATCCGGCACCGGCAAAGCATCTCAGTGGCTTGTTGGCATCGCCAATCTGCGTCTTAAAATACCTGCCGAGTTCCGGTTCGCTCATTGCCTTTGGCAGGCTGTATGGGCGTTTCAGGCGCAGGGAGTCAGGCACATCGCTATACAGCTCGTCGAGACTGCCTACATGGCAACGCTCGAGCATGGCCTTGATATCGTCCTGGGTATGTGGGAGATAAGGATGCATTTATTATTACTCTTAGAGGGTGGCAAGATATTCGTCGTATGCTTCCTGGTCCATCAACTCGTCGAGCTCGGTCGTATCGGCGATGCTGACTTTTACTATCCAGGCTTCGAGCGGGGCGTTGTTGATGAGTTTGGGGTCATCCTCGAGTTCTTCGTTTACTTCGAGCACTTCTCCTGTCACGGGCGAATAGAGGTCGCTGGCAGCCTTCCGGCTCTCGATTGCGCCAAATTCCTCGCCGGCCTCGAGGTCGTCGCCGACTTCGGGCATGTCGACATAGGTCACGGCGCCAAGCTGTTTGGCTGCATATTCTGATACGCCTATATAGCCGCCACCGTCGTCGACTTTGATGTATTCATGTGAGGGAAGATAGTAGATTTCCATTTTTGCTATTTTTTATAGTTAGGGGTATAGAAACGTTTCTTAATCACTTTTGCCGGAGCCATACGACGGCGTATTCTCACCTGCAGCTGCGTTCCGAGGGGGGCATAGCGGGCATCGACAAATGCCATGGCGATATTCTTGCCGACGCTTATCGAGTTATAACCCGTGGTGATATAGCCAACCTCGGCACCATCCATGTCTTCGACCACGAAACCATGGCGTGCCGTCGCAGGGCTGTCGATTTCGAGGCCGACAAGTTTGCGGCGTGGCCCTTCAACCTTTTGTTTTGCCAAGGCATCCCGTCCTATGAAACCGCCCGGTTTGTCGAGCTTGACAAACATGCCTAGGCCGGCCTCGATAGGTGTTATGTCATCGTCGAGTTCGTCGCCATACAGGGGCAGTCCGGCCTCGAAACGCAGGGTGTCGCGACATCCGAGACCGCACGGCGCAATGCCAGCCGCCATCAGCTTGTCCCACATCTCTACAATCTTGCCGGGGGCGGCATAAATCTCGAAACCGTCTTCGCCCGTATAACCGGTGCGACTGACTATCGTGAGGTCGGGAAGTGTGACGAAATGATAGAACTCGATGCCCGAGCAGTCAATACCGAGCACGTCGAGCATCATGCCCTCGCTGTCGGGGCCCTGCACGGCCAACTGGCCGAAGTCGGCACAGCGGTCAGAAACCTCTACGTCGAAGCCCTTGGTCTGGCTCAGTATCCACGCTATGTCTTTCTCGGTATTCGAGGCGTTTATCACAAGCATGAAATCATGCTCGCTGCGGCGGTATACGAGCAGGTCGTCTACCGTACCTCCGTCTTCGCGCGTCATCATGCCATAGGCACACTGTCCATCGACCAGGGCGGCAGCGTCGTTTGTGAATATATGGTTTACAAAGCGCAGGGCGTCGGGGCGTTTGATATCGACCTCGCCCATGTGTGAAACATCGAAAACGCCGCAGACCGTACGCACTGACGTATGCTCGGCATCAAGGCCGGCATACTCTATCGGCATGTCATAGCCTGCAAAAGGCGACATCGACGCACCAAGCGATATATGACGGTCATGTAGACAGGTTTGTTTGGGTTCCATTATATATTATATCAGTAGGTTTAATAGATTGCTGCGAGACAAGCCGGTAATCACAGCCGATGGCTCGAGGGTAGATATAACGCCCGAAAGTGACCGCTTGTTGTACCCCACTCCGGTTAACGGCTCTATAATATCGCTATTTATGTCACCGGAAACAAAGAAATCGCCCCATATACCCAGACCTTCTATCGTGCTGTCGGGGGCGAGGTTGATGGCGATATCAAACTCCCCTACCCCCTCTACACGTTTATGGCGCGAGATATCTGCCACGCGCCCACGGTTTTGACGGTTGTGACCGTTAAAGTATTCCGGGTCATAATATGTCTGCTCTATAGCTTCGATTTCGGCAATATCGTCTATGCTGAGTTCGCGCTGTTCATCCTTGCACAAGAAGTAAACGGCAAAGGCTCCGAACTCTTCGAGCCCGAGCTTGATACCATTAGCTTTTAGCGAGGTCACACGCATCGGAGTTGAAGTAACGGCCTTTGACTCGAGCTTGGCCCTCGACGGTGTTATGGCACGCAGCAGCCGACCCGGGTCGAAGTCATAGAGCATGGTGCCGTGGGCAATGCTGCGACCGTGCGTGTGATAGAACGCATTACCTGCCACCTTGCCGTTCCCTATCAGTATATCGTTGCGCCCCGTTGCACGTGCCTCAATACCCAGGGCACCAAGCATGGCGACTATCATGGTAGTATAGCGCGAAAATGTCGATGTAACCTCGCTCCCTGGCGTGATATACGAAAACATATAGTTGTCCATATCGGCATATACGGCCCCGCCTCCGCTTTTACGGCGCACAACGTCTATCCCCTCGCGGCGGCAGTAATCAAGGTCTACCTCGCGCGCAATATCCTGGTTGCGACCGCATATCACAGTCGGGGCAACACGCCATTCAAAGAAATACTCATCGGCCGGCAGCGTGAGGGCGGCCCACTCTTCCATGGCAAGATAGAAGGGCAGTCGGCGCGGAGCCATTGGTGGCAGTGCGAGGTGTTTCATGGTTCAGTTACTTCTTCTGCCCCCAAATTTAATCATTATATCTCAATCTGCAAAAATTTGCCAAACAAAAAATTTTTATAGCAAACGGGGACGTTTCCATAATTACTGTACGAAGTCTGGCGTTTATGTCTGGTAAGGCTTCAGCACACCGATATCATTCTTAATTTTTGTATATAAATATTAAAAATAATATATTAGAGCAAATCTTTTAAATAAATTTTTGCCTCATTCGTTGCTTTAGTTTAATTTTGTGGTGTACACTGCCATACGCAGAAAACCCTAAGACTTAAATCAATCATTAAATGAACAACATAAAATCAGCGGCACTGGTGCTGGGACTCGCCTCCCTGCTTATACCGTCAGCCGCAGCCGGCGTGCGCGAGGACGCCGTCGACAAGGTCATCACAAACTATATGCCCGGAGTAACCGGCTTTGGCCGCGTCGTTGTAAAGAGCGTGACTGTCAACGATGCCAAACGCCGCATTACAATCAAGCTGAACGACAACGCCGCATATATACCTTTCACGGCTGAGCGTCTCGAAACGTTTAAAGACGACTGCCGCAAGGCACTCGGCAGCAAATACGATAAATATAAGGTAACCGTTCTTGCCAAGGATAAAAACCTCGACAAGCTCGTCCTCTTCGCACAAAAGAAAAATGTCGGCCCCACCGAGACAAAGCCCTTCGTGGTGCGTCATGACAAAGCTGCTGCGCCTGCCGGCCTCGACGGTAAGAACATTGCATTGTGGCAGAGCCATGGCTGGTATTTCGAACCAAAACTCAACCGCTGGGAATGGCAACGCGCACGCATGTTCGAGACGGTCGAAGACCTCTATACCCAAAGCTACGTCATGCCATTCCTGATGCCTATGCTCGAAAATGCCGGCGCATACGTCATGAGCCCCCGCGAACGCGACATCAACACAACCGAGATTATCATCGACAACGACAACTCGCCCTATACCGGCGGCTCTTTCTCTATCAAGGCCCCGAGCAAGACCGACACGACCAAAGGTTTCGGATATAAAAAACAAGTATTAGAGAACGGCGACCATCCCTTCAGCGACGGCACTGCTGTCAGCTTTGCCACATCGGGCCACGAAAAATCTGATGCCGAGGCCAAGTGGAACGCCACAATCCCCTCTGACGGCACCTACGCCGTCTACGTCAGCTATGCCTCGACCCCGACAAGCACCGACGCAGCCCACTACCGTATCAATGCAGCCGACGGAAGTCACGACTTTACAATAAACCAGCAGATGGGTGGCGGCACATGGATATACCTCGGCCATTTCCCGTTCAAGGCTTCCGCGAACGAGACCGCGCTTGTCGAGCTCTTCAACGACGGCAAGCCTCACCACACCGTCAGTGCCGATGCCGTAAAAATTGGTGGCGGCATGGGCAATGTAGCCCGTATAGTCACCACCGAAGACAAGAACCCCGACATACCATATGAATACGTCACAAGCGGCTATCCGCGTTTTACCGAGGGGGCACGCTATTTCCTGCAATGGGCCGGCGCTCCCGACTCGGTGTTTACTCCGACTGACTATGTAAATGATTACACCGACGATTACCGCAGTCGCGGCCTGTGGGTCAACTGGCTTGCCGGCGGCTCGTCGATGCTTCCCAAACAAGAAGGCCTCAAAATCCCCGTCGACCTCAGCTTCGCCTTCCACAGTGATGCCGGCACGACCATGAACGACTCGATTATCGGCACCCTCGGCATCTATTGCACCGCCGGCGACAAACTCGGCAACGGGTCGAGCCGTAATGCCTCGCGCGACTACACCGACCTCGTCATGACCGCCATCACCGACGATGTCCGTGCCACTTTCGAACCCGACTGGGCACGTCGTGGCATGTGGGACAAGTCATATTTCGAGGCCCGCGTGCCCGAGGTACCGGCTATGTTGCTCGAACTGCTGTCGCATCAAAACTTTGCCGACATGTCCTACGGTCTCGACCCGACATTCCGTTTTGTCGTATCAAGGGCTATATATAAAGGTATGCTGCGTTTCCTCGCTCATCGCGACGGCCGTCCCTACGTAGTTCAGCCGCTGCCTGTCAGAGCCTTCGCGATAAACAACACAGCCCAAGGACGCTACACACTTACATGGACTGAGCGAGTCGACAAACTCGAGCCCACCGCCACACCCTCGTATTATATTATCG
>VSPF01000115.1 GCA_009775195.1 Muribaculaceae bacterium
TTTATATAATGTTTCATTATTGCAACAAAACAAGCAAAATTTGGTGAAGCTATTGCAAAGTACACTACCCTACCCTAATTTTGCAAAGCAATGAAAAAGATGTCTGACAAAACTTCGGGCCGAGTTATGCGCCATCTCCTCCTCGTTATCGCTGCAGCTTCTGCTGTCGCAGCAGGCTGCAATAAGTTTACCAACTCCTATAGGGCTGACCATGGCCTTCCCCCCTGTGAATACACGGCCTCACTCGACAGCTTGTTTACCTCGCTGTTCCCCGATGCGCAGCCCGGCGCGATAGTCACGGTGATGCGCAACGACACTATCATATACAACCATGCCTTCGGCCTGGCACGCCTCGACTCGTCAGTCTACATTACCGACAGCACACTCTTCAACCTCGCATCGGCATCAAAGAGTTTTTGCTCGGCAGCCATTTTAAAATTGTGCGAGCAGGGGACATTATCGCTTGACGACTCACTATCGAAATATTTCCCCGAATTTAACAATAAGTTGTTCGACCGCATACAAATCAGGAATATCCTCACCCACTCCTCGGGTCTTCCCGACCTTCGCCCCAGTGACCTCCAGGAGTGGAATAAATATGTGAAAAATCACGAAACCGTCTTTAGCGAAGGACCCGACTACAGACTTTATGGTTCTGAAAAAGAACACATGCAGATTTTCCGCGACCTCGGAGCCAACGACTATATCCCCAGTACCGAGTATCAACGCACCGACCCGGCCTTCATACTCGTTGTGCCGCTAATCGAACGTGTGACCGGCCGCGATTTCGACAGTTGGATGTCTGATAATATATTTAAGCCGGCCGGTATGACCGACACATATTATTATAATCCCGGCTGTACCCTACCCCGCATGGCCCATGGCTACCGTCGTACAAACGGCAATACCCGTGCCGGCGTATTCCGCAGCACCGACGGCCGATGGGAAGAATATGACTATGGCGAGGCAGATTATTTCCTTACCAAGGCCGACCGTGGGGCCTACTCGTCGGCACGCGACTTCATGCGCTGGAACCGCGCACTATATTCCGGAAAAATAATATCGAAGCAGTCGCTCGACAGCATAAATACAAGCTACCTCACCACAGCCGACGAACCAAACGTGACCTATGGCTTTGCCAATGCCATCGAGAATATTCCGGGCAAACCCATAAAAATCTATCATCTCAACACCAACGGTGGTTTCTCTATTACCGAAGCAACCATACCCGAACGTAAAATCAGTTATCTGATTTTTGCCACACGTGCAGATTGGGACCAGCGTGGCGTATTCGACAAGGTAGACTCAATCTTATTGAAATAAGATAAAGTCAAAATACCCTACCCTTGTTTTTGAAATTCTGTAGGGCTAAGTCCTGTCAGATGTTTGAAGTATTTGCCGAAACTCGACTGGTTTGAAAAATTGAGCGCATAGGCCACTTGTTGGACGTTCTTTCCCGAATAACGCAACAAGTTCTTAGCCTCCATTATAACAAAGTGGTCTATCCAGCACGCCGCCGAGCGTCCCGTAGCCTCCTTGACAAGCAGGGACAGATATTTGGGCGATATAAAAAGCTGCGCCGCATAAAATGCCACCGACCGCTCGGTGGTATAGTAGAGGTGCACGAGTTTCAGGAAATCCTGCACGTAGCTATTGCGTCGCGGCCCGGACTGCACACCATCGCGCGTATCAATACGCCGGTATAGGAAAAGCATCATCTGATAGAACAATGCCGAAGTCATAGACGACACAATATGCCGGTTGAGCTGCATGTTGAAACGGTCGCTCATTATCTGGTGTATCAACGCCACATAGCGCAGTAGCATATGCACCTCTCGTTCGCGAAGCTCCATTACGGGCGTTTCGTGACTTACGAGGGCATCGACCGATATACTCGAAAACGATATGTTGAGGTCGTGTAGAAAACTTGGAGAATATATCAATATATGCGCATCTATCTGGTCGTTGTCACCAGTATGCAGATTGACCAGCGAACCATGATTGAGGCTTACAGCCGCCGGACCGTTTATGTCGATAGAGACAGTATTTAGGTCTACATGCATACTGCCCTTTACAAGTATCAACATCACATTTCCCGTGACTTTGAACAAACTATTGTTTAGCTCGCCCAGACGAGACGACACATCAGAAGTCATGTGACTATAGTAACACGACCCCTCAATCATGCTGAAATCAGTCGAAATATTTTCAAGCAAGGCTATAGAATCCTGGCTAAGTTCTTTTTCGTTCTCTATTGCGGGTTTTTCCATTACAAAATGAATTATGCGACAAAATTACGAATATTTTGGCACACCCACACGTAGTGACACCCAAAGTGCCAACTTTCGTTCCATTTAAGCCAAAGCGATACAAATAAGGTACAATAATTTAAATATGTGTGCGTTATATCTTTATGCAAAAGATATACCTCCTCATAGCCCTGATAATTGCCCTTGCGGGCTGTATAGAAGACGGTTTCACAACCTCGCCTTCCGACCAGCCATTGTTCTCAGTCGATACCCTCAAGCTCGGCACAGTATTTACCGACGAGGTCACCACCACGCACCGCTTTACCGTGCGCAACCCTCATTCTAAACAAATATCTATTAGCGAGATTTCGCTGTCGGGCGATGCTGCCGATTATTTCCGCCTCAATGTCGACGGTATTTCCGGGCATCGTTTCAACAATGTCGAAATCAGGAGCAAAGACTCTATCTATGTTTTTGTGGAGGCCACCCTGCCCGAGGGCTCCAAACCATTAAGCTATTTCGAGGCTAAGGTAAATTTTACTACCAACGGAGTAACCAGTGATGTCGTCATTACTGCCGCAGGTCAGAATGTAAACCGATTGAGGGCCGTCACCCTGACCGAAGACACTCATTTCGACAGTGCCCTGCCCTACCAGGTTTTCGACAGCCTCGTGGTAGCACCCGGCGCCACACTGACGGTAGCACCCGGCACACAAATGTATTTTCACGATAAATCGATGCTCATAGTCCGTGGCCGTATGATTGCCGAAGGCACCATAGACGCACCTATCAACATGACCGGCGACCGCACCGGAAATGTTGTAGGCGACATATCGTTCGACCTTATGTCGCGCCAGTGGACGGGTGTTTTCTTTACATCGACATCGACAAAAAACATATTAAGCCACGTGTCACTGCGCAATACGACCCAGGGAGTCACCCTCGACGGCGACCCACAGTCGGGCGATACACAACTGACACTTGTCAATACCCGTCTTCGCAATTCCGGAGGGCTCGTACTCGAGGCATATCACAGCACCATCAATGCCACAGGGTGCGAATTTGCCGAG
Source organism: Muribaculaceae bacterium (assembly GCA_009775195.1). Classification (GTDB taxonomy): domain Bacteria; phylum Bacteroidota; class Bacteroidia; order Bacteroidales; family Muribaculaceae; genus CAG-873. Next base: position 3,320 of record VSPF01000115.1, read on the forward strand.
GCTTCCGACGGACTCGTGTACCTGCAAGGAGGTCGATATAATTTCACTCACTGTACATTTGCAAATTACTACCTCTTTACAGCCATCGGCGGCCCGGCAGTGCAGTTTGCACATGTAAGTGCCGACGAAAAGACAGGACTCGACGACGGTTCGGGCCTACCCTACACTCAGGCTACTTTTGTCAACTGCATCATATACGGCAATGGTGCCGACCTGAGCCACGGCGACCTGACAGGCACCGGCATTACTATGCGCCGCTGCCTGCTGAAGAGCAAGGGTAGTGATGACGACAATTTCATAGAATGTATATGGGATACCGACCCTCTATATTACACAGTGCGTTCCGACTACTATTTCGACTACCGCGTCAAACCCGACTCTCCTGCCATAGGTGCCGGCGAGGCCACCGACGCCCCTGCCGACTGGTATGGGACAACACGCGCCAGCACTCTGGGGGCATACGAATTTACATCTCCCGAAGAATAAAATAGCACAACAATTCAAAACGACAACCGCGACAAAAAACAACGTCGCGGTTGTCGTTTTATGTTGTAGAAAAGCATGTAGAAAACACTCAATAAGTTTTCAAGAACTTTATTTGGTAACTAACACTATTTGTATATAGCCTTGGACGTATGCGAAATGCAAGAAATTACATATAAAATTTATAAGCTAATTATCATAGGCTTACTAACACAAAAAACAGTCCTTATCAACAAAAAACACTATCGAAAAGTTATCAAATTATCGAATAGCACACTTTTCAACACTATGTAGATAAAACACGATAATCTATGAATAGCAACGACTTACGTTGTAGATAAACTGTCAACGACCCAATTGCAGACATCAATAAGTGACATAAGCAAAAAAAGAGCCAAAAACTTATCACAGCTTTCAACACCCATTATTATTACTCCTCGGTTTTTTGTTTTAAAAAATTTTTTTTCAAATAAAGAGATAAATAAAAAATAAGAATGTTGAAAAGTCGGCAATAAACGAAGAAAGAGCAAAAAATGACTACCTGAAGGGCTAATCTAAAATTTTGCCCCGAGGCAAAATTTTCGTATTTTTGCGTCAAATTAAGATACTATGCTCAAACGTGCAATAACCATAATTATAGTTGCAGCCGGCGCGATGACAATGCATGGTCAGACTGCCGTGCGATTTGGCAACGAAGTTTCCGACACCACCATGATAAACGAACTCCTCGAGAGTCGCGGTGCCTCGCAAAACTTTGCCAATGCCGAAAGCCGTGTAGCCCTGTTTGCCCGCAGCTTCGAGGGCACGCCTTACGGGTCACATACCCTCGAAGGCGACCCCGAGATGCTGACAGTGCGCCTCGACAGCCTCGACTGTACCACCTTTGTAGAAACAGCCATGGCGCTCGCCTATACATCGATGGAGTCGCGGCGTTCGTGGCGTGATTTTGTCTACAATCTTCAGCGTATGCGCTATCGGGGGGGCAATGTCAACGGTTATCCCTCGCGCCTGCATTATATATGTGACTGGATTGTTGACAACCGTCACCGTGGTATTTTTACCGATGTCACCGACCACTTCCCACGAGTGTCATATATAATGCGTACGATTGATTTCATGACCTCGAACCGCGAGCTCTACCCTGCCCTGGCCGACTCGGCCAATTATGCCCGTATGCGCGACCTCGAAAACGGTTATCGTCAACATCGCTTCCCATATATAAAGACCAACGACCTTGCCCTGAAGGCAACCAAGGCCGAATTGCACGACGGTGATGTAGTAGCGCTGGTATCGAATCTTAAAAACCTCGATGTGACGCATATGGGTATCATCGTCAAAGACGGCCCCGGTGCCGAACCTTACCTGCTGCACGCCTCGTCGACCGACGGCAAGGTGGAGGTTTCGAAACTGCCGCTTGACCAGTTTATGAAAAAGAACCGCCAATGGCTTGGGCTGCGTGTAATCAGGCTTATCAACAATTGACTTAGGTTTATGGTTTACGCTTTCGACCTCGACGACACGCTCTATACCGAGATGGACTTTGTCTACTCGGGTTATCGTGTAGTAGCGCGCGAACTGGCCAAAGACAGCGATATAGATGCCGACATATATTTCGAGGGCATAAGCTGGCGCCGTCCCGTAGGTTTTGAGTGGGCACTTGACCAATATCGTCGACACGGGGGCAAGGATGTAGAAATGAGTGTTGATAAGATGATAGAAATCTACCGTGGTCATAAGCCTGAGATAAAGCTGCGCCCCGGCATAGGTCGATTGCTCGAAAACCTGCATCGCGAAGGACATGTTTTAGTGCTTATCACCGACGGGTCGACACGTCACCAACGCTCTAAAATCCATGCTCTCGACATAGAAAAATATTTCGACAAAATACTCATCAGCGAGGAAACCGGCGGCGACAAGACTACAGACATACCATGGTCGATTGTCGAAAAATCATATGCAGCCCCCGGGCAGCGCTTCGTGTATGTGGGCGACAATATGAGCAAAGACTTTCTGCGGCCAGGCTTGCGGGGATGGTTGACCGTGATGAGCCTCGACACCGCAGGCGTAAATGTATTTCCTCAGAACTTATCTGACTGGCCGCCACAAAACCGCCCAAGATATGTGGTTGTTATTTAATTGTAAAGCAATTTAGATAAAATATTATGCCAACAGCACTAATAACCGGTATAACAGGTCAGGATGGTTCCTATTTAGCGGAATTCCTGCTTTCGAAGGGCTATGAAGTCCATGGTATTATACGTAGGAGTTCAAGTTTTAACACGGGAAGGATAGAGCATCTCTATCTTGACGAATGGGTAAAGGACATGCACAACAAGCGTCTCCTGCACCTGCACTATGGCGACATGACCGACTCTTCGTCGCTAATCCGTGTTATCAACCTTGTCAAACCTGATGAAATATATAACCTTGCCGCACAAAGCCATGTAAAGGTATCGTTCGATGTTCCCGAGTACACGGCCGATGCCGATGCCATCGGTGTGTTGCGACTGTTGGAAGCTGTCCGCATCCTCGGCCGCGAGAAGCAAACACGTATATACCAGGCATCTACGTCAGAACTTTTTGGCAAGGTACAAGAAATTCCCCAACGCGAAACCACGCCTTTCTATCCGCGTTCGCCTTATTCGGTGGCAAAGCTATATGCTTTCTGGATAATAAAGAACTATCGCGAAAGTTATGGCATGTATGCGGTCAACGGCATCTTGTTCAATCATGAGTCAGAGCGTCGCGGCGAAAACTTTGTGACTCGCAAGATTACGCTGGCTGCCGCACGTATAGCTGTCGGTAAACAAGAAAAACTATACCTTGGTAATCTTGATGCACGCCGCGATTGGGGGTATGCCCCTGACTATGTGGAGTGTATGTGGCTGCTCCTGCAACAACAAGAGCCTGACGACTATGTGATTGCCACCGGCGAATACCATACTGTGCGCGAATTTGCCACTCTCGCTTTCCGCCGGGTGGGTATCGACCTCGACTGGCAAGGCGCGGGCCTTGATGAAAAAGGCATAGACCGGGCCACAGGCAAAGTGCTTGTAGAGGTAGACCCGCGCTTCTTCCGTCCGGCAGAGGTAGAGCAGCTTCTCGGCGACCCGGCAAAGGCTCGTGAGAAACTTGGTTGGAACCCTCGTAAAACCTCGTTTGAAGAACTTGTCAACCGCATGGTCGACAGCGATGTAAAGCTTATAAACAATGATAAATAAAGACGATAAAATCTACGTTGCCGGTCATCGCGGACTTGTAGGGTCGGCTATTATGGCTAATCTGAAGCAGCGTGGATATACCAATGTCATAGGGCGCACACATGCCGAGCTCGACCTTCTCGACCCCGTAGCCGTGGCAAAGTTTTTCGACCAGGAGCGTCCTGTTGCAGTCGTACTTGCCGCTGCGCATGTTGGCGGCATTATGGCAAACTCGAAGTATCGTGCCGATTTCATACTCCAGAACCTGGGTATACAGCAAAATGTAATCGGTAACGCCTTCCGTACGGGCGTAAAACACCTTTTATTCCTTGGTTCGACCTGCATATATCCACGCGAGGCTCCTCAGCCCATACCGGAGGAAGCCCTGTTGACCTCGCCCCTCGAGTACACCAACGAGCCATATGCCATAGCCAAGATAGCCGGGCTCAAAATGTGCGAGTCGCTCAACTTGCAATATGGTACTGATTATGTTGCCGTCATGCCCACCAATCTCTACGGCCCCAACGACAACTTCCATCTCGAAAACAGCCACGTGCTGCCGGCAATGCTCCGCAAGGTACATCTTGCCAAGCTGCTTGGCGAAGGGCGCCTCGACGAGGTGCGTGCCGACTTGGCAAAGCGTCCGGTTTCAGGTCTCGGTGCCGATGCGACTGAGGAGCAGATTAAGGCACGTCTTGCCGATTTCGGCATATATCCAAATCTTGTAAAACTCTGGGGTACAGGCTCTCCGCTGCGTGAATTTTTGTGGAGCGAGGACATGGCCGATGCATGCGTGCATATTTTATTGAATGTCAGCTTTAAAGATATCATAAAAGACCGCAAGGGCGATATCCGTAATACCCATATCAACATAGGCACCGGCAAAGAACTTAACATTGCGCAGCTTGCCGAACTTGTGGCTGACGCAGTAGGCTTTAGCGGCACTATAGAGTGGGATTCGAGCAAGCCCGACGGCACGATGCGCAAACTTTGTTCGGTCGACAGGCTCCACAGCCTCGGATGGCACCACACAGTAGAGCTGCCCGAAGGCATACAACGTCTATACGACTGGTATAAAAGAAATTAAAAAATAATACAATGAAAGTCCACAATTTTGCAGAGCATCCGTCGCTTGTGAGCCAGTACCTGGCCGAAATGCGCGATATAAATATACAGGGCGACCGCCTTCGTTTTCGTCGCAATCTCGAACGCCTCGGCGAAATCTTTGCTTATGAAATCAGCAAGACTCTTACATATAAGACCGTGCCTGTCGGCACCCCCCTCGGTGTAGAGGCGCAGTGCCAGGTGCTGGGCGAACCCATCGTGCTGGCTACTATTTTCAGGGCCGGTGTACCATTTCATTCGGGATTTCTACGCTACTTCGACAATGCCGAAAATGCCTTTGTATCAGCCTATCGCAAATACAAGGAAAAAGAAAATTTCGATATTTGTATAGAATATCTTGCCTCGCCGCACCTCGATGGCAAGACACTTATACTTGTCGACCCGATGCTTGCAACCGGTGCATCGATGGAGCTTAGTTATCGCGCCCTGCTTACCAAGGGAAATCCCGGCAAACTGCATATAGCATCTGTAATCGCGTCGAAAAAAGCTGTCGATTATCTCAACAGCGTGTTACCCGACGATGTCGAATTGTGGGTCGGTGTCATTGATGACCAGATAAATGCTCACAGTTATATTGTTCCCGGTCTCGGCGATGCCGGCGACCTGGCTTACGGAACGAAAGAATAAGAGACTGTATGTCAAACTCCATGAGTATTCATGGGGTGGTATGAACAATAAAGAAAAGAGTATCCTTGGAGTGGATGCCGTATATATACAAGGCGACCTCTCCGAGGTCATGTTGCTATGGTATAGCGTATTACCCCACCAAATTATGGTGGGGTTAACTACAATTATGTCCTCTCCGAGTACTTGCGAAACTTGAATTGAATAAGTTTACTCGTTTTCCATTTTTACTCCTTTGAACTGGCCGAGGAGGTTGAAGCGTAGTTCGATGTCGTCGGAGAGTCCGATGTCGTAGCCGGCATTGCGCTTGCGTATGCTTACGATGTCTACGCCGCTATAGTTATTGGCAACATACTTACGTATTGCTTGTGGTATAAGGCCCTCGGGTACGGCTTTTTTACCGCAATCTACCGATGTCCATTTGCCCTTGTTGGAAAATTCGATAGTAGTGCCATTGGTAAGGCGTACATCGTAGTCAGTCTTTTTCAACAGGTGCCTGTCTACTTTTATAAGGCTCACTTTAGCCTTGGGGAAATATTCAGTGAGCATCTGCTGTGCCTCTTCGGGCAGATTCTCACGCTTGACTACATAACTGTCGATAAAGGCGAAAGCCGAACTTGCCGAGAGTATTACGGCAAGGAGGATAAATATTATTTTTAGGTATAGGCGGTTGATGCGCCCAATGTTAGTCGGTTGATGCTAAACGTATTGGCACATTATTCATCAGT
>VSPF01000116.1 GCA_009775195.1 Muribaculaceae bacterium
GTTATATACTTTCTCATAAATCAGTAGTTGGATGTGATTTATAACAAAGCTAAATGATATTTTAGATAAAATTTATCATTTTTTAACAGCACGCTTCACGTTTGTCGATATACAACAAACCCTCGCCAAGGGGTATGGCGAGGGTTGAGGAGAAAGACTGGGTTGATTAGGTCACGACTTTTTTAAAGAAGTCAGCAAATTGCCTTTCTGACTATAACAACGATTGTAGTGCGAAAAAGGTTCACTCGTCTAAGCATACACCGTCGATATCTGATAGTTTTTCTTTCAGTGTTGCGGCATCGTCGAGCCTGATTGCCACTGTCATGGTGCATGTGTTGTCGAATTCCTGACCTACAATCTTGATGCCGGGAATTTTTGTGAGTTTCATCACATCGTTCATGGCAAGGTAGGGAAAGGTGAATTTTATTTCCGACATCACGTGCCGCTCTTCGATGGTGGCATCGCCCAGGGCAAGCCTCGCTGCCTCGCGGTAGGCCGCAATAAGGCCGCTTGTGCCGAGTTTGATGCCGCCGAAGTAGCGCACTACCACGATTACTACGTCGGTCAGCTCGAATGAGTTTATCTGGCCGAGAATAGGTTTGCCGGCAGTGCCCGACGGTTCGCCGTTGTCGTTGCTTTGAAATTCTGTGCGGGCTGCACCTAACATATATGCCCAGCATACATGACGGGCATCAAAATATTTTTTTTGATACGATGCTACCACGCTCTTGGCTTCGGCTGCGCTTGTCACCGGGTGGGCGAACGCAAGAAATTTGCTCATCTTCTCTTTGAAGATGGCCTCGCTTGGGCTTGCTATAGTACGGTAGGTGTCAGCCATTCGATATCAATATACGTGAGAGTCGTCTTTTAACTCCTGCCCGGTCAGGGGAGTATTGTTCATCTTGTACCAGGTATAGGCAATATATGCCAGTACGAACGGTACGAGTATTGATACCCAGCTCATGACGCGCAGCGTGAAAAGCGACGACGAACTGTTGGCAATTGTCAGCGACGATTCAGGGTCGACGGTCGAGGGCAGGTAGGCTGTATCGCCATAGCCGGCAATGAGGAAGAGGACGGCCACCACGGCGGCGGCTCCGAAGCCTCCAAACCAGATGCCGGCACGCCAACTGCCATCGAGGGCCGAACGGAAGATGGCATACAACACAGCAACCACGCCGAGAACCATGATAAGGGCCAACCACCACATACCTAATAGGTTATGGAGATATATGTTGGGTTCGGACAAGGTCTGGCCGGCGACAACACGATAGCCCGGCTGCAACATCAATACCACCAAGAATGTTACGAACAAGACTGCGAAGCTCAGTCCGTTGACCAGCACCTTGCGACGCATACGTGCCGTAAAGTCCTTGTCTCCACCGATATTGTTGATAAAGTACATTGCGGCCATGGTGCGTGCGAGGAAGAAAACAGCAAAGCCAAGCAGCAGGTTTTTCCAACAGGCAATCGCCTCGAGACCATGCGTCGGAGCCCATTGCGAGATAACGGGGCTGCCGGCGTCGAGGATGTTGGTGCGTGTCACTGTAAATGCGCCGCCAAAGAACAATGTGCCCACGGCCACACCCAAGAGCACGCAGCCGAAAAGCCCGTTGAACATCAAGAAGCCGTCGTAAACACGTGTGCCGTAGATATTTCCCTTCTTGCGGCGAAATTCATAGCTGACGGCCTGGAGTACGAAACTGAGCAGTATAAGCATCCAAAGCCAGTATGCACCACCGAAACTGGTGCTGTAGAACAAGGGGAATGAGGCAAAAAATGCGCCGCCGAAAACCACGAGCGTCGTATATGTAAATTCCCACTTGCGGCCGAGCGAGTTGGCCATGAGTTGGCGTTCGTCATCGCTGAAGCGGCACATTAGCATTGACTGGCCGCCCTGCACGAAGAGTAAGAAGACGAGTGCTGCGCCAAGAACGGCGATAAGCAGCCACCAATATGACTGTAATATTGCGAGTGTGTCCATTTTAGTCGTGTGTTTCGATGTTAGACTTTGATGCTGTGTTGATATAGCGCAGCATGATACTTATTTCGGCTATGAGCAGGGCGGTAAATATCGCGGCAAATATCCAGAATGTAAGCTGTACCGACGATGCCTGTATTCCGCTGATGGCGGCATTTGTCGGCATCAGGTCCTGAATTACCCAGGGCTGGCGGCCTACCTCGGCAAGTACCCAGCCCGACTGGCTGCATACCCATACTATGGCCACCGACAGCATACCGAGCCATAGGAACCAGGCGCGTTCGAGCAATTTAGACTTGCGGTAGCTTGCGAATGCTGCCACGATGAGGAACAGCAACAGGTAGCCGCCGGTCAATACCATGATGTGGAATGCGTAGAAGGTCATACCTACAGGGGGCACGGCATCCGACGGATTGTCAAGGTAGCCATAACCGAAATACTCGAAGTTTTCCTTGACCGACGCGGCTGCGGCCTCCATGGCAGCTGCATCGCCGGCTTTGCTTGCTTCGGCGTAGTCGCGGAGAGCCTGGCGTGCAGCAAGACCGATTTCGCGTTTGTCGGCATAACTGAGGCCGTAGACAGTGTCGCCGGCCTCGTTGATGGTGCGTCCGGCTATCAGGTCATTTATACCTGGCACGAAACCGTCGCCGTGCATATATATCATATACGACAGTCCCTTGGGCAGGTCGATTGCAAACATCATCGGGTCGTCGGGAGTTGCGGCGGCATCAGGTTTGAGTATGCCGAAGGCAGTGAGGTCTTGACCGACACTGCCGTTATATACGCCTTCCATGGCGGCCAGTTTCATGGGCTGCACCCTGGCAACCTCTACGGCCGAACCGTGGCCCGTCATAAATGTGACAAGCATACCAGCAAGGCCGACACATGCACCTATCAGCATCGAGCTTCGCGCAGCCGACACATTGCGCTTGCGCAATAGCAGCCACGAACTTACGCCTATGACAAATATACCGGCAAGGGCCCAGCCGCTAAAAACGGCATGGAAGAACTTGTTGATAGCCACCGGGCTCAGCACCACGGCACCGAAATCCGACATGACATTGCGCATCTGGGCCGGGTCGAACTCCATGCCTACAGGCGACTGCATCCATGCGTTGGCCACAAGTATCCATAGTGCCGAAAGCGACACGCCGAGAGCCACCAGCCACGTCGACAAGAGGTGGAACCGCTTGCTCACTTTTTTCCATCCAAAGAACATGACGGCCACAAAGGTCGCTTCCATAAAGAATGCTAACAGGCCCTCGATAGCGAGTGGGGCACCGAATATGTCGCCTACAAACCAGCTGTAGTTCGACCAGTTGGTACCAAACTCGAATTCAAGTATCAGGCCCGTGGCTACGCCGCAGGCGAAATTTATGCCGAAGAGGGTCATCCAGAATTTGGTTATCCCTTTCCACCGTTCCTGACCTGTCCGCACATAGATTGTCTCCATGATTGCAACAATCACCGACAGTCCGATTGTCAATGGCACAAATAGCCAGTGGTACATGGCTGTCAGTGCGAACTGTGCCCGCGACCAGTCAACCACGCTTAGTAAATCGTTCATAGTTAGATATTATGGGTGTTAATGTTATTTATGGATTTGTGAGTGCTTCGCGTACTGCTTCGGCACGGTCGGTATCGTTGTCGTATGTGCTTTGTAGTATATCTGGAAAGAAAAACAACTTCAATATCGCGAAAAATAAAAAAAACTTTATGATTATGAGCAGCCACAGCTTGCGCCCGACAGTCATTGAGCGGAAGCCGTCGACATACATCGACACTATCTTACTCAGCCACGTCGGCATCGGCAACTTTCACCCGGTTTTTATCACCCTTGTGATGAGGCATGGGCATTTTTACTTTGAGTTCGTAGAAGACCTTGCCATATACGCCGTTGCAGTTGGTTTGTGTTACAAATGCCTCGGGGTCGATAGATTTGATGATACGCGATATCGTGACCGACTCGATTTTGCGGCACATGACAAGCAGCACCTTCACGTCTTGTTTCGAATACCAGCCCATGCCAGAGAGCACGGTGCAGCCACGACGCGCCTCGTTATTTATGGCGGTCGCTATCTCTTGCCATTTTTTTGAGAAGATGGTAAACTGTACTGCCTGCCGGTTGGTATTGATTAGCATATCGGCCATATACGAGCATAAGATGAGTACCACGAAGCCGTACACGACAAGGTCGATGCGGTGCGATATGAAATATGACGAAGATATGATGATGCAGTCGTTGTAGAGCATCGTGCGGCCGACGGTCACGTTGGTATATTTCGAAACCATTGCCGCCACGATATCGGTGCCGCCCGACGAACCGTTGTGAGTGAAGGCTATGCCTACTCCTAGGCCGGCCATAAGGCCGCCTATGACGATGTTCATAAACGGTTCGTTGGTCAGTGGTTCGTCAAATAGTGGCTGAAAAATACCGACGAAGACCGAAATCATCGTTGCCCCGTAGATGGTGCCGAGAACAAATTTTTTGCCTACTATTTTATAGGCTATCGCCAGTAAGGCCAAATTACAGGCATATTGCGTGATAGCCACAGGTATGCCCAGGGTCAGGTAAACTATGGTGCCTATACCGGCAAGACCGCCGATTACGACCTTTTCAGGCAAGATAAACGCGCAAAAGCCAAAGGCATATATTGCCATGGCTACGGTTATGAAGATATAGTCGCGGGCGGTGCGCCACACATTGGTCTTGATTTTTACCATAACTTTACACTATTCTCGGCAAAATTACAAAAAATGTTAATACAGCCGCAAGCTTTGGTAAAATTATTTTTCCTTTGTTGCAAAATATTTCCACAAAGGCGCGGCCATCATTGCCTGTTTTATTTCGCCATCGGAAAGGAGCCGGTATAATTCGTCGCGTGTAACCAGGTGCACGGCTATGTCTTCGGTAGTGTCGAGATGTTGTTCTTTGTCTTTGATTTCGACTCCATGAGCCACGAAGCAATAGCACATGTTTGTAGATGTGCTCGAGTTTGGCGACAGGGTAGCTATGAGTTCCCATTCGCCGCCGCCAAAACCTGTCTCTTCGAGCAGCTCGCGCCTGGCTCCGTCGACAGGGGCTTCCCCGGGTTCGACGCATCCGGCACACAGCTCTATTGATATCTCGCCAAGTCCGTGGCGGTATTGTTCTACAAGTACATAGCGGCCATCCTTGGTCTCGGCTATTATATTTACCCAGTCGGGATATTCGAGTACGTAATACTCGGGGTGTATGGTGCCGTCGGGCAACTGCACTTTTTCACGACGGGCGGTAAGCCAGGGCCGGCGTATTATATATTCCGACTCTAAGAGTTTCCATTTCTTGATTTTATGTTCCATGTTCGTTTATTTTGCTGCAAATATACGACTATTCGCCGAAAAACAAAAGCGAGAAACAGGTTTCTGCCTATTTCTCGCCCAAGTATATTGTCGTATGTATTTTATTGCTTCTTTACGTTTCTAAAACTGCTCAATGAATGAGGGGGCAGGGTGACGTTGAGATATTTTGCACCGAACTTTAGCGATATATCCCGGGCTTGGTCTTTGGTGTTGGAAAGGAAGACGCTTTCGCGACCGGATTTGTCCTTGGTTACAAGGCCCGAGATACCGCGTTCGTCGAGGGGTATATAGACAGTGATGGTATCGCCGGCACTGAGTGCCTGCGAGAAATGTTTTACCGCATAATATTCGGGCGTGTACCTGACAGTACGTGTGTCAGGGTCGAGTTCGATTAGGGCGTTCTGGTTCCACCCCCAGGGGCTGGTGCCTTTCTTGGGGAGAAGGAAGTTCCAGTTGAACCACTGTGTGCAGCCTTTGCCTAAATTGTCGCAGATAAGGAAGAATGTGTGTTCGGCCGCCTTCCAGTCCATATCGCCGTTACCACACTCGCTTTCTGAGCATATATAGTCGTATGCCGGGTATTGGCTTTGTATGGATGGGAGTATTTCGCGTCCTTCCCATTGAAAGGCAAGTCCGTCGATGCTCTCGCGCAGTGTGCTGTCAGATAATATTTTCTCTACGTGGTCACGACGGTTGGTGTTGAACGTGCCGAGGTAGAGGCTTACGTCGGGGTGCTTCTTCTTCAAAGTCGGGGCCAGGTAGTCGCGGTTGAAGCGCACGGTGCCTTCTGCCGTCCAGGCACATCCGGGATAGGGTGTGTAGCTGTAAGCTTCGTTCTGGTAGATAACCATGTCGATTGGCACGCCTTGTTTTTTGTACTCGTCGATAAACTTGCAGAAATAATCGGCGTATGCCTTCAGATAACGGGGGTCTTGAATGAAGTAGTCCTGTGTAGCGAGGCGTCGGGGAAACTGACCCTTGCGTTCGCCGAGCAGCTTCATCTCGTCTTCGTCAATGTCGTCGGTCACGCCGAAGAGCAGATAGTCGGCTCGTGGGTCTGCATCGTTGTGCTTGCTGCTGACTACCGGGTAGTCGTTGTTGATTTTCATCCATGCCGGTGGCGACCACGGCGACACCCAGAATGTCAGCTCGGGGTTATATTTCTGAGCGGCGCGTATCAGGGGAATGATGCTGCGTTTGTCGCGGTCGATGTTGAAGTATCGAAGTTCGAAATCCCCGGCCACGTCGTCACAGCTATACCACGACCGCCCGTAGTCGTTGCAATTCATCGATATTCGTCCACGGGTAAACTTCAGGTCGCCGTCAGGAGCGAAAAGCCGGTGCATGATTTCGTCTTGCTCGTCGCGGGTAAGGGAGAGAAACGCATCCCAGTCGAGTTCGTTGAAAGTCGTGCCGAGACATTTGAACTCATGCCCGGGCGACGGCGTTATGTCGGTCACGACTCCGTTGGTAGGAGCTTTGTCGAGGTTTATGTCGCGATATGACCATAAGTTGTCTTTTGTGCTTATGCACCATCGCGTTTTTTGTGCCGGTAGTGACAATGTGGCCGCAACGGCTATTGAAAATAATAATAATCGGTTATACATATTAAAAAGTTAGTTGAAGTCGAGTGTTAAGGCTTGCCCGGGATTGAGGCGTACGTCGTATGGCTTGCCGTTGATATTGAGCACTGTGGTGCCGCCCGTGTCTGAAGCGACTGTTGCCTTAGTCACTTTTCCATCAGACCAGCCGAAGTCTACTGTATATCCGCCCCTTGCTTTCAGGCCTCTCACATTGCCCGTATTCCATTTTTCGGGTACGGCAGGCAGGAGGGTGATTGACGAGCCGTCAGACTGTATGAGCATTTCAGCCACGCCGGCCGTCCCGCCGAAGTTGCCGTCGATTTGAAATGGTGAATGTGCGTCGAGTAGGTTAGGGTAGGTGCCTCCTCCGCGTACGGCATCGTCACCCTTATATTTGTCGGGACTGATATATTTCAGCAATTTGCGGTAAGTGGTGTATGCCATGTCGGCATCGAGCAGGCGGGCATAGAGGTTGATTCGCCAACCTGTGCTCCAGCCGGTCGATTCAGTGCCGCGCAGTTCGAGGGTCTTGTGCGCGGCCTTGGCAAGGCCGGGAGTTTTGTCGGGGCTGATATGGTTTCCCGGGAAGAGCCCGTAGAGGTGTGACTGATGCCTGTGGTTTGGCTCGGCTTCTTTGAACGGGTGATACCATTCCTGGATAGCACCTCGCGAATCAATTTGATAAGGCGCGAGTTGAGTTAATGCTCTTTGAGCCTCGGCCACGAAGGCCGCATCGGTGTCAAGCATTTTAGCCGCAGCCACTGCGTCGGAAAGGCACTGGCGTATCATAGCGAGGTCGGATGTCACACCGTAAGATGTTGCAACCCTCTTCCCTTCGTCGGTAAGAAATTGGTTTTCAGGCGAAGTACCCGGCGACGTCATAAGTTTGCCGTCTTTTTCGACCATCCAGCCCAGGCAGAAATCAGCCGCGCCTTTTAGATAGGGGTAATATTTGCGGAGAAAGTCCATGTCTTGGGTGAAGAGATAGTGGTCCCAGATGTGTGACGCAATCCATGCTCCGCCCATGTTCCAACAGGCCCATACCGGGTCGCCCGACTGTAGGCCGACAGGGTTGGTCATTGCCCAGATGTCAGTATTGTGGCCCAGGCTCCAACCACGCTCTACGCCATAAAATGTTTTTGCCGACCGGGTCCCGTTGGTTGCAAGTTGACCGATGAAGTCAAGCAGCGGCTGGTGGAGTTCCGACAGGTTGGTAACATTTACGCCCCAGTAATTTTCGGGGAGGTTGATGTTGGTGGTATAGTTGCTGCTCCATGGCGGCAAGAGCGACTCGTTCCATAATCCTTGCAGATTTGCCGGAACGCCCGGGGTGCGTGACGAGGATATGAGCAAGTAACGGCCATATTGAAAATACAGGGCTTCAAGCTCGGGGTTGTGTTGACCTTTTAGTGTATAGTTCTTTAGCTGTACGTCAGTTGGTAATGATGCTATCTCGGGTGCGGTCTTGCCGAGGTCGAGCGACACACGGTTGAAAAACGATTTATAGTCGTTGATATGACTGCGGCGAAGAGCGTCGTATCCCTTTGTCCGGGCTTTGCTTACATTATTCTGGGCTACTTGTTTATATTCCTTTCCGTTGGTTACGGGGTTTTTATCAAAACCGTTGAAACTTGTCTCGTTCGACACATAGATAGCGGCCGATTTACCGCCCTTTACCGTTATTGAGTTGCCGTCGGCTTTGATATGGCTACCAGGCGCATCGACCAGTATGACCGTGCGGAAGTGTATGCCTTTCGACGGGTCGTAGAGGTGTTTCTCCTGATTGGGAACAGCGTTGTAATAGTTGGGGTAGGAATGATAAGACGCATAGCCGTCGACTATTATCTCATTTCCCTCTACGCTCACTGTGTGGGGTAGCAGGGAAGAGAAATCGATACTGAAATCGAGCTTGGCTTTTTGGCGTGCGTTTATGCTGACAGCAATTACCGAGTCGGGTGACGAGGCAAAATATTCTCGCGCAAATGAGGCATCGGTCGTGGTTGCAACAGCCTCCGAGATATCGAGCTGCCGGTTGATTTCGGCTGATGACTTTGTCCCGTGTTTCCTAATATACAGTCGTCCCAACGGCAGGTAGTTCTCGCTATAATGACCTTGCAATGCGCGATTGGCTTTGTCGGCTCCGGCATAGTCTCCTTTGTCAAGGGCTTCGCGTACCTCGGCTAACGCTGATTTAAAGTCTTGTGTATATGT